>JAJZTZ010000119.1 GCA_021847305.1 Pseudomonadota bacterium | reverse complement strand
GGGCGTGTGGATGATGGGGGCGGCAATCGGTTTGCTGGTCGGCCTGGGGGTGTATGTTTATCTCGGCGCCAAGGCCGAGAGCCTGCTGACCGCCATGCGCAAGAACAAATAACCGCGTCGTACCGGTGGTACTGCCTAGCCGCCCTGGCGCATCCGCAATTTGCGCAGGGTGGCCGGTGTACTGTACTGGTTGATGGCCATGATAGTGATCGGATTGGCTGTCGGTTCCGGTGCAGTTTTAGCCGTTGCTTCGGTCGGCTGGGTCAGGCGGCTGCGCGTCGCCGGTTTGGTTTTGCGGGTCGGGTTCATGTCTGTCTCCATCGAGCATTTTTATGCAATTTGCCAAATTATAGTACATATGTACCGTTATGCAAATGGCATTGTGCTGCAGGCGCTAAACGAAGACATAAGACCATAAATCTGTTACAGATTTTATATGCTCGGCAATTTCATTTCGGCTGAGACGGGCGTAACGGTCACCTTGCAGGCGCAGTTGATGCTGACGCTGGCGATAGCTGCGATAGGCTTCGCTGCAGCGGGTTGCCAGTTCGGCCGGGATCAGTCCGAGTTTGCCAGCCAGCCCAAGCAGGGCCAGGTTGCCGATATTGCCGGTCAGTTCCGGATGCTGCCAGGAGTGGGCCAGAATCAGGTACTGGACGATAAATTCAACGTCGATGATGCCACCCCGGTCATGTTTGAGATCGAATAAATCGCTGTGATTGGGGTGGCCGTCGAGCATCTTTTGCCGCATCGACAGCACATCGGCGCGCAAATCCGGCAAATCGCGCTGTTTGCTCAGGATGCGTTGGCGGATAGTGTCAAACTGCCGGCCGATTTCCGGCATGCCGGCAACAAAACGGGCGCGGGTGAGGGCCTGGTGTTCCCAGGTCCAGGCGTCTTTTTCCTGGTAAACGTCGAACGCCTCCACGGTGCTGACCAGTAAGCCGGCCGCACCGTTCGGACGCAGTCGCAGATCGGTTTCGTACAACAACCCGGCGGAGGTCATGCTGTTAAGCCAGCCGTTCAGGCGCTGGGCGAGGCGGGCGTAGATTTCCGCGGCCCGTTCGTCGTCATCCTGGTACAGGAAGATAATGTCCAGGTCTGAGGCATAGCCGAGTTCCTTGCCGCCCAGCTTGCCATAGCCGATGATGGCGAAGGCCGGCGACTCGCGATGGCGGGTTTTCAGCTGCTGCCAGCAGTGTTGCAGGGTGACGGCAAGCAGCACATCTGCGAGGGCTGACAGGTGGTCGGAAAGCTTTTCCAGCGGCAGCAGACCGGCCAGGTCCTGGGCCAGCAGGTGAAAGGTCTGGGCATTCTTGAATTGCCGCAGGGCGTCCATCTGCCGTTCGGTGTCGTCGCCCAGTTGCTGGAGCAGCTGATCGAGTTCGCGCTGCAGTGTCGGCCAGTCGGGTTCGGCGTACAGCAGGCGGGCATCCAGCAGCTCATCGAGCAAAATCGGGTAGCGCGTGAGATATTCTGCCGCCCATTGACTGGCGCTCATCATGCGCACTACCTGATGCAGGGTTTGCGGGTATTCCAGCAGTAGCGCCAGATACGAGCCGCGTCGGGCGATGGCTTCCATCAGTCGCAAGACGCGTTCCAGCGTCAGGTCTGGATTGCTTTGCCGGGCCGTCATTTCCAGCAGTGGCGGCATGAGCGCGTCAAAACGCTGGCGGTTGGCTGCCGGAAGGCCCTTGTAACGGCCACTGTCAGCCAGCGCCTGCAGGTGCTGGCAGGCACTGGCGGGATCGCCGAAGCCCAGTTGGGTCAATTTGTCGCTGCAATCGCTCAGGCCGTCCGGCCACAGTGCGCGCAGGGGGTGCTGCGTCTGGTCGCTTTGCGGCGCGACGAACACCTGTTCGAAATGACGGGTCACGTGCTGCCGGTGACGCTCCAGTTCCTGCAGGAATGCCTCACTGTCGGGAAAGCCCATATTGCCGGCAATGGCGGCCAGATCGTCTGGGTTGCGTGTGAGGTTCTGGGTCTGCTGGTCGTCCAGATATTGCAGACGGTGCTCCAGATTGCGCAGAAAGGTGTAGGCGGCCAGCAGCTCGTCCACCGCCGTTTGCGGCAGCCAGCCCTGCCGCGCCAGCAAAGGAAGTACGGCGCGGGTGCTGCGTAGTTGCAGTTGCGGCAATTTGCCGCCGCGTATCAGCTGGAATACCTGGCCGATGAATTCGACTTCGCGAATGCCACCCGGCCCCAGTTTGATATTGTCGGCCAGTTCGCGGCGCGCCACTTCGCGGCGGATTTGCGCATGCAGGTCGCGCATTGAGCCGAATGCACCGAAATCGAGGTATTTGCGGTAGACAAAGGGTTTGACCAGCCGGTCCAGGTCGCCATGGCGCTCGCCGGTGAGCGGTTTGGCTTTGACCCAGGCATAGCGTTCCCATTCGCGGCCCTGGGTGATGAAGTATTCCTCCAGCATGGCAAAGCTGGAAACCAGCGGGCCGGAATCGCCGTATGGGCGCAGCCGCATGTCGACGCGGAAGACAAAACCGTCCGCAGTGTGCTTGCTGATGGCCGAAATCAGTTTGCGCCCCAGCCGGGTGAAGAATTCATGGTTGGATAGTGCAGTGCTGCCATCGGTCTGGCCGTCTTCGGGATAAACGAAGATCAGGTCGATGTCGGATGAGACATTCAGTTCCTCGCCGCCCAGTTTGCCCATGCCGATTACGATCAGCTGCTGGGCGTCGCCGTTTTCCGCGCGCGGAACGCCATATTGTTCAGTGAGCTGGCGGTACAGGTGGTGATAGGCGGTTTCTACCGCTACTTCGGCCAGTGCGGTGACGCTGCTGACCACTTCATTCAAATCGGCAAGTCCCGCCAGGTCGCGGGCCATGATCCATACCATGGCGCGTTCGCGCAGCTGTCGCAGGCGCGTTTTGAGACTGGTTTCGTCGCTGATGGGCTCGCCTTGCAGCCAGTCCTGCATGGTGGATTTGTTGCAGGGTTGATGCACGGCATCATGCAGTTCGTCGCGGATTTGGGGCGCCTTGGCCAGCAAATTGCGGCTGTAGCGGCTGAATTGTGCGGCAATATCAAGTGGCGTAGACATGTTAGAGATTCTATAGGGTGGAAGTAGGATTGCAAACGCTATATTATTCAGGGTCTGATCGCCGGAGTTTTCCGGTTGTCGCCTGAACCGGGTCGTTTGTATCTGAAATCCGGTCTGGCAGACGTTGTATAGCGAACATTCACACACTGTTGCCGTTGTATTTGCAGGAGCCCTCTGATTATGTCCACCATCGAATCCGTTTTGACCGAAAACCGCGTATTTGCGCCGACAACAGAATTTGTCGCGCAAGCCAACGTCAGTGGACGGGAAGGGTATGACGAACTTTGCCGTCAGGCCGAGGCCGACTATCCCGGTTTCTGGGCCGGTCTGGCGCGCCAGCATATCAGCTGGCACAAGCCGTTCACTCAGGTGCTGGATGAATCGAATGCACCGTTTTTCCGCTGGTTCTACGACGGCGAGCTGAATGTCTCCTATAACTGTCTCGACCGTCATCTGGCAGACAAAAAAGACAAAACCGCTCTGATTTTTGAATCCGACGACGGTAAGGTCAGTCGTGTGACTTACGGCGAGCTGCATGCGCGCGTGTGCCAGTTTGCCAATGGCCTCAAGTCCCTCGGCGTGCAAAAGGGCGACCGCGTGGTGGTCTACATGCCCATGGGGGTGGAAGCGGTCGTGGCCATGCAGGCGTGTGCTCGCATCGGCGCCATTCATTCGGTGGTGTTCGGTGGTTTCTCCGCCAAGAGTCTGCATGAACGCGTGGTCGATGCCGGCGCCAAGGTGATTGTCACCGCCGACGGCAGCATGCGCGGCGGCAAAGTCGTACCACTCAAGACAGCCGTTGACGAAGCCATGGCGCTGGGCGATACCGAGTGCGTGCAGAATGTGGTGGTGTTCCGCCGCACCGGCGCCGAAATCAACTGGGTGGCCGGGCGCGACATCTGGTGGCATGACCTGGCCGACAAGCAGCCGCTGGTGTGCGAGCCGGAGTGGATGAATGCCGAAGACCCGCTGTTTATTCTCTATACCTCCGGCAGTACCGGTAAACCCAAGGGCGTACAGCACAGCACCGGCGGTTACCTGCTGGGCGCCATCCTGTCGATGCTGTGGGTATTCGACCACAAGGCCGACGATGTGTACTGGTGTACCGCCGACGTGGGCTGGATTACCGGTCATACCTATGTGGCTTACGGTCCGCTGGCGCTGGGCGGTACCGAAGTGATCTTCGAGGGTGTGCCGACCTATCCGGATGCCGGCCGATTCTGGGACATGATTGCCCGTCACAAGGTCACCACGTTCTACACCGCACCGACGGCCATCCGTTCGCTGATCAAGCTGGGTGGCGATCTGCCGCAGAAGTATGACTTGTCGTCCCTGCGCTTGCTCGGCACAGTGGGCGAGCCGATCAACCCCGAGGCCTGGATGTGGTATCAGGAAGTGGTGGGCGGTGGCCGCTGTCCGGTGGTGGATACCTGGTGGCAGACCGAGACCGGCAGCAACATGCTGGCGCCGTTGCCGGGCGCGATTGCCACCAAGCCGGGTTCCTGCACCCTGCCGCTGCCCGGCATCATGGCCGACATCGTCGACGAAGCGGGTCACCCGGTCAACCAGGGCAGCGGCGGTTTCCTGGTGATTCGCCGTCCTTTCCCCAGCCTGCTGCGTACACTGTGGAAAGACCCGGAGCGTTTCAAGAAAGCCTATTTCCCCGAAGACCTGGGCGGCAAGCTCTATCTGGCCGGCGACTCCGCGCACCAGGACCAGGACGGCTACTACTGGATCATGGGCCGTATCGACGACGTGCTGAACGTGTCCGGACACCGCCTGGGTACCATGGAGATCGAATCTGCCCTGGTGGCCAACCCCCTGGTGGCCGAAGCTGCCGTGGTGGGCAAACCGCACGAAATCAAGGGCGAATCGGTGGTTGCCTTTGTGGTGCTCAAGGGCGCCCGTCTGCAGGGCGAGGAAGCACGCAAGGCCGTGGCTGAGCTGCGTGAATGGGTGGGCAAGGAAATCGGCCCGATTGCCAAGCCGGACGAAATCCGCTTCGGTGACAACCTGCCGAAAACCCGCTCCGGCAAAATCATGCGCCGCCTGCTGCGCGCCATCGCCAAAGGCGAAACCATCACCCAGGACGTCTCGACGCTGGAAAACCCCGCCATTCTGGAACAATTGCAGGAAGCAGTGAAGTAAGCGGCGCATTTGTGTCGTCAAAGTTTGGCGGGGTTTCGGTGGAGGCTCACGTTTGCCGCAGGCAAATGTGAGCCGGAACCAAAACTGTAGAGCCATTCTGGAACAATTGCAGGAAGCAGTGAAGTAAGCGGCGCATTTGTGTCGTCAAAGTTTGGCGGGGTTTCGGTGGAGGCTCACGTTTGCCGTAGGCAAATGTGAGCCGGAACCAAAACTGTAGAGCCATTCTGGAACAATTGCAGGAAGCAGTGAAATAAGCGTTTCCGGGTCGATATTCGGTAAACGCAAAATGGCATAAAGCGTTATGCTTAAGGCTGTAAACACAAAGTGATACATGGCTGCCCGCCGCATCGGCAGAGTTGATGGTTTAAAGATAGGCAGTAAGCTGATTGGGTTTTTTCGGGCGCATCAAACAACTTGGTTCTGTCCCCGCCAGGGGCTGGCAGGCTTTCCTGTCGCTGCTTGATTGGCTGGGTAGCCGGGTGTTGCGCCTCTGGCGGCGGCATTCGCGCCTGCTTTCAATTGTTCTGGTGCTGTTTCTGCTGGTTATAAGCGGCATTGTGGCAGGGTTGCGTTACTGGATACTGCCGAATATCGGTCAATACCGGCCGCAGCTTATCCAGGCGATGAGTCGGGCAATCGGCCAGCCGGTTACTCTCGAAAGTATCCAGGCCGATTGGTCTGGTTTGCATCCCCGGCTGTTTCTCAAAAATCTGCAGATTCTCGATGCCGGCGGCAAGCCGGTGCTGAGCCTGGCCGCAGTCAAAGCCAGTTTGTCGTGGTGGACTCTGCCCACTTTTTCCCTGCGGTTTGACTCCGTTCTGCTGCTTAACCCCTCGCTGGAGTTGCGTTATGACGAGGCCGGCAAAATCTGGCTGGGTGGCATCTGGCTGAACCGGCCGGGTCCCGATACAGGGTTGTCCGACTGGCTCCTGGCGCAACACCGTATTCTGATTGATGGCGCCCACATCGGCTGGCATGACCAAATGCACAAGCTGCAGCCGGTTATGCTCAATCAGGTATCCATGCGCTTGCACAACAACGGAAGCCGGCATCGTTTCGGTCTGGTCGGCCAGCTGCAGGATGTGACGCCCCGGATTGACGTGCGCGGCGATTTTCGCGGCCGCAGCCTGCAGCAATTATCCAGCTGGCGTGGCACGCTATACAGCCATTTCGATCAGGTCGGCGTTGCGCCCTTACAGGCGCGCCTGCCGTTTGCACTGCCGGTCCAGGGCGGTTATGGTGCCGTACAGTCCTGGCTGGATATCAGTCGCGGTCGGCTGACCGGGATGACTGCGAATGTGCTGTTGCAGAACACCCGGGGTCAGGTGGCCGGTGCAGCTCCATTTGACTTGAAGTGGCTCAAGGGCCAGGTCGGCTGGTCGGACGACAATGGTCGCCTCAAGG
>JAJZTZ010000015.1 GCA_021847305.1 Pseudomonadota bacterium | reverse complement strand
CCTGCAGGAACTGCTCGAAATTATCCATGCCCACGGCAATGGCAATCGGCAGGCCGATGGCAGACCAGAGCGAATAGCGCCCGCCGACCCAGTCCCAGAATTCGAACATGTTGGCCAGATCGATGCCGAAGAGGGTGACTTCTTTGGCATTGGTGGAAATGGCCACGAAATGTTTGGCGATGGCGGCCTCATCCTTGGCATGTTCGAGAAACCAGCGCCGGGCCGACTGGGCGTTGGTCATGGTTTCCAGGGTGGTGAACGTCTTGGAGGCGACGATGAACAGAGTGGTTTCCGGATTCAGGCCGCGCTCGGTTTCATACAGGTGGTTGCTGTCGATGTTGGAAACAAAATGAAAGCGCATCGACGGCCGGCCGAACTGCAGCAGGGCTTCCGTGGCCATGGCCGGGCCGAGATCCGAGCCGCCGATGCCGATGTTGACCACATCGGTAATGGCTTTGCCGGTGTAGCCTTGCCATTCCCCGCTACGCACGCGCTCGGTGAAGCTGCGCATTTGCGCCAGCACGGCGTTGATCTTGGGCATCACGTCTTCGCCATCCACCTGAATGGGGCGGTTGCTGCGGTTACGCAGGGCGACGTGCAGCACGGCGCGTTTTTCCGTGGTGTTGATGGGTTCACCGCTGAACATGCGGTCGCGCCATTGTTCCAGTTGCTGGTCGCGGGCGAGGTTCATCAGCAGGCCGATGGTTTCGTCGCAAATGCGGTTTTTTGAGAAATCGAACAGGATATTGTTGATCTCGAACGAATAACGGCTGAAACGCTGCGGATCCTGGATGAACCAGTCACGCATGTGTTTGCTGGCGATGGTTTGTTGGTGTTTTTGCAGGGCTTTCCAGGAGTAGAGCTGGGTCGGGCTGCTCATATTCGTCCTCATCGTTGCTGGCCGGTGCGCCAAGTTTGGCGTGGGCGCGCCTGGCCTGTTGTAGTTATTTTTGCATCTGCAAAATAATGCCGCTCAGGGGTGGCAGAGTCAGTTCCAGCAGGTGCGGAAATCCCATCCAGCTGGTATTGATTGTGGTTAACCTGGGATTGCCCAGGTTGCCGCCGGCATAGTAAGCGGCATCGCTATTAAAGATCTCATTATACACGCCGTCGTACGGGACTCCGATGCGGTAGCCGTGACGCGGAATCGGCGTGAAGTTGAGGCAGATCAACACAAAGGAGCCGTCGCGTGCCTGGCGCAGGAAGGAAAGCACCGACTGGTCGGCGTCATGGCAGTCGATCCAGCTGAATCCCTGGCTGTCGAAATCCAGGTCGTGCAGCGCCGGCAGATCGCGATACAGATGGTTCAGGTCCCGGGCCGCGGCCTGTACGCCGCGATGCCAGTCGATATCGGTTAATTGCCATTGCAGTGCCTCGTTCACATTCCACTCGCGCCCCTGGCCGAATTCGTTGCCCATGAAATTGAGTTTTTTACCCGGGTAGGTCATCTGATAGGTCAAGAGCAGGCGCAGGTTGGCAAATTTCTGCCAGGCATCGCCGGGCATCTTGTCCAGTAGCGAACGTTTGCCGTGTACGACTTCGTCGTGCGAGAACGGCAGGACAAAATTTTCCGAGTAGGAATACAGCTGCCCGAAGGTCAGATTATTGTGGTTGTAGCGGCGATAGATCGGGTCCAGCGCCATATAGTGCAGCGTGTCGTTCATCCAGCCCATGTTCCATTTCATGGAAAACCCCAGGCCGCCCAGATAGGTGGGGCGCGACACCATCGGCCAGGCGGTTGATTCTTCCGCCAGCGTCAATGCGCCGGGGAAACACTGGTGCACCATGATATTCAGTTCGCGCAGGAAATCGATGGCTTCGAGATTCTCCCGTCCGCCGAATTTGTTGGGCAGCCACTCGCCTTCCTTGCGTGAATAGTCGAGGTACAGCATGGAGGCCACGGCATCGACCCGCAAACCGTCAATGTGAAAGGCGTCGAGCCAATAGTGGGCGCTGGATATGAGGAAGCTTTTGATCTCATTGCGGCCGAAATTGAAAATGTGGGTGCCCCAGTCCTGATGCATGCCCAGCCGCGGGTCTTCATGCTCATACAAGGCGGTGCCGTCGTAATAAGCCAGCGCGAAACCGTCGCGCGGAAAATGCGCCGGCACCCAGTCGAGAATTACGCCGATACCGGCCTGGTGGCAGGCATCGACAAAGGCACGCAACTCGTCCGGGCTGCCGTAACGGCTGGTGGGGGCGAAATAGCCGGTGGACTGATAACCCCACGACTCATCCAGCGGGTGTTCCGTGATCGGCAACAGTTCGATGTGGGTGTAGCCCTGTGTTTGCACGTAAGGGATGAGTTCGTCAGCCAGTTCGCTCCAGCGATAGAAGCGCCCGTCGGCATGCCGGCGCCAGCTGCCGGCATGCACTTCATAAATGTTCATGGGGCGATGCAGCCAGTCGTGGCTGCGTCGCTGCTCCAGCCAGGGCTGGTCCTGCCAGCTATAGCAAGCTTCGGCCACCACACGGGAAGCCGTGCCGGGGCGCATTTCCCAGGCGCGCGCGTACGGGTCGCCCTTGAGCAGTACCTGCCCCGAATGCCGGTTGCGGATTTCGAATTTGTACAGCGAACCATTGGGGAGGCGGGGGATGAACAGTTCCCAGACGCCGCTGGCGCCGAGCGAGCGCATCGGGTTGATACGGCCGTCCCAGTGATTGAAGTCGCCCACCACGCTGACGCGTTCCGCATTGGGCGCCCACACGGCAAAACGCACACCCTCTATGCCGTTGACCGTGCCCGGGTGCGCTCCCAACACCGCATATGCCTGTTGCGACTTGCCTTCGTTGAATAGATACAGGTCGAATTCGGCAATTTCCTGCGGCTGGCAATACGGATCTTCCTGCTCATACTGTCGGTGGGCTTCATGGAACTGCAACAGGTAACGGCTGTCTGGTTTTTCAGTGCCTTGCCAGATGAACAGGCCGGCCGGGTGCACGCGGGTCAGCTCCTGCCAGGTTCCATCCAACTGTACCTGCACCGCCTGGCTGTGCGGAGAAAATACCCGAATCTGCCAGAGCTCCCCGGCTGAGTGAAGGCCGAGCAGGCTGTGCGGATCGTGCAGACGTCCGTGCAGCAGGGCATTGAATGACGCATGCAGGTGGGGGGGGAGAAGTTTCATGGGCAATGTGGTTATCTGTGTTCCCAGGATAACGGAACTATCTGACAAATTGATGATGTGAGCATTTCCGTCATCGCATTTTATTATTCGGGTGCTATATTCATATTAACAGGCTCTGCCAGTAGAGCAAGTGTAAGAGCCTGTTTCAGTCAGTTTCATGCCTTGCGCCCGAATTCTATGGGGTGGGGTACAAGGCGCGGGGTGCGCGGTTTGGCCGTTTCAAACCAGCACCCCGTGACGCGGTAATCTGCCCCATAGAATCCAGGCCCCAGAATATAAGGTTTAAAGGGGGCGACTCTGGCAAGTGCGTCTGCGGCGTTGTCCGGCTGGTGAATGGGAATGCCATTCACTGCACCGAACGCCTTGCATCCATCACTTGCCAGAATCAACGCAAGGTATGAAACTGGCTGAAATAGGCTCTACTGTGTTGCCACAATAAATACAACGTAGTCAGGGGAAATGTATGGTTGCCTCAAACAGGGACTATCCGCGATTTGTTAGCGTGTTGACCAAGAATACCGTTGCTCTCATCCTGGCCGGAGGTCGCGGCAGTCGGCTGAAACAATTGACCGACTGGCGTGCCAAGCCGAGCGTGCCGTTTGGTGGCAAGTTCAGAATTATCGATTTCCCGCTTTCCAACTGCTTAAATTCCGGCATTCGCCGTATCGGTGTGTTGACGCAGTACAAGGCGCACAGCCTGATCAAACACATCCAGCGTGGCTGGGGCTTCCTGCGTGGCGAATTTAACGAATTTGTCGATCTCCTGCCCGCGCAGCAGCGTATCGAGGTGGATTGGTACAAGGGTACGGCGGATGCGGTGTTCCAGAATATGGACATTTTGCGCGATTACGGCCCGGAATATGTGTTGATTCTGGCGGGCGACCATATTTATAAAATGGACTATGGCGAAATGCTCGCGCGGCACGCCGCCAGTGGTGCCGATTTGACTATTGCCTGCATGGAAGTGCCGCTGGAGGATGCCAAAGCATTTGGGGTCATGAGTGTGGACGATGTCGGCCGGGTACGCGATTTTGTTGAGAAGCCGGATAATCCGACACCAATGCCGGGCAAACCCGACGTGGCGTTGGCGAGCATGGGGATTTATATTTTCAATGCCTCGTTCCTGTATGAACAGCTGATTCGGGATGCGGATGAGCGACATTCCGAGCACGATTTCGGCAAGGATCTGATCCCTTATATTGTTTCCCGCTACCGGGTTTTTTCGCACAATTTTGCCGACAGTTGTATCGGCTCGCCCAAGGGGCATCCGTACTGGCGTGATGTGGGTACGGTTGATGCTTATTGGGAGGCCAATATGGAAATGATCAAGGTGCAACCCGATCTCAATCTGTATGACACCGACTGGCCCATCTGGACTTATCAGGAACAACTGCCGCCGGCCAAATTTGTTTTTGACGACGACGATCGGCGGGGTATGGCGGTTGATTCCATGGTGTCCGGCGGATGTATCATCAGCGGGGCGAAGGTGACGCGCTCGCTGCTGTTTTCCGATGTGCGGATAAACAGTTATTCCGAGGTGATCGATTCCGTGATCCTGCCAAGTGTGACCATTGGCAGAAATGTCTATCTGAATCGCGTTGTGGTCGATAAGGGCTGCAATATTCCGGAAGGCCTGGTGGTGGGCGTGGACCCGGCAGAGGATGCGAAGCGGTTTCACGTGACGCCCAGAGGTATTACACTGATTACACCTGACATGCTCGGTCAGCCGGTGCATCAGGTTCGCTAACGCTGCCCCATCAGGGGGCATTTCCAGGGAAGTGAAGGGCATGGAACATCCACGCCAGGTCAACCTCGTCATGTGCTGGCATATGCATCAGCCGGATTATCGCGACCATCTTTCCGGCGATTTTGTCCTGCCCTGGACCTATCTGCATGCCATCAAGGACTACACCGACATGGTGTGGCATCTGGAACAGCACAAGGAAGCACGTGCGGTATTCAATTTTGTGCCGGTGCTGCTGGATCAGATTGAGGCTTACGCGCAGGGCTTTGCTGCTGGGAAAGTACCGGATCCGCTGCTGCGTTTGCTGATCAAGCATGATTTTGATCAGCTCACGCTGGCGGAGCGGCAGTTGATTCTTGACAGCTGTTTCCGCTGCAATCACAGCACCATGATCCACCCCTTCTTGCCCTACAGCCGGCTGCATGATCTGTATACCACGCTGGAACAGCAGGGGCACGGCCGATTAATGTATCTGTCAGATCAATATTATGCCGACCTGCTGGTGTGGTATCACCTGGTCTGGACCGGGGAAACCATTCGCCGCGAGAATCCACTCATCATTGAGTTGATGAGCAAAGGTGAGCATTTTTCCGTGCATGATCGCTCGGCTCTGTTTGATCTGATCGGGCAGGTGTTGTCGAGCATCGTTCCGCGCTACAAAAAGCTGGCGCAGCAGGGGCGTATCGAGCTGTCCTCCACGCCTTACCATCATCCGTTGTCGCCTTTGCTGATCGATTTCAACTCCGCCCGGGAGGCTGTTCCCGACATGCCCTTGCCGGATGCGCATGTTTATCCGGGTGGGCGCAATCGGGTGACCCGGCACATCATTACTGCGCTGCAGGCGCATGCGCAGCGCTTTGGTGAATTGCCCAACGGCATGTGGCCGGCAGAGGGCGGCGTGTCCGACGCGGTGATTGATCTCATGGCCAGTCAGAATCTCAGCTGGGCGGCGACCGGCGAGACCGTGCTGGCAAACAGCATTCGCAAGGCTTCGCCGGACGGCGCGCTGCCCGACCGGATGCGTTACCTGTACCGGCCCTACCGGGTGGGTAGCAGGAGCGGCGGCATGTCGGTGTTTTTCCGCGATGACCGGCTGTCCGATTTTATCGGTTTTGAATATGCCAAGTGGCATGGCCGTGACGCAGTCAATCACTTCATCGGCGAATTGAAAAACATCCTGCACCATACGCCAAAGGATGAAATGCCGATTGTCAGCATTATCATGGATGGTGAGAATGCCTGGGAGTATTACCCGTATAACGGCTTCTATTTCCTTTCCGGGCTCTATGAGGCAATGGCTGCAGATCCGGAAATCCGTCTGCTGACCTTCAGCGAATATCTCAATCAGTGTGGCACCCAGAAGGGCCAGCAATGTGCCTACGCCGGTGAGCTTCCCAGCCTGGTTGCCGGCAGCTGGGTGTATGGCACCTTTTCCACCTGGATTGGCGAGCGGGACAAAAACCGCGCCTGGGATATGCTGTGCGCGGCCAAACAGAGTTTCGATCTGGTGGTAGCAAGCCGGCGTCTGACGGAAACCGAAATTGCCGCTGCGGAAGCGCAGCTGTCGGTGTGCGAAAGTTCCGACTGGTTCTGGTGGTTCGGCGATTACAACCCGAGCTTGTCGGTTAAAAGTTTTGACCAGTTGTTCCGGCAGAATCTGTCCAATCTGTATCGCCTGCTGAAGTTGCCCATACCGGATCAGCTGCAGCAAACCATCAGCCACGGCGGCGGTTATGCCGAGACGGGTGGCGTGATGCGGCGCGGTTCATGAGTGCCGCTTGCCAGCGGCGGGTAACAGCACATTTTGCTCTGCGGTAAGCAAACAGGAGACAAGGCAGCAATGAAAAGCAACACCATTTGTCTGTTACTGGGGGTGCATGCCCACCAGCCGGTCGGCAATTTCACCGAAGTGCTGGAGGACGCACACCAGCGCTGCTACCGCCCGTTTCTCCACACTGTTCACCGCTACCCCGATTTTCGCTTTGCCATTCATTTCAGCGGCTGGTTGCTGGACCACTTGCAACGGGTCTATCCGGAAGACATGCAGCTGCTGCGTGAAATGGTGGCGCGCGGTCAGGCGGAATTGTTCGGCGGCGGTGATACTGAGCCGGTGCTGGCGGTGATTCCGGAGCGCGACAGATTGGGCCAGCTCCAGGCGCTGTCGCATCGCCTGGAGCGCGTGCTGGGCGAGCGCCCCAACGGCGCCTGGCTGACCGAGCGGGTGTGGGAGGCGACGGTTGTGCCGGCGTTGCACGATGCTTCAATCCAGTATGTCACCGTCGATGATTACCACTTTCTTTGTGCCGGCAAGGACGTGACGGATCTGAATGGGTATTTTTCCACCGAGGAAGACGGCAAACGTCTCGATCTGTTTCCCATTTCTGAGGAACTGCGTTACCGACTGCCTTTTTCGCCGGCCAATGAGGTTGTGGCCTATCTGGAGCACCTGGCAGATCAGGGCGCCTGCGATGCTGCGGCGATCTATTTCGATGATATCGAAAAGTTCGGTATCTGGCCGGAAACCTATGAATGGGTTTACGAGAAAGGCTGGTTGACCCAGTTCATCGAAGGGGTGCTGGCGTCGCCCAAGATTCGCACTTCGCGCTACAGCGATTACCACGCCAGTACCCGTAGCCGTGGCGTCGTCTACCTGCCTACGACGTCCTATATCGAAATGAACGAATGGACTTTGCCGGCCCCGCGTGCCCATCACTTTGCCGATATGGTGGAGCAAAGCAAGGCAAACAACCGCTTTGCCGAAGACAAACCGTTCATACGCGGTGGCATCTGGAAGAATTTTTTCATGCGCTATGCCGAATCCAACTGGATGCATAAACGCATGCTGCAGCTATCGGCCCGGCTGGCGCAACTGCCGGCAAGGAAGCGTACGGCAGAACAGTATGAATTGCTGTACGAGGCTCAGGCTAACGATGCCTACTGGCACGGCCTGTTCGGCGGTCTTTATCTGCCGCATCTGCGGCGCGCTGTATATAACGGTATCGTCAAGCTCGAGGCGCAACTGGATAAGGTCGATGAGCGCCCTGCCAGTCTGATTCAGGATCTTGATATGGACGGCAAGTCGGAAGTTTTTCTGCGCAATCAGAAATTGCAGGCGGTTGTCAGACTGGACGGCCTTGGCAGCGTCTGCGAACTGGATGCCTACCTGCTGGGCCACAATTTCGGCGACACCCTGAGGCGCCGCGACGAACATTATTATCGCAAGATCCATTTACGGGAAACTCAGCAACACAGCGGCAGCGGTATTGCTTCTGCTCATGATCGCGTCAGTTTCAAGCATGAAATTCTGCCGCAGGATATGCAGATCGACCGTTATCCGCGCGACAGCTGGATTGATTCATTACTGCTGGCAGACGGGCAGGAGGTCGCGTTCGATAATTATGTGCACGAGGCCACCGAGTCAACCAAGGCGGCCCTGTTGCTCAAAGGCAGTGCCCGCGGCGTCTCGGTTGCCAAGCGCTATCGCGTGGCGGCCCAGCGTCTGACCGTGGATTACCGCATCAAGGGAGCCGTGCCGGGGAGTTTTCGCACGACGCTGAATCTGGCGATGCCCAGTTGCGATGGGCCGGCCGGGCGATTTGTCATGGATGGCGCTGTGCTGGGTGGCTTCGGCCAGCCGCTGACGCTGGATGGAATCACGCAGCTGGAGTTGCTGGACGACATCCTGCGCGGACGTGTTTATATCCGTACCAGTTTACCGGTGGCATGGCGCAGTTACCCTTATTTCACCGTTTCCCAGTCGGAAGCCGGGTTCGAGAAAATCATGCAGGCCGTCTGCATAGAGTTGCTCTGGCGAGACACTCGCAGCGTCATGGAAATCGATCTGGAGTATGAGCCGCTCGGCTGAAAGGAGACTGCCCGGCGATGCGCGCCGGGCAGATTGACCTTATTTACGCAGGTTGGGCGCGCCAATCGTGCCGTCGATGGTCAATACAGTGTTAAAGCGGTTGTCCGGGCGGGCAATATGAGCGGTAATCCGGCCGTTTAACTGATTGCCCTGTTGCACGCTCAGGTCGCCATTCGCTTCAATCAGGCCGCTGTTCATTTTCAGGCTGGATAGACGGGTGGCTGCGGCCGTACTCTGGATGTTGCCGGTAAAGCTGGAAAAGCGTGTTTCGCCGCCGCTGAACAGCTTGTGGTCTTCCTGTATCGCGCGAGCCAGATCAATGTTCGACAGCGTGCCGTCCTCAATGCGGAAATTACCCTGCCAGGCGACGTTCTGCCACAACTGCTCAGGTGACGGGGCGCTGGTATCAAAGTTCAGATGGGCTGAAAGGCTGCCGCGGAAAGCGGTCTGCGGCAGCAGGCTCGGCGTCGCTGTTGCCGGATCGATTCCCTTCAGGTCGATGTCGCCGCGCAGGCGCCACGGTGCTTGCCAGGATAATTCGGTGCTGCCGGTGAAAAAGCCGCCATACATGGCACCATTAAGTTCGGTCAGCCGCAGCGTGTTGTCAGAAATTTCACCTTTGGCAGACAACGAATCGAGTTTGACGACGTTGGCAAAGGGAGGTGTCCAGTTGGTGGCCTCTACTGAGATGGCCCAGTTGCGGCTGGCGTAATTTACAGTGGCACTCAGCGTGTGGTCGGTTGTGTGAAGCTGGCCGCGGGTGACGTGACCATCCGGGCCGAAATCGAGCGTTCCCGCCAGGGTTGGCCAGGTGGCCTGACCATACTGGATCACGGTGTTGTCAAAGTTGACCTGTTTGACTGCCCGCTTGCCTGAATCGGTTCGCGCCAGATAGGCGAGCATCTGCTGCAGCTGTTGAGTGGACACCTCGACCTGATCCAGATGGATGCGATTGATCTGCTTGTCGTTGTTGAATACGGCCCCGACGGTCGGATACAGATCGAAGGTGCCGACCTGCATTTCATGGTTGAGTCCAATTGTCACCTTGTCCAGAGACAAATGCGGGCTGGGCAGGAATTTCAGCCGTACGCCGGTGACGCTGACGGGTTGGCCGAACAGTTCACTCAGCTGTTTTTGCAGCGAGGGTGCCATGAAATCCCAAGGGGCCGCCAGGGCGCCCGCCAGCAACAAGATCAGTGCGCCGATGCCACCGAGAAAAATGTAGGGAATAAAGCGGCTGAGCCAGTGGGGACCGGACGAGCGCTCGGTACGGGTGCTCTTGGCGGCCAGATCGGCCGCCTTGCGGTTGTCGCGGGCAAACTGGTCGAAGTAGGGGCTATCCTGTGCCGGTGCCGGTGCCGGTGCCGGGGCGGAAGCGGGGGCTGGTTTTGCCGTTGGTGCTGGCTGGGGTGTGGCGGGACTGGCGGGTGCTTCTGTCGAGGTCTTTTGCGCCGATGATGTGGCATCTTCGCGAATCTCGGCCATTTCGCTGGCTGCAATGGCATCGGATTCGGGGTGGGCCGGCGGCACGGGGATATCAATCGAGTCTGCAGGCGTGCTGGAAACACTGTCGCGCAAAATGGCATCCAGATCATGTTCCAGCGAGTCCATCGAGTTTTCTGGTTTATCCACGCAGGCCTCTCTTCCTGTCCTTATTATTCATACAGATACGCGGCCTCGCCCGGATTTTGGTGCGAATCTGCATGTTTGTCCTGTTATTGTGGCAAAAAATGTCGGGTTCGACAAATGATAAGGTTACCGGCAATTTGTCCGAGTCACCTGAAGGCTGCGTGCAAGCCAGCGGATTCGGGCGGCAAAGCATCAGGGGATGCACGGGGATGACAAGAATGAAAATATCTGTTGACAGAACCGTTAGTGTATTAGAAAATTCTCATACGCTTGTTTCTTCCCCTTCCCCGGGGTAGCAAGTGTTGTCTCCTCCATCCTCCTCCTTTGGTGGAATTTGTAGCGCGGGCTTTTCCCCGCGCTCTTTTTTTGCCCTCAGTTCTGCAGTAGCCATTTCTGGGCGGTTTCCGGGTCGTCAAAGCTGGCAATCTGGGCGTCCATGTACAGTCGTGACAGCCAGGCGCTCCAGCTCAGCCACTGGTCGCTGGTGATAACAGCGATGCGTTCGAAATCGTTGGGGTGCTCGCGGGTGAATTTCAGTTCTTCCCAAGCCACATCGATAGTGAAGTCGAGCATGTCGCGTAAATCCATCAGCAACCGGATCTTGCCGCCGAACTTCATGCTGTAGATGGCGTTTTCTTCGAATTCCCGATAATCGGACAGCGTAAACTGGCCGGCAACGCTGACGCTGATATAACCTGCTTCATGAGTGATGGTGATCATTTGATTTCTTCCTTGTTGGTGTGCTTGTGCGGACTCGTCGCGTCTTACGGTTGGCGCGCCATTCCCTGATTCAATTATTGGATGCGGCGGGCAAAACTGCAACTCACAGTCAGGTGCGGTCGGAGACGGAGGCGGAAGGCCGGGGCGCCAGTTCATCCGGGCTGGTTTCAGGCAGAGAGATCCAGAAAGATGAACCGACTTCCGGCTCGCTGTGCAGGCTGAGCTTGCCATACATACGTTCGATCAGCTGGCGCGTCAGAGCCAGGCCGATGCCCGTGCCTTCTACCCGGTCGCGCAACGAGCCAAGACGGGAGAAGGGCAGGAAAAGCTTGGACTGATCCTCCGGCAGGATGCCGATGCCTGTGTCGTGAACACCGATGCTCCAGATGCCCGGCGTATCCATGGTAAGGGTCAGGGTGACCTTGCCATTCGGGCGGTTGTATTTGATGGCGTTGGAGATCAGGTTGAGCAGGGCCTGACGCAGGCGTTTGGCGTCCGCGCGAGCCCAGCCGGATTTGGTGTCGATAGAGCTCTGCAATGCGATACCCTGGTTCTGGGCGATCGCTTCCATCAGCCACAGACAATCGCGAATCAGCGACACCAGTTCGACCGGAACCAGTTCCAGTGTGACGGCATCGGCCTCGATCTTGGCCATATCCAGCACGTCGTTGATGAGATCGAGCAGGTGCCAGCCGGCCTTTTCAATGTGTTGCAGGAAGGTTTTGTTGTTTTGCGTCGCTTCCGGCAGCATCAACTGAGTAAACCCGAGAATGGCGTTCAGCGGGGTTTTCAGTTCATGGCTCATCTGCGAAAGAAAGGACGATTTCGCCCGGCTGGCCTGTTCTGCCTGGTCCAGTGCTACCACCAGGGCCTCTTCGGCGCGCACGCGCTGGGTGATGTCGCTGAAGCTGAACACCCGTCCGGCAATCTGGTGTCTGATCTGCTGGGGTTTTGACGTGCAGTCGAAAATGCGCCCGTCAGCCAGATAGAGCGTGTCATAACTGGATTCGCTGGGGTTGGCGAGAATCTCCTCGAGACGGGCGCGGAATGCCTCGGGATCGGTCATGTGGCTCACCATGAATTGGCTGATGAGCTGTTCGTCCTGGGCTTGCAGAAGTGTTTCGGGCAGATTCCACATGCGCGCAAACTTGTGGTTGAAGTTGCGGATGTGACCACCGGGTGAGGTGAGCAGAACGCCGTCTGCGGTTGCTTCCAGCGTGGCGCGGATTTCGGCCATGGCGGCTGCCAGTTCATGTTCCGCGGCCTTGCGCTGTGCGATGTTGTGGCAGGCGATGACCAGCCATTCCTTGCCGTCATCGTCTCGGACAGGCTGGATGGACCGTTCGATATCGATCAGCACCCCGTCGGCTCTGGGGTACTGGGTCTCCGCCTGGTGCACAGCGCTGAATTGTCCTGCGGCGGCCGCTTCCCAGTAGAACACGTCGGGCAGGGAAATTTCAATTTCAGTGATCCGCTTGCCTGCCAGGGTTTCCGGATCGCAGAGCAAGAGTTGTCCGATGGTCTGGTTGGCCGCCACAATCGTCAGGCTTGTCGGATCGACGACCATGGTGCCGTCATTGCAGGCATCCAGCATCAGGCGGGCAAAGTGCGATGTCATCGCCGGCATCCGGTTGGGTTGACTGGCAGGCGGCCGGAATGGGCCGAGTAATGCATGTGCGGCGGGCTAAATAGGGTGGCTGGCAACGTCATGAGTTCGGTTTGGCAGTTTTGGCCGCATCATCGAAATAATAGGTCACCCGTTTGCGCGGGCTCAGGTAGTCGTAGATTTCTCGCGACAGCTGTGCCGGAGGAATGCTTTTGCTGATATTGATGTCGGGTTCGTCTGCCAGGTCGAGGATGATGGCTTCATCCTTGGGAATTTCCGCGTCATAAATCATGATGCTTGGCTTGAGCGCTTTACTGGTGTTGACTGAAACGACCAGTCCCACTGTTTCATTGGACAGGCGCACAATTGTGCCCGGGGGGTACACGCCCATGCAGCGGATAAACTGGTTGAGCGGGACCGGGTCAAAGTGCGGCCGTTGTTTGGAAAACATCTGCGACAGTGCTTCAAACGGTGTTAAAGAGGTGAGCGGATTGATGTGGTTGCAGTGGTTGTCATAGATGTTCGGGATGGCCAGCATGCGTGCCAGTTCACGAATTCGCTCGCCGCTTAATCCGTCCGGGTAGCCGCTGCCATCCATGTGTTCGTGGTGCTGACGGATGGCGATGCAGATTTCCTCTGGCAAGCCGGCCTTGCGGGCAATCTGTTCGCCATAGGCGGAATGTTCCTGCAGAAAATGCAGTTCGGCCTGGTTGAGGGGTTCAATTTTTTTGATGATGCGATCAGGAATTTCCAGTTTGCCAATGTCGTGCAACAGGCCGAACATGCCGATCTGTTCAATGAACTCGCGCGGTTTGCCGCTTTCCTTGGCCAGAATCATGGATAGAACGGAAACATTGAGGGAATGGAAATAGACTTCTTCGCCTGCCACCTTGTCGTTCAGGGCGTGAATGGCAACATCCTTGTTTTGCAGCATTGAATCGGCCATCTGGCCGATCAGCGCTTCAGCGGCGGCTATCGATTCCTTGGGGCTGGAATAGATGTTGTGGTTGACTTCCTTGACTACGCTGGCGGCTTCCAGCAGACGCTTTTCACACTCGATAACGGCGGCGCGCTGACGTTCGAGTCGGGCAATCCGCGCCTTCTTGGCTTCTTGCAGGGCCTGTTGCTGAGCATCTTCCTGCGGGTCGGCGGGAGGCGTGGCGGCCGGGGGCATGCCGGGAGCCTGGGGCGGACAGTCGCTTTTGGCGGGAATGTAGCGAATTTCCTTCAGGCCAAGCCGGCGTAGCGTGGCAAGCTGTTTGCTGTC
Source organism: Pseudomonadota bacterium (assembly GCA_021847305.1). Classification (GTDB taxonomy): domain Bacteria; phylum Pseudomonadota; class Gammaproteobacteria; order Burkholderiales; family JAJZQI01; genus JAJZQI01. Next base: position 18,182 of record JAJZTZ010000015.1, on the reverse strand, counting down.
GCGAATCTTGAATGTGTTGGTGGGGAACGGGTGGTCAAGCCAGGAAAGGTCGAGTCGCACGTACAGGCCGACACACAGGCGGTCAATCGATATTGTTTCGTATTCTTCGGTCGCCATTGTCCACGGGATTCCGGGTGATTGTCTCGCTTCATTATTGATGACGGATGGATCAAGGTCAAATATTGAATTGAAGTTACGCTGGCGGTATTGTTGAGTGGCAGGCGGAATTGGGTGAAGCTTGTAATTTTTGCCGTGTCTTAAGCTGTCCTGGCGCCAATTTCGGGCTGTTTGCTGCCTGGCAGCACATGCCGATGTGCTCCCCGATCATGGCTGCGATCGGGGTATGGAGGATTACTTGCCAGGGAGGTGGGGTGCGACTTCGCGGCGCAGGAACTCATGGAAGTGCAGCATCCCGTCTTCCATGGGTGACTGGTAGGGGCCGGTTTCGCTGATGCCCTGAGCATGCAAGGCGCGGCGACCATCTTCCATGCGCTGGCAGATTTCTTCGTCTTCAATCGCCGTCTCGCGATAAGCCGCCTGCTCGGCTTCAATAAACTCGCGTTCAAACAGAACAATTTCTTCCGGATAATAAAATTCCACCACATTGGTGCATTTGAGCGGGCCGCGCGGAATGATGTGGGAAACCACCAGCGTATGCGGATACCATTCAATCATGATGTTGGGGAAATAGGTCAGCCAGATTGCTCCGTAGCGCGGCAGTGAGCCGTTGCCGTATTTCAGTACCTGGTCATGCCACTTTGAATAGATCGGGCTGCCCGGGCGCGCCAGTTCGTGATTCAGGCCGACGGTCTGCACGCTGTACCAGTCGCCGAATTCCCAGCGCAGTTCGTCGCAGTTGACGAATTGGCCAAGGCCGGGGTGGAAGGGGGCAACGTGGTAGTCTTCCAGATAGACTTCAATGAAGGTCTTCCAGTTGAAGTTGTATTCGTCGATGTGCACGTGGTCGAGCATGAAGCCGGAAAAGTCCAGGTCGCCCCGCACGCCGAGGTTGGCGAGATCGCGCGCGACATCACGCTGGCCGTTGAAAAGCAGGCCGTTCCAGTTTTGCAGCGGGGACTTGCCGAGATTCAGGCAGGGGTTGTCGGGGAAATGCGGTGCGCCAAGCAGTTCGCCCTGCAGGTTATAGGTCCAGCGGTGTAGCGGACACACGATGTTCTTGGCGTTGCCGCGCCCCTTGTTCATCAGCGCCTGACGATGGCGGCAGACGTTTGACAGCAGTTCGATCCCGGATTCGTTGCGCGCGAGCATGCGTGCATGGTTCATCCATTCAAGCGTGTGATAGTCGCCGGCATTGGGCACCATGAGTTCGTGGCCGATATAGCCCGGACCCTGCTTGAACAGGCGCTCCATCTCGGTGTCGTAGATGGTCTGGTCGATGTACCAGTTAACCGGAAGCTGCGGCGAGGATTGCTGCAGGGAAGAAGTGTTTGCAAGTGCGGTCATCGCACACCCCTTGAATACCTTTAAGTCCTTGAGAACCCAAAAGCGCCACGTGGCCGGGCGCACCCCTAACTGCCCCGCGAACGGGAAAACGAATTATTTTATCTGCATTCGAATAATGGGGCAAGCTGCGCAGACCCTGGTGCCAGTCTGGCTGGCAATTTGCCTGCTGCAAGCCATAATGAAATACACCATGAAAATACATGGGGGGAAATGCGCCGGGCAGAATTCAAAAATAACTGCAGGGCGAGGGCATGGAGGGGTGAGGCATGAAAAATGATCCCAGAAAACGCGGACCAGACAGGCGCGTGGATGATGTCGGGCCTGCAACAGGCTGGAGGGAGCGCCGTCGAAATCCGGAAAGGCGAATGCCTGAAGTGGCGGAAGGCTCCCTGGAGGAATTCGAGAGCCTGGTTGCCGGGCTGGAGGCGGGGCACTCCGCTGTGCACGGCTGGGATAAACTGAAAAAGATCGAATAGGGCTGCGCTTCGGCCGCGTGCCGGCGGTAATTGATGCAAAACTATATGGGCGTTGCCGGGCGACTCCGGCTGCATTAAGCAGGTTGAATTTCTGCGCAGCACTCGGCTTCGCAGATGCGCTTTTCTTGACCGGAAGGGCGTGCTGGAGTATGTTCGCCGTTTTAATTTCGTACACACGTGCATGGCCGGGTCTGGCAGGCTCTTCCCCGGCGCAAAGATGAAGTCCATGGCAAAATCTGGCCAATCCCCGCAAAAGAATTTTGAAACCGCTCTGGCTGAACTGGAGCAGATTGTCGGCCAGCTGGAAAACGGCCAGCTGTCGCTGGACGATTCTCTGGCCGCCTACAAGCAGGGCATTGAATTGTTGCAGTACTGCCAGAAAACGCTGCAGGCAGCCGAGCAGCAGGTGCAGGTGCTGGAAAACGGTGTGTTGCGTAATCTGACGGATGAAAACTGATGCTGGCGGCTGATTTTCAGGAGTGGATGCAGGCCCACGCGGCGCGCATGGAGTCTGTCCTTGATCGGGTATTGCCGCCGGCTAGCCAGGCGCCTGCCCGGCTGCATGAGGCCATGCGTTATGTGGCTCTGGATGGCGGTAAGCGGGTGCGTCCTTTGCTGGCGTTTGCCGCCGGTGGCCTGACCGGCGCCGATACGGCGCGGGTTGAGCTGGCTGCTGCCAGTGTTGAACTGATTCATGTGTATTCGCTGGTGCACGACGATATGCCGTGCATGGACGATGATGTACTGCGCCGCGGCAAGCCCACCTGTCACGTGGCCTATGACGAAGCGACGGCTCTGCTGGTGGGTGACAGTCTGCAAAGTATGGCGTTTCAGGTGCTGGCTCAGCACCGGCTAAGTGATGAGCCGCAGCAGCAGCTGAAAATGCTCGAATTGCTCGCCGTGGCATCTGGTTCCTGCGGCATGGCTGGCGGTCAGGCAATCGATCTGGCCAGCGTGGGCAAGGAACTGACCCTGCCCGAACTCGAATTGATGCATATTCATAAAACCGGCGCACTGATCCGGGCGGCCATCCTGCTCGGCGCGCTGTGTGGCCGGGCTATGTCGACTGCCGAGGAGCAGGCGCTGCAGCATTACGCCAACCGTGTTGGCCTGGCGTTCCAGGTGGTGGACGATATTCTCGATACTGAAGCCGACACCGCAACACTGGGTAAAACTGCCGGTAAGGATGCGGCCAATGACAAACCGACCTATGTTTCCCTGATGGGGCTGGAGCCGGCCCGGCGTTTTGCCGCCGATCTGCATGCCGAAGCGCTGGCGGTGCTCGAGCCGTTTGGCGACGCAGCCCTGCGGTTGCGCCAGCTGGCTGACTTTATCGTGTTGCGCAAATTTTGATGAACTATCCCCTGCTCGAATCCATTCAGTCGCCGGCCGACCTGCGCCAGCTTGAGCGGCGCCAGTTGCCGCAGCTGGCCGAGGATCTGCGCGCGTTTCTGATTGACAGCGTGTCCCAGACCGGCGGGCATCTCTCCTCCAACCTGGGGGCGGTGGAGCTTACCGTTGCGCTGCATTATGTGTTCAATACGCCGGAAGACCGCATTGTCTGGGATGTGGGCCACCAGTCCTATCCGCACAAGATCCTGACCGGCCGGCGCGAGGAAATGCCGACCATGCGCCAGACCGATGGTCTGGCCGGCTTCCCGAAGCGCGAGGAAAGTCCCTACGATACTTTCGGCGTGGGCCATTCCAGTACCTCGATATCCGCCGCGCTCGGCATGGCCGTGGCAGCCCAGCAAAAGGGCGAACAACGCCGCGCCATCGCGGTGATCGGCGATGGCGCGATGACCGCCGGCATGGCATTCGAAGCCCTTAATAACGCCGGCGCCATGGACGCCAATGTGCTGGTGATCCTCAACGACAACGAAATGTCGATTTCGCCCAATGTCGGTGCGTTGAGCAATTACCTGGCCAAACTCATGTCCGGCAGCATTTACCGCACCATGCGCAAGGGCGGGGAAAAAGTCCTTGGCGTGGTGCCGCCGATTCTGGAGCTGGCCAAGCGCGCCGAAGAGCACGTTAAGGGCATGGTTGTGCCGGGTACCCTGTTTGAGGAGTTCGGCTTCAACTATATCGGGCCGATCGACGGACACGATCTGGATGTGCTGATTACTACGCTGTCCAACATTCGTCAGCTCGACGGTCCGCAGTTTCTGCATGTGGTCACCAAAAAGGGCAAGGGCTTCGGCCCGGCCGAGCAGGACCCGTGCCTGTTCCATGGCGTGGCCAAATTCGACCCGTTGACCGGTCAGGCGCAAAGCAAGACCGCCGCCAGCAAGCCGACCTATACCCAGGTGTTCGGCGACTGGCTGTGCGATATGGCGGCCGCTGACCCCACGCTGGTCGGCATTACTCCGGCCATGCGCGAAGGCTCGGGGCTGGTGAGATTTTCCCGCGAATATCCGCAGCGCTATTTCGATGTCGGCATTGCCGAACAGCATGCCCTGACCTTTGCTGCCGGGCTGGCCTGCGAAGGGTTGAAGCCGGTGGTGGCGATTTACTCGACGTTCTTGCAGCGCGCCTACGATCAACTGATTCACGACGTTGCCCTGCAGAATCTGCCGGTCGTGCTGGCCATTGATCGCGCCGGTCTGGTCGGTGCCGATGGTCCTACGCATGCCGGCAGCCTGGATATTTCCTTCCTGCGCTGCGTGCCGAACATGCTGGTCATGGCGCCGGCGGACGAGGACGAGTGCCGCAAGATGCTCACCACGGCGTTCCGCTACAACGGCCCATCGGCCGTGCGCTATCCGCGCGGCACCGGGCCGGGCGTGGCGGTGTCGCAGGATTTGCAGGCGCTGCCACTCGGACGTGCGCAGGTGCGCCGGCAGGGCAAGCGGGTGGCACTGCTTGCTTTCGGCAGCATGGTAAGCGTGGCCGAGCAGGTGGCCGGCGAACTGGACGCCACCGTCGTCAATATGCGTTTTGTCAAACCGCTTGATCGTGACATGGTGCGCCAGATGGCGGAGCAGCATGAACTGCTGGTGACGCTGGAAGAAAATGCGCTGATGGGCGGTGCCGGCAGCGCGGTAGCCGAGGCGCTGGCGGAAATGCATATGGTCAAACCCATTCTGCATCTGGGGTTGCCGGATCGCTTCGTCGAGCATGGCGATACCGCTGAACTCCTGCGCCGCTGCGGCCTGGATGCTGCGAGCGTGCTGCAGCGTGTACGCCAGCAATTACCCGAGTAGTTTACTCGGGTATTGAAATCCCCTATACTATCGATTCGGTAGAAACAGATTTTCAAGGAAGTTCAATGACTCAGTGTTGCGACACCCAGGCGATCCCCGATGTGCAAAGCACGCCTGACACGCGTCAGATTGCGATCAACAAGGTTGGCATCAAATCCATTCGTCACCCGGTGAAAGTGGCCGACAAGGACGGCGGGGTGCAGCACACAATCGCCACGTTCAACATGTACGTGCACCTGCCGCACAATTTCAAGGGCACCCACATGTCCCGCTTCGTTGAAATTCTCAACGGCTACGAGCGCGAGATTTCCGTGGAAAACTTTGAAGCCATGCTGCGCCAGATGGTCGCCCGTCTGGAAGCTGAGTCCGGTCACGTGGAAATGAGCTTCCCCTATTTCATCAACAAGAAAGCCCCTGTTTCCGGCGTGCAGAGCCTGCTGGACTATGAGGTGACTTTTATTGGCGAGATCAGTCAGGGCAAATTCGAGCAGTGGGTGCGGGTCGTTGTGCCGGTAACCAGCCTGTGTCCGTGCTCCAAGAAAATTTCCGACTACGGTGCGCATAATCAGCGCTCGCATGTCACCATTACCGCCAAAATCAACAGCTTTGTCTGGATTGAGGAGCTGGTGCGCATGGCCGAAGAACAGGCGTCCTGCGAATTGTATGGTCTGCTCAAGCGCCCGGATGAAAAGTACGTGACCGAGTACGCCTACAATCATCCCAAGTTTGTGGAAGATCTGGTGCGTGATGTGGCCGCCGTACTGAACGCGGAAACGCGCATTGACGCGTACGTTGTGGAAAGCGAGAACTTCGAGTCGATCCACAACCATTCTGCCTACGCGCTGATCGAGAAAGACAAGCGCGTTGCCTGATGTTTTATCCGGCTTTGCCGGCGGGATGGAACCGTCCGGCCGGCAAAGTGTCCATTCTGTTCGGCCGCTTGGACCACAACCTGGGCGGAGCGGCGATTTATTTGCGAGCTATCCGCTTGTAATCGTTGAAATCGCCACCATATTGAATCACAATGCAAGCTGGATACTGAATTTATGCCCGCGGCTCGTCTCTGGACAGGCACATAAGGCGCTTAAGGAGTTCTCTTGAATAATCTGGTGAAAAATATCGCTATCTGGCTGGTTATCGCCCTGGTGCTGATGGCCGTGTTTAACCAGTTCAATACCCGCCAGTCCGCCACCTCCCAGATGAGCTATTCGCAGTTCATCGACGAAGTGCATCAGGGGCAGGTGAAAAAAGTCGTGATCGAAGGCCACGTGATTCGCGGCCAGCAGAACGACGGCACCCGCTTTACCACCTATGCGCCGTCGGATATCTGGATGGTCAACGACCTGCTCAAGCATAATGTGGTGATTGATGCCAAGCCGGAAGAAGAGCCGTCCTTCCTGATGAACATCTTTATCTCCTGGTTCCCGATGCTGCTGCTGATCGGTGTGTGGATTTTCTTCATGCGTCAGATGCAGGGCGGGGGCAAGGGCGGAGCATTCTCCTTTGGCAAAAGCCGCGCGCGCATGCTGGACGAGAATAACAACCAGATCACCTTTGCCGATGTGGCCGGCTGCGATGAAGCCAAGGAAGAGGTGGGTGAACTGGTCGACTTCCTCAAGGAACCGGGCAAATTCCAGAAACTCGGCGGCCGTGTGCCGCGCGGCGTGCTGATGGTGGGCAGCCCGGGTACCGGTAAGACCCTGCTGGCCAAAGCCATTGCCGGTGAGGCCAAGGTGCCGTTCTTCAGCATTTCCGGTTCCGACTTTGTGGAAATGTTCGTCGGCGTGGGTGCGGCCCGCGTGCGCGATATGTTCGAGCAGGCCAAGAAGCAGGCGCCCTGCATCATCTTTATCGACGAGATCGATGCGGTGGGTCGCCAGCGCGGTGCCGGTTTGGGCGGCGGCAACGACGAACGCGAACAGACCCTGAACCAGCTGCTGGTGGAAATGGACGGTTTCGAGGGTAACCTCGGCGTGATCGTCATCGCCGCGACCAACCGTCCGGACGTGCTTGACCCGGCGCTGATGCGTCCGGGCCGTTTCGACCGTCAGGTGGTAGTGCCTCTGCCGGATATCCGCGGACGCGAGCAGATCCTCAATGTGCATATGCGCAAGGTCCCGATTGCCGGTGACGTAAAAGCGGATATTCTGGCGCGCGGTACGCCGGGCATGTCCGGTGCCGACCTGGCCAATCTGGTGAACGAAGCTGCCCTGTTTGCCGCCCGTGCCAACAAGCGCGTGGTGGACATGGATGACTTTGAGCGTGCCAAGGACAAGATTTTCATGGGTGCCGAGCGCAAGTCGATTGTGATCAGCCCGGAAGAGAAAAAAGCCACGGCTTACCACGAATCCGGTCATGCCATTATCGGTTCGCTGTTGCCTGGCTGCGATCCGGTGCACAAGGTGACGGTGATTCCCCGTGGTCGTGCGCTGGGTGTTACCTGGTCTTTGCCGGAAAAAGACAAGTTCAGCGTCTACAAAGACCAGATGCTGGCACAGATCAGCATGCTGTTCGGTGGACGTGTGGCGGAAGAGCTGTTTGTTGGTAATGTCTCTACCGGGGCGTCCAATGACTTTGAACGTGCCACCTCCATGGCGCGTGATATGGTGACCCGCTACGGTATGTCAGAAGCGCTAGGCCCGATGGTGTATGCCGAAAACGAGGGGGAAGTATTCCTCGGCCGCTCGGTCACCACCCACAAGAATGTATCCGAAGCTACCATGCAGAAGGTGGATATTGAAATCCGTCGCATTATTGACGAGCAGTATGCGCTGGCGCGCAAGTTGCTGGAAGAGAATCGCGACAAGGTCGAGGCCATGACTACAGCCCTGCTGGAATGGGAAACTATCGATTCCGAACAGATCGGTGACATCATGGCGGGCCGTCCTCCTCGCCCGCCGAAGCCCAGCAGTTCGGGTTCTGCTCCATCCCAGGGTAATCCCCCGGCACCTACGGCCGCAGCGCCAACGGCCGGTTCTCCTGCCCAGGAAACCTGATCAAGGGGGAAGCTTCGGCTTCCCCGTTTTTATCTTTCCGCTAGTGTCTGTGCATGTTCCAGTGTGGCCGTTTCCAGCTTGATTTAAGTGTGCCCCGTATTATGGGGATACTGAATGTCACCCCCGATTCCTTTTCCGATGGTGGTTTGCATGCCACCACCCAGGCAGCGATCAGCAAAGCCTGGCAAATGATTGAGGATGGGGCCGATGTCATCGATATCGGCGGCGAATCTACCCGCCCCGGTGCCCAAAGTGTGAATCTGGACGATGAGCTGGCACGCGTGCTGCCCGTGATTGCCGCCCTGCGGGATGCGCCGGTGCCTCTGTCTGTTGATACCATGAAACCGCAGGTCATGCAGGCGGCTCTTGATGCGGGTGCCGTGCTCATCAACGATGTAAATGCCCTGCGCACCCCTGGCGCGCTGGACGTCGTGGCAGCCTCTGATGCCGGGGTGTGTCTCATGCATATGCAGGGAGCGCCGCGAACCATGCAAGCCTCCCCGCACTACCATAATGTGGTGGCAGAGGTTGGCATCTTTCTGGCCGAGCGGGTGGCTGTTGTCAAGGCGGCCGGCATTCCCGATCGCCGTATCATGCTGGATCCGGGTTTCGGATTTGGCAAATCGCAGCAACATAATCTGGCTTTGTTACGGGATATGGGACAGCTGGCCAAGATGGGCTATCCGCTGTTGCTCGGTATTTCCCGGAAATCAATACTCGGTGCCATTACCGGCCGGCCTGTCGATGAACGCATGCCGGCCAGCATTGCCGCAGCCCTGTATGGCGTGATGCATGGTGCCTCTATGGTACGGGTGCATGACGTGGCAGAGACCCGTGATGCACTGCAAATATATAAAGCAATAAGAGGAGAGTGAGCCCGATGGCGCGCAAATATTTTGGCACTGATGGTGTACGCGGACGGGTGGGTGAAGCCCCTATCACCCCGGATTTTGTCATGCGGCTGGGCTATGCGGCCGGTACCGTGCTGGCCGCCCAGGTGCATGCCCGGGGTGAGCGTCCGGCCGTGCTAATTGGCAAAGATACCCGCATTTCCGGCTACATGCTGGAGTCGGCACTGGAAGCCGGATTGGCGGCAGCAGGGGTGGATGTGCTGCTGGTCGGCCCCATGCCCACACCTGCCGTTGCTCATTTGACGCGCGCCCTGCGTTTGCAGGCAGGAGTGGTGATCTCGGCCTCGCACAATCCCTTCGAAGATAATGGTATCAAGTTTTTCTCGGGCGACGGACAGAAGCTGCCGGATGAAGTTGAGCTGGCCATCGAGGCCCAGCTCGATCAGCCCTGGCAGTGCAAGGCCTCCGCCCAGCTGGGCAAAGCCCGCCGGGTGAGCGATGCCGCCGGGCGCTATATTGAATTTTGCAAGAGCAGCTTTCCGTTCGAGCAGGATCTACGCGGCATGAAAATCGTGGTGGACTGTGCCCACGGCGCCACATATCACATTGCGCCACATGTGTTGCATGAGTTGGGTGCCGACGTGATCAGCATCGGCAACACCCCTGATGGCCTTAATATCAATCAGGACTCGGGCTCGACCCATCCGGCAGCTTTGCAGGCCGCCGTGCAGGCACAGCAGGCTGATATCGGGATCGCGTTTGACGGCGACGGCGATCGGGTGGTCATGGTTGATCGACACGGCCAACTGTATGATGGCGACCAGCTGCTATATGTGATTGCCAAACACCGTCAGGCCAGAGGGCAAATGCGCGGTGGCGTAGTGGGAACCCTTATGACCAATCTGGCTCTGGAGCATGCTTTCTCCCGTATGGGTATCCCGTTCATGCGCGCCAAAGTGGGTGACCGTTATGTGCTGGAACAGCTGAATCAGCAGGATTGGCTGCTGGGCGGGGAAAACTCCGGTCACCTGTTGTGTCTCGACAAACACACCACGGGGGACGGGATCGTGTCCGCTTTACAGGTGCTGTCTGCGCTGAAAGAGGCCGGTGTGGGTCTGGATGAATACACCCGTGAATTGACATTGTATCCGCAGGTGCTTATTAACGTGCGGGTGCCCGGGAAAGCCATGCAGGCTGCAACCGTGCAGGCCATGCAGCAGGAAGCGGAAGCCGACTTGCAGGACAGGGGGCGGGTATTGCTGCGTGCATCCGGTACCGAACCGGTGGTACGGGTTATGGTAGAAGGGCAGGATCAGAAGCAGGTGCAGCACTGGGCTGAACGTCTGGCTGAATGTGTTCGCGCTGCGGCCTGAGCCGGTAGTGCCGAGTTGCTGCAAATGACAATCCCCGCCTTGGCGGGGATTGTCATTTTTAAAACTCGTATTCGACCTGGGTACGCAAAGTATGGTCGGGCGTATTGGCTGTGGTGCCAGAGAGCCAGGCGGCGTTGTATTTCACAAAATGATGGTGACCGACTGCAAGCTTGCCAAAAATGGCCGGCCCCATGGAATGTTTCTGCATCCCGCTTTTGTCCCAGTGATTCCACTCACCGGTTTCGCCAAAGCCTTGCAGGCCAAACTCAAGCGCGGTGTGCCAGCGGTATTTGGCCTGCCACTGGTAGCCGAATTCCGTTACATACGGCTCGCCTTCCGGGTCGCGGGTGCCGCCAAATTTGCGTTCAAATAGCAGGTTGCCGTTCAGCTGGATCTTATCGATGTCTTTCTGAAACAGAGCGCCAATCTTGAATTCCTTCGGGGCACCCGAGGCATTGGGAATTTCAATCTCGGCCAGCAAGCCCATGTCTACCGGGTACTCACCCTGCTCGCCTAACTGGAAACGATTTTCCCATTCAAAGGCGTCAAGTTTGGTGGCTTCACTGCCCAAGTGCTCGTACTTGAGGTACACCTCGGTAAACCAGTGCTCGCTTGCACCATAGCCGAAGCCCAGGCTGGCGGCTTGCTGGCGTGTGCCGTCGGGCTGTTTGGCATTGCCGTATTTGAAGTCGAGTTCCTTTTCACCATATTCGACGTTAGGGGTATAAACATAATCGGCCGGACTGGCAGCAGCTTGCCGTGCAGACAGGCTGCTCAGCAGGGCAAGAGCGATAAGGCCGGTATAAGCAGAACGTTGCATCATGATTCCTTTAATTTCAATATAAATACTGTTAATGAGAGGATTTGAGGTGTCCGGGTTTGGCCAATTTCATGCCCAGCAGGATCAGCAGGGCGGTGGCGGCAAAGAACAGCAGCTGCATGCCACTGGGTTGCGGTTCATAGCCAGCCAGGCTGTGCAAGGCAACGCCGAGGGCAGACTGAGCCGGGATGAAGGCGGAGCTGTCCCATAGCGGGGTCGTGAAGTGCTGCAGCACATCTGCCTGGATCAGGAATGCCGCTGCCTGTGCGGCAAAGCCGGCAGCCATCAGCAACACCAGGCCGGCAGTGGCGTTAAAAAACCAGCGCACCGGAATATGCAGTAGGCCGGCGTACAGCCCATAACCGGCTGCGGCTCCGGCACTAATGCCCAGAAGCGCACCCAGGTATAGTGCAGATTGCTGCCCACCCTCGGCGGCGCCAATGCCGTGTAAAAACAGTACCGATTCCGACCCTTCGCGCAAAACCGCCAAACCCACCACCAGCATGATGGCTGATAGTTCGCTGCTGCCTTCCCGTACCGCAGTGCCCAGATTCTTTGCTTCACGGGCCATGGCCATGCCATGGCTCGCCATCCAAATGTTGTGCCACGCCAACATGGCAACGGCAATGCCCAGAACGCTGGCATTGAACAGTTCCTGGCCCACGCCGCTGGCGAGGCTGGCGATGCTGTCGGTGAAGGCCGCCACCAGTGCCGCACCAGCCAGGCCGGCAGCAATACCGCTGACGATCCAACGGGTACGCCCCGGTATGGCCTTGGTGCCGGCGGCAATAAGGCCAATCAGCAAGGCGGCCTCAAGGACTTCGCGGAACAGAATAATGGCTGTGCTAATCACGTGACCTCCTACTTGGCAATGATGATGCCCTTGGCGGTGCTTTCATGAAATTCGCCCACAAAAGGATAGCTGCCGGGCTTGAGCGGACCAATGAAAATGCTGACACTGGACTTGGCCGGAATCACTTTCTCGCGATTGAGCGCATGACTCTCAAATTCTTCGCTGGTGTTGTCGCGATTCTCAATTACCAGTTTAATTTTCTGTGCGGCCGGTACCTGTATCTCGGCAGGAACAAAACGGTTGTTTTCAATACCGATCCTGAAGATGGCCGGTTCGTCGGCAAAGACGTGGAGGCTGGTGAAGGTGAGCAGCAGAGCGGCGATATGTTTCATATTGGACTGTCCTATTGGCATCTTAAGTAAAGTTAATAAAAACGATAATGCTTATCAACAACTATACATTCAACTGAGAATGATTAGCAACAACAATTTTGACTAAAAAATATTAACCAATGAAATTAGTTGGTTACTGTTTTTGTGCGCAGGAAGGGGTGGGAAGGTTTCGCTGTTGTAACTATTAGTTAATGCTTAAATTAGACATTGACCTATTTAGGATGTCTCGGTACTATTCATGCCTTTGTAAAGAACTGGGGTTTCTGCATGCGCGAGAAGTTGGTTGCGGGCAACTGGAAAATGCATGGTGGCTTAGCCGAAAACAAGGTATTGCTTGACGGTGTGGTTGCTGGTCTATCCGGTTTGACAGGCGCAAAAGCGGCTGTGTGTGTGCCTTATCCCTACCTCTTTCAGGCGCAGTCAGTATTGCAGAACAGCCCCGTTGCCTGGGGTGCGCAGAATCTGTCAGAGCATGCCAAAGGCGCGTACACCGGCGAGGTGTCGGCCAGCATGCTGAAGGACTTTGGTTGCCAGTATGTCATTATTGGTCATTCCGAACGCCGCAGCCTGTACGGTGAAACCGATGCGGTGGTGGCACACAAATACAAGTGGGCGCATGCGGCAGGCCTGGTGCCTATCCTGTGTGTCGGCGAATCGCTGGCTGAGCGCGAAAACGGCGTGACCGAGCAGGTGGTTGCGCGCCAACTGGATGCGGTAGTCCACGCTGTTGGCGCCGCAGGCATGAAGGGCGCGGTCATCGCCTATGAACCGGTCTGGGCGATCGGTACGGGCAAAACAGCGACGCCCGAACAGGCGCAGGCAGTTCATGCATTTATTCGTGGCCGACTGCGCGAAGTCGATGCCGAGTTGGCGGAGAAAACTGTGATTCAGTACGGCGGGAGCGTCAAGGCGGCTAACGCGGCTGAACTGTTTGGCATGCCCGATATTGATGGCGGGCTCATTGGTGGCGCATCGCTGCATGCGGAAGATTTTGTGGCAATCTGTCGTGCCGCGCAGGCGTCTTGATCGGGTGCTTTGCAGGGAAGAAGGTTAAGGTTAAAATGGAAATCTTTGTGTGGATCGTACATGTGCTGGCAGCGATTGGTGTAATCGTGCTGGTGCTGTTGCAGCATGGCAAAGGCGCCGATATGGGCGCGGCTTTTGGTAGCGGCGCTTCGGGTACGCTTTTTGGCGCTTCCGGTTCGGCCAATGTGCTGTCCCGATCCACGGCCATTCTGGCGGCTATCTTTTTTGTTACCAGCCTGACGCTGACATTCTTTTCGAATGCCAAGAGCCAGCAGGCTGGTTTGATGGACAAGCAAAATCAGGTTTCTCAATCGGTTCCTGCGACCGCGCCAGCCAAGCCGGCAGCGGGTGGAGCCGGAGATGCCGGGTCAAAAGCCCGCGAAATACCCAACTAGGCGACTGCCTGGGTGGAGTAGTTGTAGGAAGGATTACCCCTCCTTCCGTCTTAAAGCCGATGTGGTGAAATTGGTAGACACGCTATCTTGAGGGGGTAGTGGCGTAAGCCGTGCCAGTTCGAGTCTGGCCATCGGCACCATACTGCTTGAAGAGTGAGCTTAATTAAGTTCGCTTGTTTGAGAAACTGAACGGGCCTGCTAAACGGCCTCGTCCTGCGGGGGCATACTGGAAATGCTGGAAAATTATTTTCCTATTTTGATGTTCATGATCGTCGGCCTGCTGGTCGGCCTGGGACCCATCATCATAGGCTGGCTTGTCGCGCCGAATCGTCCCGATTCCGAAAAGCTGTCGCCCTATGAGTGCGGTTTCGAGGCATTTGAAGATGCGCGCATGAAATTCGATGTCCGCTATTATCTGGTGGCGATCCTGTTTATTCTGTTCGATCTGGAAATTGCCTTCCTGTTCCCCTGGGCGGTCGTGCTGGAGCAGATCGGCATGTTCGGCTTTGTTGCCATGGTGATTTTCCTTGGCATTCTGGTTGTCGGTTTTGTCTATGAGTGGATGAAAGGGGCCTTGGAATGGGAGTAGAAGGCGTTCTGGAAAAAGGCTTTGTCACCACAACGGCTGACAAGCTGATCAACTGGACTCGTACCGGTTCCCTCTGGCCAATGACTTTCGGTCTGGCCTGCTGTGCGGTAGAGATGATGCAGGCCGGCGCTTCGCGTTACGACCTGGATCGCTTCGGTATCGTATTCCGCCCCAGCCCGCGTCAATCTGACGTGATGATCGTGGCGGGTACCCTGTGCAATAAAATGGCGCCTGCGCTGCGCAAGGTATACGACCAGATGGCCGAGCCGCGCTGGGTGATCTCCATGGGGTCCTGCGCCAATGGTGGCGGCTACTACCACTATTCCTACTCCGTGGTGCGCGGTTGTGACCGCATTGTTCCGGTGGATATCTACGTTCCGGGTTGCCCTCCGACTGCCGAGGCGCTCCTGTACGGCATTATCCAGCTGCAGAACAAGATCAAACGTACCAATACCATTGCCCGCTAATTAAGGAAGTCAGATGAGCGCTTCGCTTGAAAAGCTGTCGCTTTGCCTGCAGGATGCCCTGTCCGGCCGTATCGTGAATGTGACCGAACGCCTGGGCGAAATCACTGTTGTGGTGAAAGCCGATGACCTGTTACTGACCATGCGCACCCTGCGCGATCACCCCGGCCTCAAGTTCGAGGAGTTGATCGATCTGTGCGGTATGGATTACAGCGAATACGGTGACGGCGCCTGGGAAGGTGCCCGCTTTGCCGTGGTCTATCACCTGTTGTCCGTTTCCCTGAACCAGCGCGTGCGCGTGCGCGTGTTCGCCGAGGATGATTCTTTCCCGCGGGTTGAATCGGTCGAAGGCATCTGGAGCGTTGCCAACTGGTTCGAGCGCGAAGCGTTCGATCTGTACGGCATTGTCTTCGAGGGCCACCCGGATATGCGTCGTCTGCTGACCGATTACGGTTTTGTCGGCCACCCGTTCCGCAAGGATTTCCCGCTGTCCGGTCATGTGGAAATGCGCTACGACCCGGAACAGCAGCGCGTCATCTACCAGCCTGTTTCCATCGAGCCGCGCGAAATTACGCCGCGTATCGTACGTGAGGAGAACTACGGTGGCTGAGATCAAGAACTACACCCTCAACTTTGGCTCCGGCCGTGCTGCGCACTTAACTTTTGCTGCGCAAAAGTTAGCCTGCACCGAAGTTTCGCTGCGTGAGCGGTCTGCCGCGTCTACCATGCTTGGAAAGGTGATCTGAACATGGCCGAAATCAAAAATTACACGCTCAACTTTGGTCCGCAGCATCCGGCAGCTCACGGCGTATTGCGTCTGGTGCTGGAGCTGGACGGTGAAGTGATCGAGCGTGCCGACCCGCACATCGGTCTGCTGCATCGCGCGACGGAAAAACTCGCCGAACACAAGACGTTCCTGCAGTCCGTGCCATACATGGATCGTCTCGATTACGTGTCCATGATGTGTAACGAGCACGCCTATGTGATGGCCATCGAGAAGCTGCTGCAGATTGACGTGCCCCTGCGTGCCCAATACATCCGCGTGATGTTCGACGAAATCACCCGTATCCTCAATCACCTGCTGTGGATTGGCGCGCACGCACTGGATATCGGTGCCATGACCATGTTCCTGTACGCTTTCCGCGAGCGTGAGGATCTGATGGATGCCTATGAAGCCGTTTCCGGTGCCCGTATGCATGCGGCTTACTACCGTCCGGGCGGCGTGTACCGCGATCTGCCGGACAGCATGCCGCAGTACTCCATCTCCCCGATTCACGGCGAGCAGGTGGTGAAAGAGCTGAATGAAAACCGTCAGGGTTCCCTGCTGGATTTCCTGGAAGACTTCACCAACCGCTTTCCGAAATACTGCGACGAATACGAAACCCTGCTGACCGACAACCGCATCTGGAAACAACGTACTGTCGGTATCGGCGTGGTAAGCCCGGAGCGTGCCATGCAGCTGGGCTTCACCGGTGCCATGCTGCGCGGTTCCGGGATCGAATGGGATCTGCGCAAGAAACAGCCGTACGAAGTGTACGCTGACCTGGACTTCGATATTCCGGTAGGCGTCAACGGCGACTGTTACGACCGTTACCTGGTGCGCATGGAAGAAATGCGTCAGTCCAACCGCATCATCAAGCAGTGTATCGACTGGCTGCGCAAGAACCCCGGTTCGGTAATTACCGCCGACCACAAGGTGGCACCGCCGTCGCGCGAATCCATGAAAGAAAACATGGAAGAGCTGATCCACCATTTCAAACTGTTCACCGAAGGTATGCACGTACCGGCAGGCGAAGCCTATGCTGCAGTCGAGCACCCGAAAGGTGAATTCGGTATTTATCTGGTATCCGACGGCGCTAACAAGCCGTACCGCATGAAGATCCGCGCTCCGGGCTTTGCCCATCTGGCGGCGCTGGATGAAATGTCGCGTGGCCATATGATTGCTGACGTTGTCGCCATCATTGGTACTCAGGATATCGTGTTTGGGGAGATTGACCGATAATGCTGTCCGCTGAATCCCTGGCCCAGATTGACAAGGAAATCACCAAGTATCCGGAAGGCCACAAGTCTTCCGCGGTGATGTCCGCCCTGCGCATCGCGCAGGTGGAAAAAGGCTGGCTGTCCAACGAAACCATCGAGTTCGTGGCCCAGTACCTGGAAATGCCGACCATTGCTGTGTATGAAGTGGCTTCGTTCTACAACATGTACGAACTGGAGCCGATTGGCCGTCACAAGATCACCGTCTGCACCAACCTGTCCTGCACCCTGATGGGCGCGCTGGATATCATGGGTCATCTGCAGAAGAAACTTGGTATCGGTATCGGCGAAACCACGCCGGACGGCAAATTCACCCTGCGTGAATCGGAATGTATGGGGGCCTGCGGCGACGCGCCCCTGTGTACTGTGAACAATCACAAGATGCACAGCTTCCTGACCACCCAGAAAATTGACGAACTCCTGGACAGTCTGGAGTAAGGCGCGATGGCAAACGAAGTCATTTTTAATACCCTGCATCTGGACAAGCCGTGGACGCTGGCGACCTATCGCAGCGCCGGCGGTTACGAGATGCTGGAAAAAGTGCTGAAGGAAAAGATTGATCCGGCAGCCATTATTGAAGAAGTAAAGAAGTCCGCCCTGCGTGGTCGCGGTGGTGCCGGCTTCCCCACTGGTCTGAAGTGGAGCTTCATGCCGCGTCACTTCGATGGTGACAAGTATCTTGTGTGCAATACCGACGAGGGCGAGCCGGGTACCTTCAAGGATCGCGATATTATCCGTTACAACCCGCATCTGCTGATCGAGGGCATGGCCATTGCCGCCTATACCCTGGGCATGAAGGTGGGTTACAACTACATTCATGGCGAGATTTTCGAAGACTATGAAATCTTCGAACGTGCGCTGGAAGAAGCCCGCGCTGCCGGCTATCTGGGCAAGAACATTTGCGGTACCGGCTTTGAATTCGAGCTGCATGCGCATCACGGTTACGGTGCCTACATCTGCGGTGAAGAAACCGCGTTGCTTGAATCGATCGAAGGCAAGAAAGGTCAGCCGCGCTTCAAGCCGCCTTTCCCGGCCAGCTTCGGTCTGTACGGCAAGCCGACCACCATCAACAACACCGAAACCTTTGCTTGTATTCCGTACATCATCCGTCACGGCGGGCAGAAGTTCCTGGAGCTGGGCAAACCCAACAACGGCGGCACCAAGATCTTCTCGGTGTCCGGCCATGTGAACAAGCCGGGCAACTTTGAGGTGCCGATGGGCACCCCGTTCGGTGAGCTGCTGGAAATGGCGGGTGGCGTACGTACCGGCCACAAGCTCAAGGCCGTGATTCCGGGCGGTT
>JAJZTZ010000118.1 GCA_021847305.1 Pseudomonadota bacterium | reverse complement strand
AGTCCTCAGTCCTCAGTCCTCAGTCCTCAGTCCTCAGTCCTCAGTCCTCAGTCCTCAGTCCTCAGTCCTCAGTCCTCAGTCCTCAGTCCTCAGTCCTCAGTCCTCAGTCCTCAGTCCTCAGTCCTCATCAGTGCAGCTCGCTGGGATCCGGCTTGCTGGCTTCCAGATCAAATGCCTCATCTACTGCTGCAATCAGCTGTCCGATCAAACGGTAGGCGTGGATGTCGCCATCGTCCCCCATCAATTTCAGTCGCATCGGTCCCAATGCGTTGATCAGCGCGGCCCGTTCTACCGGTTGCTCTGCGTCGCTAATGCGGCACCAGTCGAGCATCAGTTTGAGCATTTCCGCCAGCATCATATCGGGATGCTTTTCACTGGCAATCAGTTCCAGAGTATGGCTGGGCGAATCGATCAGAATGGGGCGCTGCAGAATGTTTTGCAGGAACAGCAGCAGTTTGGCAAAGGTCATTTTGGCTTGAATTGTCGTGAATATGGTGCAATATTAGACTGGTCTGATAAATGGGGAAAGCACTATGAGCCAATGGTCTTATGTCGTTGAGCCGGAAGAGCTGCAAATGCGCCTGGGCGAGGCTAATCTGCTGGTGGTTGATATGTGTTCACCAGAGCGCTATGCCGCAGGTCATGTGCCGGGTGCAGTGCATCTGGAATATGCCCGCATTGTGGCCAAGCGCGAGCCGACTGTGGGCCTGTTGCCAGATGTGGCGACACTGACCGCGGTGTTCTCCGGACTTGGGTTGACGCCGGATACCCAGGTCGTGGCCTATGACGATGAGGGGGGCGGTAAGGCGGCTCGCCTGCTGTGGACCCTGGATGTGGTTGGGCACGACAAGATCAGTCTGCTGGATGGCGGCATCCTGGCCTGGGAGGCCGAAGGGCGCCCCCTGTCGCAGGAAAGTGCTTTTCCCAAGGCAAGTCACTACGAAGTGACCGCTTACAAACGCGGCGCTGCAACGGCGGACGAAATTATGAGGCGGTTGGGTAAAGCCGATTTTTGCGTGCTGGACGCACGCAGCCCGCTGGAATACAGCGGCCAGAAGCAAACCGATGCCAAGGTCGGGCACATGCCCGGTGCGGTGAACATCGAGTGGACTTCGCTGATGGATCGGGACAATCACCTCAAGCTTTTGCCGCAGGCACAGATTCGTACCCGGCTGGAAGCAAACGGCATTACACCCGACAAGGAAGTGCTGGTCCATTGTCGCAGCCACCATCGCTCGGCGCATACTTACATGGTGCTCAAGTCGCTCGGTTATCAGAACGTCAAAGGCTACCCCGGCTCCTGGTCGGACTGGGGCAATCGTGCGGATACGCCGGTTGAGGTGTAATACTTAGGGAAGTGCTGATTTATTCCATTTATCGAATAAATCAGCCAGGCGGCTGCGCGGCACATGTCCGCACAGCCTCACGCTTTCAATGACTGGCGTCATTGAGCGGCCGAGCGAACAATCTGCCCGGCACGGAAACGCGAATAAATCAGCATTTCCTTAGATGTGACAGCCGCCGCGGCCGTGTTTTTCCAGATAGCGTTGGTGGTACTCTTCCGCGCGGTAAAAGGTCGGGGCCGGCAGAATCTGCGTCACAATCGGTCGAGCAAAACGGCCGGAGCGATCGAGTTCCTCTTTGGCGGCGCGGGCCAATTGTTCCTGCTCCGGTGTATGGAAAAAGATCACTGAACGGTATTGCGTGCCGATATCCGGTCCCTGGCGATTCAGCGTGGTGGGGTCATGCATGTGCCAGAACAGACCGAGCAGCGTTTCATAGCTGACGCGCTGCGGATCGTAAGTCACTTCCACCACTTCGGCATGCCCGGTGGTGTCGGTACACACGTCGCGGTAGCTCGGGTTGTCCAGATGGCCGCCGGCGTAGCCGGATACAGCGTCGATCACGCCATCCTGCTGGCGGAAGCGGTCTTCTACACCCCAGAAACAACCCGCGCCAAAAGTCGCTTTTTCCATCATCCGCACTCCTTCAGTGTTGTGCCGATCTGCTCCCGCAGGTCGGCCAGCAAAGCATAGCGCCGAGTATATTCTGCTCGTTTCTTGCTTTCCACTTCTTCAATGGGCTTGTGGTAGATGTGTTCGGGCAGGGTATAGACGGAACTGTTCAGTGGCTCGGCGCCGAGTTCCTGCCAGAAGGTGTTGTAATCGGCCTGAAAATCCTTGCGGTAGCGCCAGTGGTTGTAGATATGTGCTTCCTTGCTTACGGCATGGATCTGCTTGATGCCAAGGCGTCGTGCCAGTTCCATAAGCGCTTCCACCACCAGTTTTTTGGGAAACAGGCCGTGACATGACTTGGTGGCTTCCTTGATGATGGCGTGATCACGGCTTTGGCGCGGCCCCTGCAAACCACCGATCAGCAGGGCCGGCTGACGATCGTGCATATAGAAACTGAAGGTGGTGACGGCCAGTGCGTTGTCGGCCGCATCGACCATACGCAGCGAGAGTTCCCCCTCTTTTTCAAAGCTGTGCTTCTGCGTCAATATTACCCTGTAGGTCTTGTCGTTTTTGCCTGCCAGCGTCGCCAGCAGGACATCCTCGTCGGCCAAAAGCCGGGCGTGAAGTGCGGCGGGAAAGCGTTGCTGTTGCAGCGTATAGTGGTCAATCAGCACAGCCAGACGGCGAGCAGTACCCATCGACTGCATCAGGTAAGGGCGGTGCAGCTTGCTGGCAATACGCGGGCGGCGCCGCACAAATTCCAGGCGTTGCGCATCGGCGGCGATGAAATCGAGCCAGCGCAGGGTGTAGGGCAGGGTCATCAGTCCGCGCGCGGCAAATTTCAGCCGGTTTTTGGTCTCGTCAAACGTGTCCAGACGGGAAAATGCGCCGCTGGTCAGGTGCATAAACAGACGGGTAGCTCGGGGGGTGTTCACAGTGACGGGTACGGGCTGAATCAACAGGCTGCCAAGAATAGCACTGAATGCCCTGGCGAGTAAGCTGGCGGATGAAAAAACCCAGGCCGGCACAGGCGGGCCTGGGTTGGGGCTGATGGGGTAATTATTTTGCCGCGGCAGCAGAAGCCGGCGCAGCAGCCGTCTGATTACGCATGGGCATGTTGCCTTTCATGCCCTGTGCTCTGCTTTGGCCGAATGCTTTCAGTTCTTCCTGGCTCAGTTCGCCGTCCTTGTTGCTGTCGATCGCGTCGAAATTGCTGCTCAGGCGCGGCATGGATTGGGCTTCCTGTTTGCTGATCATGCCGTCGCCATTGGTGTCACCCGGCATTTTGCGTGCACCGCCGGTGGCACCACCATTTTGCTGACGACGCTGTTCCATGCGTTGCATGAAGCGTTCGCGCATTGCGGCGCGGCTATTGCTGCTGCCTGCTGCAGCTGCAGGGGACGTTGCCGTTGCAGATGCCGAAGCGGCTTCAGTTGCTGCGTCGGCCAGAACGGGCAAGCTGGCGGAGGCAAGAGTCAGTGCGATAAGCAGTGTATTAAGTTTTTTCATCATATCTCCCTGGTTGAACGTTTGGGTTGCGGGTATCTCCACCCTAAACGCATTTCATGACATTTGAGTTGACAGATGATATTACATTGGAATTTTGCGCGCCAGCGTTACGCCGTCGCCGATGGGGATCATGCTCAGTTCAATGTCGTTACGCTGGCTGATGGCGTCGTTGAAACGGCGAATGGCCCGGGTAGTCGGATCGGTGACTGACTCGTCCGCTACTTTGCCATCCCATAGCACATTGTCTACAGCGATCAGCCCGCCGGGACGAATAAGTTGCATGCAGGCTTCAAAGTAAGGGATGTAGTTCTGTTTGTCTGCATCGATAAAGGCGAAATCGAATTCGCCATGACGCTTTTCCGCCATCAGTTGCTGCAGTGTTTCCAGTGCCGGGGCAATGCGCAGGTCAATCTTGCCGGCCACCCCTGCCTCCTGCCAGAAGGGCTGCCCCATTGCCACCCAGTCGGCATTCACGTCGCAGGCGATCAGGCGGCCCTCTTCCGGTAATGCCAGCGCAACTGCCAGCGCGCTGTAACCAGTAAATGTGCCAATTTCCAGCGCCCGACGCGCCCCGGTCAGGCGGATCAGCATGGCCATGAACTGTGCCTGCTCCGGAGCGGTCTGCATGTTGGCAAACGGGTGGGCCAGAGTCGCTTCGCGCAGCTTGCGCATGGCCTCCGGCTCGCGCAGGGAGACGTCGAGCAGATAGTCATAGACCGGTGGGGTAATTTGCAGTGTTCTACGGCTCATCAGGCGTGAAGTCCAAGGTTGTTTAATTCAGTCAGCATGGCTTGTTTGGCGGCCTCTACACGGTGGCCCTGTCCCTGCACGGAGAGCTCCACCCATTTGCCGTCGGTGTCGATATGCGGCAGGCTGGCAAAACGCAAATCGGCGTAGTCACGCGTAATCTGCTGCATCAGCGGCATCAGGTCGCTTTCCACTGCATCGCGGACGATCAGGGTGGCACTGGCTTCCGGCAACGTGCGGGTCAGCTTGCGGTAGTACGTGTCCATCACCCATTCGAACATCGGCCATGCCATCATTGGGAAGCCGGGCAGGAAATGATGGTCACCCAGCTTGAAACCGGGAATGCGGTTGTACGGATTTGGTATCAGGCTGGCTCCCTGCGGCAGGTCGGCCATGAGAATGCGGGTGGGGTAGGCGCTTTCGCCGAATTGCGCCTCTATTTCCGCCACGGCACCTGGGTGACGGGACATGGGTAAGCCGGCTGCGAGTGCGGCACAGCGGCGCGTGTGATCGTCCGGTGTGGCGCCCACACCGCCGCAGCTGAACACAATATCCGGTGTGGCCATGGTATGTTGCAGCGTTTCAACAATCTGCGCCGGGGTGTCGCCGATAATCCGGCACCAGGACAGCTCCAGCCCTCGCAGCGCCAGGGCTTCGATAAAATGCGCGAAATGCTTGTCCTGACGTTTGCCGGAAAGAATTTCATCGCCAATGATGATCAGACCGATTGCTGGCATGAGTGAATCCGATGACAGTGCGGTCCGGATTGGCCGTGGCGCCGATGCCCCGGCGTGTTGCAGGAACCGCTCTTTTCAAGAAGCATTAGTATAAAGGATTTGGCCGGCAGACGAGCAATCATGCAGGCACTCTAAGTAAGCGCTGATGTGTTCGATTCATGGAACACATCAGCAGGACGGCTGCGCGGCCGGACAAAAATCCCGCCGGGCAGGGAAACG
Organism: Pseudomonadota bacterium; assembly: GCA_021847305.1. Taxonomy (GTDB): domain Bacteria; phylum Pseudomonadota; class Gammaproteobacteria; order Burkholderiales; family JAJZQI01; genus JAJZQI01. Next base: position 1,705 of record JAJZTZ010000118.1, on the reverse strand, counting down.
CTAATAAATCAGCGTTTCCCTAACGCATGATACGGCAGGTGCTGGAGGACAGGTTGAGGGTGGCGTCAAAGCTCACCTGCGGTCTCTGGGGATGGATTTTAAGAACACCTTCAACGCGAAACTGTACCTGTTTCTGCTGGCGGTCGGGAATGTCGATTTGAACGCGAATGCGGGACAGGCGCGGTTCGTGACGCTCGATGGTTTGGCGTAAACGGGTACGGATCAGTTCCTGATCGGCCGGGTTCAGCAGGCTCAGACCGCTCATGTCTTCCAGGCCGAACTGCAGGACGGATTCCTGTGCTTCCGGATAGGCGCTGAACAGCTCTTCATGGGCGAGTTTGCGGGTGTTGAGCAGCGCTTCCAGATCGCGGGCAATGGCGCGCCGATAGTCGAGCAGGTCATGCTGCAGCTGGCGGGGATCGTGCAAATTGTCCGGCGCTGAATCGAGCAGGCGATCGAGCATGGATGCGTGGGCGGTCAGAGCGGTTGTGCCGGATTTCATGAAGCGAACCGGGTTAGCCGAGAAGCGCGCCGGTCTGGTGCGACAGCAGGAGGCGATAAACGGCAAAAATGCCGATTCCGGCGGCGGTCAGCAAGGCGAAATACAGCCACAGCGGCAATTCGTTGCGGACAAAGTTCTGGAAGCGCTGCGGCAATTTCCAGTTGGGGGCGAAGTCCGCCTTGCCGCCACGAACCTGCTGGATTTCTTGCTTGACCCGGCTGGTCAGGTACCCCAGTTTTTCTTCTCCTTCCAGCAGGTATTTCCCCTGAAAGCCGAGCAACAGACAGGTGTAAAACACCTCCAGTGCTTCGATGTGCGCTTCCGGGTTAAGCCGTAATTGTTCCAGGCGGTTGAAAAACGATTCGCCTGCCAGATGTTCGCCAAACAGACGCAGCTGCAGCGGCATCCGTTCCCATTCGTCGCGCAGCGGAAATTCCGACGAGAGAATGATTTCGTCCAGCAGGGCACAAAAGGCAAATTTTGACTGGGTGATGTCATCGGGGTTTTTTTCGAAACTGCGGCCAATGCGTTCAAACTGGGCCAGAAAACTGTCTACCCGCTTGTTGAATTCCACGGCACTGTTCGGCGCGTTGCCTTCCTTGAGTAAAAACAGCATGTAAACACCGTCTTCCAGCAGCTCGCGCAAGCTGGGCGCGTTGGACGGGGTGTTGCCCGTCAGGGGAAGTGCAGTGGCGGTTGAAGCAAGGGTGGAATGATTCAGGGTGGAATTCATGGCATCCTCAACGGAAAACAGCAATCAGTTCAAGGCGAATATCCGCCAGTGTTTGCGGCACGTAGATGCACACGCTGCGGGATTGCAGCATGCGCTGGTAAATGTCCCCATGCGGTTCCAGGGCAAAATAATGATTGCCCACGCGCACGGGAATGGCCGATGGTGTCTGCGCCGCGTGAGTAACGCTGACGCCGCGCATGGCCGAGTTGAGCAATTTCTCTACATCGTCCGGAGCGCCGATTTTGATCTTCAGCGGCACATTTTCTATTACATGCGCTGCCGGCAGATCGCTTTGTACTGACAGGTAATAATCGACATTCTCCAGTAGCCGGTCGCTCTCGATTTGGCCAATGTGGAAAGACGGCTTGGGCGAATGCAGCGGCAGAATCGCGTAACGGGCGGAAATCACAGTTTCCAGCAGGTCACGAATCTGTTTGTCCAGTACTGGCAGCACGTCGTGCAAGGCCTCA
>JAJZTZ010000117.1 GCA_021847305.1 Pseudomonadota bacterium | reverse complement strand
ACGTCCCCATTTCATGCAGGAAAGACTCCGGTGGACAGATAACGATCACCGCGATCGCACACGATAGAGACAATCACTGCATTTTCGAGTTCCTGATTGAGACGCAACGCCACCGCCAAGGCTCCGCCGGAAGACACACCGGCAAAAATACCTTCTTCCACGGCAAGGCGACGCATGGTATTTTCCGCATCTTCCTGCGACACATAAACCAGCCGGTCGACCAGATTCTTGTTGTAAATACTGGGCAGATAGGCTTCCGGCCATTTGCGGATACCGGGAATATTGGCCCCTTCTTCGGGTTGTACGCCGACAATCTGGACAGCCGGATTCTGCTCTTTGAAATAGCGGCTGCACCCCATAATGGTGCCGGTCGTACCCATGCTGGAGACAAAATGGGTGATTTTTCCCTGGGTGTCGCGCCAGATCTCCGGAGCGGTCCCCTCATAGTGGGCCAGCGGATTGTCCGGATTGGAAAACTGATCGAGGATTTTACCCTTGCCCTGCTTTTGCATCGCTTCGGCAAGATCGCGCGCCGCCTCCATGCTGCCGGCCTTGGGTGTCAGAATCACTTCTGCACCGTAGGCACGCATGGCCTGGCGACGTTCGATCGACAGATGCTCCGGCATAATCAGAATCATGCGGTAGCCGCGCATGGCGGCGGCCATGGCGAGGGCAATGCCGGTGTTGCCAGAGGTGGCCTCGATCAGGGTATCGCCCGGTTTGATTTCGCCGCGGGCTTCCGCATGACGGATCATCGACAGGGCCGGGCGATCCTTGACCGATCCGGCAGGATTATTGCCTTCCAGCTTGACCAGAACGGTATTGGAGCTGCTACCCGGCATTTTTTTCAGGCGCACCAGCGGCGTGTTGCCGACAAAGTCTTCAATGGTGGGGTAGTGGGTAGTCATCAGCTTTCGTTCCTCGACAGGTAGTCGCACTCGCTGAGCACGCCAGCGATAGTGACACAGTTTTTGCCACTTTCCTTGGCCGAACGCAGAGCACGTTCGGCGCGGGCGCACAAAGACTCGCGCTTTTCGTCAGGCAACAGCATTGCCACGCCGATGCTGGCGGTGAGCGGATGGACCAGAGGCAGAATGATCTGGCTCTCCAGTTCCATACGCAAACGTTCAGCCACAATCTGCGCCCCCATTTCATTGGTCTCCGGCAGCAGAATGGCAAATTCCTGCCCGCCGTAGCGTACCGTCATGTCGAGTGTACGCAAGGACTGTTTGATGATGGTGGCAACATGAATCAGAATTTCGTCGCCGGTTTCCCGGCCGTAGTCTTCATTGATGGCGGCAAAATTATCCAGGTCCAGCACCAGCAGAGACAATGGCCGGTGGTAACGCTGCCAGCGGGAAATTTCCAGTTCGATGCGCTCGTCCAGCTGGACCCGGGTGGGTAAGCCGGTCAGAGCATCCAAACCGCGCTGCTCTTTTAATTCTTCCATGGCCTTGTTCAATGCGTGATTGCGGCGAGCCAGCTGGCGCTTGAGCTCATCCATCTCCATTTTCATGCTGTCGAGATCATGACTCATCTGCTCAAATGAGCTGATGTCGACCTCGGCCGCCAGCAGATAACCCTGCGCCAGGCGATATACCTGACCGGAAAAGACCCGGCGCAACTCATCCTTTCCCTGCAGGGTAATCAGTCCCTGATACACCAAACCGTCCTTGCCCAGCGGCATGTGCACCAGCCCGGCAAAAGTCGGCTCGATGATATGCACCGTGGCCTCACTGATCGGGGTATCGCCCAGGTAAACGGCAAACCCCTTGTTGCAGGCCTGCAGCTCGCCTGTAATACTAAACAGGGCAACCAGAATGGAGTGAAACGGAGTCAGCCATGGCGGCAGGATATGAGTCGGTAGCGATTGCATTATTCCACCCTTCCCCGCCACACACCATCCGACGTCACCACCGGGCTGGCAACTCCGGGAATTTGCGCCACGGGGGCCGCAGCAACACTGACCCTGTCATGCAGCCGCTGGATCAACGCAGGACCGATTCCCGGCACCCGATCGAGCTCGTCTACCGTGGCAAACTGGCCATGCTGCTGGCGATAACGCACAATCGCCTCGGCCCGCCCCGGGCCAATACCCGGCAGGGTCTGCAACTGTTCTACACTGGCTGCATTCAAATTCACCACCTCACCGGCCCAGGCTTGCACCGCCGCAAACAACACGGCGGCTGCAGCCATGATCACGCCTCTACGCATCGCGCCCCTCCCTTTACCAGGTTATAGGACCGCCATGCGCATTTGCCAAACGCATCGTCCTGTCATGCCGCCTTAGCGCGGGGCCTTGAGCAGATGGCCGACATAGCGTTCGACCCCCTGCTGTACGGTGAGGAAGGGATCGAGGTAACCCACCGAGCGCAGACTGGAAATATCCGCCTGAGTGAAACTCTGGTATTTCCCCTTGAGCGCTTCGGGAAAATCAATGTAATTGATGATGCCCTGCTGCTGCAGCTCAGCCAGGCTGAGCACCGGCTCGCCCTTGGCTTTGCGGCAGGCATTGACGGCTGCCACAGCCACATCATTGAAGCTTTGCGAAGCACCGGTACCAAGATTGAAAATACCTGACAGTTCGGGATGATCGAGGAAGAACATATTCACCTTGACCACGTCTTCAACCGACACGAAATCGCGCACTTGCTCACCGTTGCCATAGCCCTCGCAACCTTCAAACAGTTTAACTTTGCCTTCGGCCATATACTGGTTGAAGAAATGGAACGCCACCGAGGCCATGCGCCCCTTGTGCTGCTCGCGCGGACCGTACACGTTGAAATAGCGGAAGCCAACCACCTGGGCACGCAGGTCGTGCATATGGCGGCGCAGATACTGGTCAAAGAGGAACTTGGAATAGCCGTACACGTTCAGCGGAGCTTCGTGTTCACGCTGCTCCGAAAAAATACGTCCGGCGCCGTATACCGAAGCGGACGACGCATACAACAGCGGTACGCCATTTTCCTGGCAGGCATTGAACAACGACACGGTATAACGGTAGTTGTTGGCCATCATGTACTGACCATCGGTTTCCATGGTATCCGAGCAGGCGCCTTCATGGAAAACCGCCTCCATGTTGTCGTCAAAGGCGCCATCCAGTACCAGATCGAGAAATTCCTGCTTGTCGAGGTAGTCGGCAATTTCGCAGTCGGTCAGGTTCTTGAACTTGTCGGCCTTTTTCAGGTTATCCACTGCAATAATGTCAGTGATGCCGCGCTCGTTGAGTGCCTTGACGATATTGGCGCCGATGAAGCCGGTGGCTCCGGTAACGATGTAGTACATGTTCTATCTTTCTAGTGTGCCCTTGCGGGCCGTTAAATCAAACTATTCAGCAATCTTCGCAGGCGCGCACCAGCTCGTCGGGATGAACCACTGCCGTACCGAGCTTACCTACCACAACACCTGCTGCACGGTTGGCTACGCGCACCGCATCGTGGAAATCCGCCCCGCTCGCCAGCATCAGGCCAAGGGTGGCAATTACCGTATCGCCGGCACCGGACACATCAAACACTTCCTGCGCCTGGGTCGGTTCGTGCAGCACCTCGCCCTCGCGGTATAGACTCATGCCCTCTTCGCTGCGCGTCACCAGCAGCGCAGTCAGATCCAGGCTGCCGCGCAACGTTTGCGCCTTGGCTTCCAGTTCCGCCTCGTTCTGCCAGCGACCCGCCACTTCGCGGAACTCGGAACGGTTGGGAGTCAGCACTGTAGCGCCGCGGTAACGGCTGTAATCATCGCCCTTGGGATCAATCAGCACCGGCTTGCCCAGCTCGCGCGCGAAGGCAATCATTTTTTCGATATGATGCAAGCCGCCTTTGCCGTAATCCGACAGGATAATGGCATCGTGCTTGGGCGCCAGCTTGTAGAAGTCATCCAGTGCCAGGTTGAGCACCTCGTGATTCGGCAGATCTTCGAAATCGATTCGCAGCAGCTGTTGTTGGCGACCGATCACGCGCAACTTGATGGTGGTGGAAATCGTGGCATCAAAATGAATAGCCGGATGAATCCGCTCTTCTGCCAGCATGCGCGTCAGCGTTTTGCCGGCCTCATCATGACCGGTAACCGAGATCAGGGTTGCCTCGGCTCCCAGTGCGGCGATATTACGCGCCACATTGGCGGCACCGCCAAGACGCTCCTCGCTTTTTTCCACCTTCACCACCGGCACCGGTGCTTCGGGAGAAATACGCGACACATCGCCGAACCAGTAGCGGTCCAGCATCACATCGCCCACTACCAGAACACGGGCGCGGCTCAAATTGTCCCAGTTCAATGCCATTGCCTTATTGCCTGCCTATCGGGTAGTACTGCAAACCGGCTTCGCGCGGCTGCGATGGTTCGTACATGTTGCGGCCGTCAAATATCACCGGCTGCTTCAGTTTCGCCTTGATCGCTGCGAAATCCGGACTACGGAATACCTTCCATTCGGTGACGATGACCAGCGCGTCCGCGCCGTCCAGTGCATCCATCGGGTTATCCACCAGAGTCAGATCGGCGCGATCGCCAAAAATGCGCTGGGTTTCATGCATGGCCACCGGATCGTGCGCCACCACAGTCGCACCACGCTGCCACAAGCCTTGCATGATAACGCGGCTGGGCGCTTCGCGCATGTCATCGGTATTGGGTTTGAACGACAAGCCCCACAGGGCAAACTTGCGGCCCTTCAGGTCGCTACCGAAGTGTTTGACGATTTTGTCGAGCAACACTTCTTTCTGCTTGTCGTTGGCAGATTCCACCGCACCCAACACTTCCAGCTCGGTACCGTATTCACGCGCGGTGCGTTGCAGGGCTTTAACGTCCTTGGGGAAACAGGAACCGCCGTAGCCGCAGCCGGCGTAGAGGAAGTGGTAGCCGATGCGCGGATCGGAGCCGATGCCGTGGCGCACGTGCTCGATGTCGGCGCCCATCTTTTCGGCCAGATTAGCCAGTTCGTTCATGAAGGAGATACGGGTGGCCAGCATGGCGTTGGCGGCATACTTGGTCAATTCGGCTGAGCGCACGTCCATCAGCACCAGGCGCTCGTGGTTGCGCTGGAACGGCGCATAGATCTGGCGCATGACATTGGCGGCGCGCTCATCGGAGGTACCCACCACAATACGGTCCGGCTTCATGAAATCTTCTACTGCCGCGCCTTCCTTGAGGAATTCCGGGTTGGAAACGATACTGAATTCGTGCTTCACACCGCGTTTTTGCAGCTCATCTGCAACTGCAGCGGCCACCCTGTCGCCGGTGCCCACCGGCACGGTGGATTTGTCGACGATAACGCGGTAGTCGTCCATGTATTTGGCAATATTGCGCGCCGCGGCCAGCACGTATTGCAGGTCGGCCGAGCCGTCTTCGTCCGGCGGAGTACCCACGGCGATGAACTGCACAGTACCGTGCTTAACGCTTTCTTCGATATCGGTGGTAAAACGCAGGCGACCAGCGGCTACGTTACGCTTGACCATGTCTTCCAGACCCGGCTCGTAAATGGGGATGCCACCCTGTTTGAGGATGTTGATCTTGTTGACGTCCACGTCCAGACACAACACATCATTGCCCACCTCTGCCAGACAGGTCCCGCTGACCAGTCCGACATAACCGCTGCCAATAACGGTAATTTTCACTGCTTGCCTCCAGCCTGTTCAATTTCCTTGTTAATCTGCTGCAACACGCTGACCGGATCCTTGGCCTGAGTAACAGGCCGGCCGATCACCAGATAATGTGATCCCTGGGCAATAGCCTCAGCCGGCGTCATGATGCGCGTCTGATCATCCGCGGCAGAGCCGGTCGGGCGAATTCCCGGCGTCACCAGACAAAAACGCCCGCCCAACTGCTGCCGCAACATAGCCGCTTCACGCGCTGAGCACACCACCCCATCCAGGCCGCACTTCTGCGTCATTTCCGCCAGTCGCATCACGGTTTCCTGTGGCGTACCCTGCATGCCAATCGCTTTTAATTCGTCCGCCCCCATGCTGGTCAACACCGTCACGGCGATCAGCAAAGGACGCTGTGCAGACTGCTCCAGCGCCTCACGGGCAGCGATCATCATGCGCTCGCCGCCGGAAGCATGCACGTTCACCATCCAGACCCCCAGACGCGCAGCCGCACGGCATGCGGCTGCTACCGTGTTGGGAATATCATGGAACTTGAGGTCAAGAAAGACCTCGAAACCCAGCTTCTGCAGCGCATCCACCACGGCTGGACCACTCGCGGTAAACAGTTCCTTGCCGACTTTCACCCGGCATTGAGCCGGATCAAGCGTACGGGCTACCGCCAGTGCCGATTCGGCATCGGCATAATCCAGGGCGACAATGATGCGGGACTCAGTTTGCATTCAGAACATCTTCCTCTTTGCGTCGGGGGGGGAACGTTTCCCAATTATTACAGGCCGGGCATTGCCAGTAGAACTGACGCGCCATGAAACCGCAATGGCCACAGCGGTAAAAGGCAACGCGGCGGGTATGCTGGTGCACCAGCGCCTTGACCAACTGCAGGTCGCCCTGCCGCTCCGGCGGCGCCTGCATGAGCTGCACTTCGATCAGCCGATCGAGACCGGTCATAGACGGATTACGCCGTAATTCGTCGCGCACCAGCGCGTACGCTTCTGCCGGCCCTTCGATTTCCAGTACAGCCTGGTACACCCCAGCCAAAAGATCTGGCGTCGGGTATTTTTGCAGGTAATCTCTCAACAGCGCGATCCCGGCCTGCAGCTCGCCGCGCTGGCGATACAGTTTCAGCAGCCGGTCAACCAGCATATGCAGATAAAGCGGCTGCTGCGATTCAACGCGCCGCCAGCTATGCAGCGCCTGTTCCAGCTGTCCGCTCTGCATCGCAATATCGCCCAGCAGCAGGTTGGCTCTGACACAGAGTCGATTAACGCCGAGAGCCGTCTGCAGGTGCTCGGTCGCCAGATCCATCTGCCCCTGAGCCATCTCAATCGCTGCCTGCTCGCAGTAAAACTGGGCTATTTCCTTGCTGCGCGGCTGCAGATCGGAA
>JAJZTZ010000014.1 GCA_021847305.1 Pseudomonadota bacterium | reverse complement strand
CGAAGAGGTGCGCATTATACACACCCTATTTTTGCCGTCAACCCGCTGTTTCAGATTTATTTCGCTTCCGTTACAGCTGCGTTTCCGTCGTTGCAGCAAAGTCCGCCATCTTACCGAGCTTATTTCGCTTCGTCAAGCGTTTTGAAATTTAATTTCGCTTCGCTTGCCTTGCTGCGATGCCGCTGCAGCAAGAAGAGAGGCGCATTATACAGAGCCCAGAACACAGCGCAAGCACTTTCTGCAGTAATTTTTATAAGCCATTAATTACATTGAAATCTACTTGCGCCAACCAGAACAAAAACCGGTTTTACGCCAGTGTCACCCGCGCGAATTTGCGCTTGCCCACCTGCACAACAACCGTCTGCCCCTTGGGCACACGGGCATTTTTATCGCTTACTTTTTCCTGATTGAGCTTCACGCCGCCCTGTCCGATCATACGGATCGCCTCGGAGGTGCTCTCTACCAGACTCGCAGACTTTAATAGCTGCGGCAGCGCCATACCATCCGGTTCCGCAGTAAAAGTGAATTCGGGCATCTCGTCGGGCATCAGCCCTTTCTGGAAGCGCGCCACAAATGCCTCGTAGGCCTGCTTGGCTGCAGCCTCGCCATGGAAGCGCGCCACCAGCTCCTCGCCCAGCATGACCTTAATGTCGCGCGGATTTCGTCCACCCGCCACTTCGGCCTTGAATTCCTCGATCTCTCCCGTCGAGCGGAAGCTGAGCAATTCGTAGTAACGCCACATCAATTCATCTGATACGGACATAAGCTTGCCGAACATATCCTCCGGCGAATCCTGTATACCTATATAGTTACCCAGCGACTTGGACATTTTCTGCACACCGTCCAAGCCTTCCAGAATGGGCATGGTAATAACCACTTGCGGCGCCTGACCGGCGCTTTTCTGCAGTTCGCGACCCATCAGCAGATTGAATTTCTGATCCGTACCGCCCAACTCGATGTCGGCTTTCATGGCCACCGAGTCATATCCCTGCATCAAAGGGTAGAGGAATTCATGAATGGCGATCGGCTGACCGCTCTGATAGCGCTTGGAGAAATCATCCCGCTCCAACATGCGGGCCACGGTCTGCTTGGCGGCCAGTTCGATCATCCCCACCGCACCCAACTCGTTCATCCAGCTGGAGTTGAACATGACCAGCGTTTTTTCCGGATCGAGGATTTTGAATATCTGCTGTTCATAGGTGCGCGCATTTTCAATCACGGCGTCGCGTGTAAGCGGCTTGCGCGTGGCGCTTTTGCCTGTGGGATCCCCGATCATGCCGGTAAAGTCGCCAATCAGGAACATCACCTCATGCCCCAATTCCTGGAACTGACGCAATTTATTGATCAACACAGTGTGACCGAGATGAAGATCGGGTGCGGTCGGATCAAAACCGGCCTTGACGCGCAACGGGCGCCCCAATTTCAGCTTCTCGACCAGCTCGGCCTCAACCAGAACCTCTTCGGTACCACGCTTGATTATTTGCAACACTTCATCAATATTCACGACTCACCACCCTAGCAACGCCTCTACGCCCATCGCCCCAACCAAGTACGGCGCCCTCTTTCAGAAACACCGCGCCCACCGACAGACTATTGATCTATATACAAACACTTGCAACAACCAACCTTTGCAGCACCCGGTTTTTCTGCTATCCTCGGACCGATCCTCAAATACAAAAAATTCTCTCAAAAATGCGTGCAGAAAAGCCCTCGATTCTATCGAAAAAGGGAGGGGCGCAAAAGGGTGCGTCCGAAGGAAAACTCGCAGTACGCGTCATCGCCGGTCTGGTGAGCTTGTTTGCCGTGGTTGGCGCATTCGCGATTGCCCCGAACACTCAGACCGAAACCGTCAACGTGCGGACCGTTGTGGAAAACCTTCCCGCGAACATCGAATCCCAACCTGCCGCGGTTCGTGATTACTGGCGCGAGACCCGCATCGAACGCGGCGACACGCTCTCCAGCATGCTCGCGCGCATGGAAGTCAATCCGGAAGATGCGGCTGCCGTTCTGAAATCACTGAACGGCACCGATGCCATCCAGCAACTGAAGCCCGGTCGTGTTATCGAGGCCAACACCAACAGCAACGGTGAACTGCTGCAACTACGCTACATGCAGCCGGACGGACAACTGCTGGAAGCGCAGAAATCCGCCGATGGCAGCTTCACCTCAAAAGAACACAGTCCACCGCTGGAAACCCGGGTGGAAATGAAATCCAGCCGCATCAACTCTTCTTTGTTTGGCGCAACCGATGCGGTCAATTTGCCGGACAGCATAGCCATTGAACTGGCAGACATTTTCTCCAGCGATATCGACTTCCACAAAGATCTTCGTAAAGGCGATCGCTTTACCGTTATATATGAAGGCATGTACCACAACGGTGAGCGCATCAAAACCGGCCGCATTCTTGCCGCCGAATTCGTCAACGGGGGCAAAGTTTATCGCGCGATCTACTTCCAGACGGCGGATGGTCACAGCGGTTACTACACGCCAAACGGGGAAAACCTGCGCAAGGCGTTCCTGAAATCGCCGCTGGAATTCTCGCGCATCAGTTCCGGCTTCACCCTGGCACGTTTCCACCCGATTCTGAAGGAATGGCGTGCGCACAAGGGCGTGGACTATGCCGCACCCATCGGCACCAAGGTCAAAGCCACCGCTGATGGCGTGGTCGATTTCGTCGGCCAGCAGCGCGGCTACGGCAACCTGATTGTTCTGCGCCATTTCGGCAACTACAGCACGGCCTACGGTCATCTTTCCCGATTTGCCGCCGGCCTGCACCGTGGCGAGCACGTCAACCAGGGTGATGTGATCGGTTATGTCGGCATGACCGGCATGGCCACCGGCCCGCACCTGCATTATGAATTCCGTATTGCCGGTGTTCAGCACAATCCGCTGTCTACCGCCATGCCGATTGCCGTTCCGCTCAACCCGGCAGTACGCAAGCAGTTCATGGCCGCAAGCCAGCCTCTGGTGGCCCGTCTCGACATGGTTAACCAGCTGAACGTAGCGAGCATTCAGTAAGTAAGCCGCCCATGCCAGAGGAACTGTATCTCGGCCTCATGTCCGGCACCAGCCTGGATGGGGCCGATGCGGCACTTGTGGCCATGGACGGACAGCATTTCCGCCTGCTGTATAGCCACTACCAGCCCTATAGCGGTGAGCTGCGCAAAGCGCTCCTGGCTTTGCATGATCCTGGTGTAAACGAACTTGATCGTGCCGCCCGCCTGGGCAACGAACTGTCGACCTTTTACGCCGATACTGTTCGCGCACTGCTGCAAAAATCCGGCACCCGACCAGCATCGGTGCGAGCATTGGCCTGCCATGGCCAAACGATCCGCCACCAGCCCGCACTGGGTTACACCCTGCAGCTCTTCAATCCGGCTCTGCTGGCTGAGCTGACGGGGATCACTGTAGTAGCCGATTTTCGCAGCCGCGACATTGCCGCCGGCGGCCAGGGCGCGCCGCTGGTTCCCGCTTTCCACCAGGCCGCTTTTGGCCACCCCGATGAGGTACGCGTAGTCGCCAATATCGGCGGCATTGCCAATTTGACCATCCTTTACCCAGACGGGACGGTCAGCGGCTTCGACTGCGGACCGGGCAATGCACTGCTGGATGGCTGGATCGAACGGCATACCGGCGCACGCTACGACCACAACGGCGACTGGGCCGCGCAGGGGAAAATTCTCGATGAACTGTATGACCGGGCACGGCAGCACCCGTTCTTTGCTCGCTCTGCGCCCAAAAGCGCCGGACGCGAAGATTTCAATCTGAGCTGGCTGGCCGGACTGCTGAACGGCGACGAGGCGCCAGCGGATGTACAGCGCACACTGCTTGAGTTGACGGCTTACGGTATTGCTTCCGCCTGCCAGAATCTGCATCTGCGGCAGGCAAGATTATTCCTGTGTGGCGGCGGGGCGCACAATGCGGCTTTGCGCGCGGCCCTGCAAGCCCAGCTGCCGGACAGCATTCTGCAATTGACCGACGAGCTTGGAATTGCCGCTGATTGGGTGGAGGCTGTGGCATTTGCCTGGCTTGGCCGCCAGTGCGTCAGCGGCATTGCCGGCAACATTCCGGCCGTGACGGGTGCGCGTGGCCCGCGTATTCTCGGGGCCATCTACCCGGCCTGAGAGCAGGCCGGGCCGGCTACGCACAATCAGCGCGAGCGCTGTTCGATAGGAGTGTACTGCCGACCGGTCTCGCCGACATAGATCTGCGTCGGACGGAAAATTCGGTTGTCCGCCAACTGCTCTTTCCAGTGCGCCAGCCAGCCGGCTACCCGCGCCATGGCAAACAGGGCGGTAAACTGATCCGGGACGATGCCCATCTCGCGATACAATACACCGGAATAAAAATCGACATTAGGGTAAATACCCTTGGCCGCCAGCCGCTCGGTAGCCGCGTCTTCAACCGCCAGAGCGATATTGAACAGCGGACCGACTTCGCCAGAGCGGTATTCGACCAGCTGGCGCATGAGTTTTTCCAGAATCTTGGCGCGCGGGTCCTTGGTGGAGTACTCACGATGGCCGAAACCCCACACCTTCTTCTTGGCCACCAGTTGGGCCTCGACGTAGGCGGCCGCCTTTTCGGCGGAACCGATTTCCTCCAGCATTTTAATTACAGCCTGATTCGCTCCGCCGTGCAGCGGGCCAGCCAGTGTTGCAACCCCAGACGCCACTACTGCATAAGGATTCGCCAGTGTCGAGCCGGAAACCATCACGGCAAAAGTCGACGCATTGATGGTGTGCTCAGCATGCAGCACCAGACAGACATCGAGGATATGCGCCAGGAACGGGTCCGGCTCCTTGCCGGTAAGCATCCAGAGGAAATTGGCAGCGTGTGACAGGTCTTCGCGCGGCTCAACCGGGTCGTAGCCGTTGCGCAGGTGCTCCCACATCGCAATCAGGGTAGGCATACGCGCGATGATGCTGATGGAAGTGCGGTTGACCGCGTTCGGGTTGGCCGAATTCGGTCCATCCTCGGCATCTTCCTGCTCTGGATAGAACATGCCCAGGCAACCCACCATGGCCTGGAGGACATCCATTGGGTGTGCCGTGCTGGGCAGCTGGTGCATGAGTTCACGCACCCGGTATTTCATTTTACGGTTCAGCCTGAGCCCGTTATCAAATGCTTCCAGCTCATCTTTGGTCGGCAGCTCTCCGTTCAACAGCAGACTGGCTGTTTCTTCAAAGGTACTGTGTTCGGTCAGCATCTCTATCGGATAACCGCGATAGGACAACAAACCCTTTTCACCATCGATATAGGAAATTTTCGATTTGGTGGCAGGCACACCTGCCAGACCCGGGACATATTCGTACATAGGCTGTTCCACAAAAATACAAAGGGGGAGGTTACCCTCCCCCTCATTAGCAGGCCTTGCATCAGGCCAGTCCAAACCCGATGCGCTTTGCTGATATGCTACTCAGGCCGAGAAGGAAGAACCGCAACCGCAAGTGGAGGTTGCATTCGGGTTCTTGATGACGAACTGCGCGCCTTCCAGACCTTCCTGGTAATCGATCTCGGCACCGACCAGGTACTGGAAGCTCATCGGATCGATCAGCAGGGTCACACCATTTTTTTCCATGGTGGTATCGTCTTCGTTAACCAGCTCGTCGAACTGGAAGCCATACTGGAAACCGGAGCAACCACCGCCTGTAACAAACACGCGCAGTTTCAGATCCGGATTGCCTTCTTCTTCAATCAGCTCCTTCACCTTGGCGGCTGCACTGTCGGTGAACAGCAGCGGAGTATTCATTTCAGTCATCGCATTCATGGCGTCACCCCTCATGTTGGGTCAATATTAATCCAATCTGATATTATCCACGCAGCTGACCAACGGGTCAACACCACAGGACGGTCAGGATTCGGCTACGACCTCGGAAATCGTTGCAGCATCATCCCGCGGCACCAGCTTTCCTTCCACTACGGCGCCAAGATGCATTTCCAGGCGCTTGTAGGAAACGTCCCCGGTTACGCGCGACTTGGATTGCAACTCAACATATTCGGAAGCTGTGACCGGACCGTTCACTGTGCCATTGATCACCACATGCGCCACCTCGATTGCGCCGGTAATGCGCGCACGCTCGCTGAGAACCAGCGTGCTCGGCTTATCTCCTGTTTCGCGCACATTGCCATTCACTTCCCCATCCACCCGCAAACCACCGGTGAACGTCAAATCACCCTCAATACGAGTACCCAGCCCAATCAAACTGTCAATGCGACTCTGCGGGCGCGAACCCCTGCCAAACCAGCTCATTTCATGCGTCTCCCTTAGCTTATTTTTACACCTTGCACGACCCGGGGCTGCGCCACCCCGTCCTGGAAAATTCGCACCTGCACGGCTTCCACTTTGGCGGCCGGATCAAGTTTGAACACTCCCTCAAGCCGCTGATAAATTCGTACATTCACCTTATATGCTTCATCCGCGACATTGGCAGGAAAGATCACATCGCTGCGCCGCCCGTTCTGCACGATATTCGCCACCAGTTGCATGTGCCCCTTGAAATAATCAGCACGTGCGCCAGACTGTACCAGCCAGACCTGAAAACGGTATTCGCCCGGCAGCAGATCGGCGGAAACGTAAGCCTTGCCGACACTGATACCAGCCGGCTTGCCGCCCGACGACAAACTTTGCAGAAAAGCGAGATCCTCTTTGAGCTTGGCATTTTCCGCCTGCAAAGCCTTGACCGACTGCGTCAAACCCGCCTGAGCCGCGGCGGCGATCTGTCCTTCGCGCCTGCTCAGAGCAAGCGACTCCTTCAGACCCCGATTTTCACTGCGCAGATCCAGCGATTCCTTTTCCAGCTGCACCAGTCGCGTCAAGGTACCCGCACGCTGCCAGCCGGCAATTGCACCCAATTTGTCGAACAGCCAGCTGGCAAAGAGAATGCCGAAGGCCACCACGATGGACACAAACAACCAGCGCCAGTACCAGGCAATGTGCGTGCGCACCGCAACGCGCGGTGCGCTGATACCGAATTTGCGCCGGATGCGTCGCCCGATTTTCATGGCATGACTGGCAACTGGGTAAGACCCATGGTTTCCGGGAAGCCAAACATCAGATTGCAGTTTTGCACCGCCTGACCGGCCGCCCCTTTTACCAGATTATCAATCACCGACAACACCACCACCGTATCCCCGCCCTGGGGACGATGCACGGCGATACGGCACAGATTCGCACTGCGTACCGAGCGGGTCTCCGGATGGCTGCCGGACGGCAGCACATCGACAAACGGTTCGCTGCGGTAACGCGTCTCATAGAGTTCCTGCAGATCGGCAGCCCCGGACAGACGCGCATACAAGGTCGCATGAATGCCGCGGATCAACGGCGTGAGATGTGGCACAAAAGTCAAACCGACCTGCCGACCTGACATCAGGCGCAAACCTTGGCTGATTTCCGGCAGATGCCGGTGGCCTGCAACACCATACGCCTTGAAATTATCTGCCGCCTCGGGAAACAAGGTGTGCACTTCCGCCTTGCGCCCGGCACCAGAAACACCCGACTTGGCATCTGCAACCAGGTAGGCCGGATCGACCAGCCCTGCCTCCAGCAGCGGCATGAAGCCAAGTTGCACGGCAGTGGGATAACAGCCTGGATTAGCCACCAGCCGGGCCGAACGAATGGCTTCGCGGTTCATTTCCGGCAAACCGTAAACGGCTTCCGCTACCAGTTCCGGGCAGGCGTGCGTCATACCGTACCACTTTTCCCACTCGGCCACGTCCTTGATACGAAAGTCGGCTGCCAGATCGATCACGCGCACACCGGCATCGAGCAATTCTCGCGTCTGCTGCATGGCTACACCGTTGGGTGTGGCAAAAAACACCACATCGCACTGCTTAAGCGGTGCCGTGTCGGGCGACTCGAATTTAATATCCACAGCACCGCGCAGGCTGGGGAACATATCTGCCACCGCCATCCCCGCTTCCTTGCGGGAAGTGATTGTCACCAGCTGAATATTCGGATGCTGAGCCAGCAACCGCAATAGCTCAACACCGGTATAACCGGTACCGCCAACAATACCTGCCTTGATCATGCCCGAACCTGTTCCGTACAAAACAAAAATAATAACCACCCACGGCGGCAAGGGCAACCTTTAACCACTCCCGCAACCCCGCAGACATAAAAAAAGCCGCCCCATGGGGCGGCTTTTGCAGTAAACCTGCGCCGGATTAGCGCTTGGAGAACTGCTTGCGACGACGTGCTTTACGCAAGCCGACTTTCTTACGTTCAACTTCACGCGCATCGCGGGTAATCAGACCTGCCTTGCGCAGCGGGGACTTCAACTCGCCGCTGTACTCAACCAGAGCACGGGAAATGCCGTGGCGCACTGCACCCGCCTGACCGGACTCACCACCGCCGGCCACATTAACCATGATATCGAAGCTGGACACATTATTGGTCAGCTCAAGCGGCTGACGCACAATCATGCGACCGGTAACGCGGGAGAAGTAAACATCCACCGGCTTGCCGTTTACAACGATATCACCCTTGCCAGGCTTGATGAACACACGTGCCACCGCGTTTTTGCGACGGCCGGTACCGTAGTAGTAATTTCCGATCATGGCCTAAAGTCCTTAAATTTCCAGCTTCTGCGGTTGCTGGGCAGCATGCGGGTGTTCGCCACCGGCATAGCATTTCAGTTTCTTGATCATGGCATAACCCAGAGGGCCTTTCGGCAGCATGCCCTTGACCGCTTTTTCCAGGATGCGACCCGGGAAACGGGCTTGCAGCTTGGTAAAGTTGGTTTCGTAAATACCGCCCGGGTAACCGCTGTGACGGTAGTACATTTTGTCTTCGGCTTTGTTACCGGTTACACGCAGTTTTTCCACGTTAACCACAACGATATAGTCACCGGTATCCACGTGCGGCGTGTAAATAGCCTTGTGCTTGCCACGCAGGCGATGCGCAATTTCTGCAGCCAGACGACCCAGAACCTTGTCGGTTGCATCTACAACAAACCAGTCGCGCTTCACTTCATGCGGTTTAGCTGAAAAGGTTTTCATCTGAAACCCCTATCCTTAAAAATCGTGCTTAAATCTAGCGAAAGGGCCGCATTTTACTGGACACCCTCAAGCGCTGTCAAACATTTATTTATCTTCTGCTCCAAGCCTTGGAGAAACCGCCGCTTACAGCAAAAGAAAAGCCCCTGGCGGGGGGGGACCCGACCAGGGGAAAGTGCCACACAAAAGAGTCAAAAATGACTACGGAGACGCCTAGAAAACCCAGGTCGCTTGCAAACTAATGCGGTCATCCAAGGTACGACCAATTTGAGAAACGTTATTTTGCTGGGCGGCCGGACTAATCAGAGTCAAACCAGGCGCATAGCCAAACCGTCTTTCATAATTAAGCGTAAATCGGAGTGTCGGACTGTAGAAATACTGCGCACCATAGGTGTAGGTCTTCTGAATCCGCTCATCCACCGGCGAGTCGGTGAAACGATTAAGTTCATCGTAACGCCAGTCAAGCTCCCATTTCTTATGGAACTTCCAGCCCAAATCAACGTAATAACCATTCGCTGTACTGCTGGGGCCCACCGTTTGCACCGGATCCACATTCGTGGCAGCCGAAATATCGACAAACTGCGGTGAAGGCTGACCCCAGATCATGCCACGCGCATCAATATATTCGGCACTGGCGCGCCACGCCCCTCGAGCGAACTTGAAGCCGGCGCCGCGGCGCATGCGATCGACAGTTTGGCCATTAAACGACCGGTCACCATCCTGCTCCCACATGTAGAAGGTCACATCCTGACGGGTCGGCCCGCGTCCCTCAAACACATACGAAGCCTGCAATCGGGCGGTCAGATCCAGTGAACCGGTACCATTAGTCCACTCAATACCATTACCCTGACTGGCCATGAAAGCGTAAGCATATTCCCAGCGGCCAAAATTAAACCAGTCAAACGCTTCGACACCGACATCGCGGAAGCCGCCCACTGGACCAATCAGGTCTGCAGACTTCAGCACGCTGCCGGTGGGTGCCGCAGGAGCCTTCGGATCGTTAGAAAAACGCAGGAAACGCTCGTTGAGCAGCACATCTGTCGCATTGGAATAGTTGATGTAAGTCATGGCCTGAATACCCTGCAAGGCCTCTTCCCCCATCGGGAGCTTAAACAAACCTGC
Organism: Pseudomonadota bacterium; assembly: GCA_021847305.1. Taxonomy (GTDB): domain Bacteria; phylum Pseudomonadota; class Gammaproteobacteria; order Burkholderiales; family JAJZQI01; genus JAJZQI01. Next base: position 23,678 of record JAJZTZ010000014.1, on the reverse strand, counting down.
GCGAATACGAGCGCCAGGCAAGTAATTGAAGGTTACTGACGCATCGGTGAATGCCGCCGGCACGTGGTAATGCAAACCGCGCTCGGAGAGATTCCTGTTGTAAGTCAGACCATTATCGCCTACCTCGGCCAGGACAAAATAGTTGATTTTCGCATCTGTCCCGGGAATGACACCCCGCACACCAGGACGGGCGCGCAAGAATTGGAATTGATCAGAACGCTCCAGGTCCGGCCCCACCAGGTTATTCAGAAAAACCTGATTATTAAACGGTACAGCCGCTCCCTGCAGCCCCGTCACAGGCGTCCCCTTAATGGTCGTATAGGTGGGCTGAACAAAACCCCACAGCTTGTATGAAGGCGCACCCGGCGCCTCAGTACCTTGCAACTGAAACCAGTTCACCGCATAGGCGGGCACAACCGCCGCGCTCATCAGCACGGCAGCAAGCGTTTTAAGTTTCCACTGTTTCATTTTCACTCCACCTTAATAATGTTTGTTGTGTGTGTGTTTTTTGCTATTAGGGACGAATATAGGCGTAGCCCTGCTGTTGCTTGTGCATCAGCTCGATGACCCCACCCGGTACGTATCCAATTTTCGCCAGCATGTCATCCTTGGTAAGGTGCTGCGCCTTCATGGTGTTCTCACAAGCGACGATCTTGACGCCATTGTCGACTGCGTCGCTGATGCGGTCATTCACAGGCGAATCAAATTTGAGCATACCGATGCCAGGACCATAGGCGACGATTTCCACGTCCACATTGTCCTTGCCCAGGGCATCCTGAACGTTCTTGGCGTTATTCAGCACCAGATTCCAGTTCTTCGGATTGCCTTCACTTACCTGAAACACCACTTTCTCTTTTCCACCCGCCGCTGCGCCATCAGCGAGAGCCGGCAGCGCCGGCGCCAACAATGCGGCACAGAGCACACCAGCAGCAGCAAAACGGGACATTGCGAATTTCATCTTCATACATTCCTCCTTGACGGTGGCAATAATTAATTAGGGTGCTTATCGAACTCGACGCGCATTATTGTTGTTTGGCTGCACGCAGATACCCTTTAGGACGCCAGCGAAATTTCGTTTATTCCCAAAAATATTTATTTTTTGTGACAACAAAAAATGTGGAATAAAATCCCTGCCAGCTGCGTCAAAAATAAAAAAGCAGCAGCAAAAGAACAGTCATCAGCTACCACACACGCGAGGAGACCATGCAGGTACTCACCCATTTGTTTCGCCAGCGGGACCTAACCACCCGCATCGAGGCCAGCCGTCAACGGCTGTATCGTGTTGCCCTGTCATGGTCGCATGACCCGTCTTTGGCTGACGATCTGACCCAGGAATCACTGGCCAAGGCTCTGAAGAAAATTGGTCAACTGAAGGACCCGGCCACCCTGGAAAGCTGGCTATTCAGCATCCTGACCAATTGCTGGCGCGACCATTTCCGCGCCCTGCGTCCGGCTGAAGACATTGCCGACTTCGAAGAGTCGATTTTCATTCCCGAGGACACGCCGGAGCATATTCACGGCAGTTCGCAGATGGTGCAGCGGGTGCGTGAAGCCGTTGCCCGCCTGCCCATAGGCCAACGCCAGGTATTAACGCTGGTGGATCTGGAGGAATTCAGCTACGGCGAAGCCGCCGAGATTCTGGACATCCCCATTGGCACAGTAATGAGTCGTCTGTGCCGCGCACGCCAACAGCTCAAGGGCTATCTTTCCGACCTGCAAAATCAGCGCACGGAGCCCCGCTTAAGGAGAGTCAAATGATGCACGACCCGCATATTTCTGACGCAACCCTGAACGCCTTTGTCGACGACGAACTGGATGAAGCCGAGCGCGAGCGAGTGCTCGCCGCCAGCGTAGTCGACCCGGAAATCAAGCAGCACATCTGCGAAATCGGCGCGCTCAAAAACATGGTCAGACACGCCTATGCAAACGCCACTCCGCCCCAGGAAACCGCCGCACAGCCGCGCGCCCGGGTGCGCCACGGTGTAGCGGCCTGCTGTCTGCTTGTGGTTGGCGCCCTGGCAGGCTGGTATGCCCACCTGTTCAACCAGACGGGCACAAATACCGCCATGCTTGATCAGAAGATCAGCTCGCAACTCGCTGTCGCAGCCATGCCCGAGCGCGTGCTGTTGCACATCGACTCCGACCAGCCGGAAAAGATGCGCGCCGGATTGCTGGAGGCCGAGAACCTGCTCAAACAGGCGGAACAGAACCACACCCCCTTCAAGCTGGCACTCCTGGCAAACAAAAACGGTCTGAATCTGCTGCGCACCGACAAATCTCCCTACGTTGCCCAGATCGAATCGCTGCAAAAGAACTACAGCAATTTCGAGCTACTGGCCTGCAAACAGAGTATTGAACGGCTGCACGACCAGGGCATTGACGTCCATCTGGTACCGGGAGCACAGACAACCGATACAGCGATTGACACACTTGCAACCCGCTTGCCAGCGGGCTGGCACTACATCAAGGTGTAAAAGGATTTTCGCCACGATCGGGCTGCGCTAGAATCGTGCCTTCGATGAGACAGGATTGAATCATGCAGGCACGTATCAAGTGGGTAGAAAACGTTAGCTTTCTCGGCCAGTCGGAAAGCGGTCATGCGGTACTGATGGATGGTCCGCCGGAGGGTGGCGGCAAAAATCTGGGGCTGCGCCCGATGGAAATGGTGCTACTCGGCACGGGCGGCTGCACCGCCTACGACGTCGTCCACATTTTGAAGAAGTCGCGTGCCGATATCACTGATTGCGTGGCAGAAATCAGCGCGGACCGGGCTGATACCGACCCGAAGGTATTTACCCGCATCCACATCCATTTTGTCGTCACCGGCCGCAACCTGAAAGCGGAAATCGTTGAGCGTGCCATCAAACTGTCGGCGGAAAAATACTGCTCGGCCTCCATTATGCTAGGCAAAACTGCTGAGATCACCCACGACTTCGAAATCATAGAAGCGTGATCTGTGGAGGCCGATCTTGCGGCCATCCCGCACCGGCTTCGCACACCGTGGATTGGCCGCCCTCCATTATGCTAGGCAAAACTGCCGAGATCACCCACGACTTCGAGATCATAGAAGCCTAAAAGCGGTGAGCGGTGAGCGGTGAGCGGTGAGCGGTGAGCGGTGAGCGGTGAGCGGTGAGCGGTGAGCGGTGAGCGGGTAAAAGTTTAGTACCGCTTAGCTTTTACCACGCACCGCTCCTTGATTTTGTGCTACTTGTTGTAGCAGCGAATCGAGTACATGCGGTTTTCTTTAACCACATCCATCAAGCGATCGATATTGGGGTGCTTGCCCGGGTTGGCACGTGCATCTTCAGTGTGCTCGGCAAACAGTTCCAGTCCTTCCTGCGCCGCCTTGACACCAATGCCGCCCCATTTTTTGGCCAGGTGGTAATACACGCGGAAAGAGCCGGCACTGCCCGGCGCATTCTGGATCTCGCCTTCCACCTTGCCTGACTCGCCCCACAGTTCCATGCGCGCCAGGTTATCCACGTTTTCCAGTTTTTCCAGATTTTCAGCAAAGCTTGTCATACAGTTACACCTTAACAATTCAAGATTCGCACCGGGTCAGACCCAGTACACGGTTTTTGTCATGATTTTTGACGTCAGTTTCATTGCCGCCTTAACCGGCAGCGGCAATGGCACACCGCCGTGCTCAATGGCGGTGTGGGCATGTTTGATTTCGTCCTCTTTCATTTGCCCGACGATGGCGCGGCTGCGCGCATCCTGTGCCGGCAAGGAGCCGAGATGGCCGTCCAGATGGGCTTCCACCTGTTTCTCGGTTTCCGCCAGAAAACCCAGATTCCATTTATCGCCAAGCGCGCCGGCCACCATTCCCATAGCCAGTGAACCGGTGTACCAGATCGGATTGAGGAAACTTTTGTGGCTACCCAATTCAGCAATACGGCTTTCACACCAGTTGAGGTGCTCGGTTTCCTCCCAGGCGGCCTGTTCCAGCGCGGCTTTCACGTCCGGATTACGAGCAGTCAGAGCCTGTCCCTGATAGAGCGCCTGGGCACAGATTTCGCCGGTGTGGTTGATACGCATGAGCGCGGCGGCATGCTTCTTTTCCGCCTCACTCATCTCGGCTTCCGGAACATTGTCGGCCGGCAGAGGCCGCGCTGTCGGCGCATTGGCAAACAGGGTACGCAGACCACGGTCGAAGGCGATAATCAGATCATCCGGTTTAAGCATGAGAGGCCCTTTCCACAGGGTAATCAATTCAGTTGACCCGCCAGCAGGACCAGCGGATGCACCACCCGCACCGGCACATCCTGCAACCCTTGCGCCAACCACATAGCGCAGCCGATGTTGCTGCTGACCAGCCAGTCGGCGGACTGTCCGCCCGACTGCAGGTCGGCTATTTTACCACTGCGCAACGCCTGCGCCATCTCCGGATGCTGCATATGATAGCTGCCCGCAGCGCCGCAGCAGCGGTCATTGCCGGGCAGACTTTCCACCTCCGCCCCCGGAATACGGCGCAACAAAGCATAAACCGAAGCCTGAGTCCCCAGCACGTTGCGCTGACTGCAGGGCTCATGCACCCGCACTCTGGCAGCCAAAGGGCGCAGCGACACGGTGTCGCTCCAGTTCCTGGCGATGAAGGCGCCCGCCTCTTCCACCGGCAAGTCGGGCAAACCCTCACTCAATTGTACCCCGCAGCCGCTGGCCACAAACAGGATAGGCATATTCAGGCCGGCAAGCACCTCGCGGTTGCGCTGCAGTAAACGTTCGCTGGCAGCCGGCTCACCGTTGTGCAGATGCAGGGCGCCGCAACATGTCTGTTGTTGCGGAACGTTGACGCTGTATCCCTGCGCATTGAGCACAGCGATAGTGGCAACCAGCGTTTCGCCATCGATAGCCGAACCGACACAGCCGGTGAACAGAGCCACTTCACCGCGCTCGGATACGCTTGCCGGATGCCGCCCGAATCGATTGAACGACCTGCCGGATGACGGCAATTCATCGCCCAGACCGGGCAGGTATTTTGCCACCCCCACCGCCATGCGCAGCAGGGACGGCTTTTGCGCCAGCCATTTGAGAGCCTGTAATGGAGCCGGCTGGGACTGGTGCAAAGCCGGCTGGATAGCGTCGATCAGGCGACCATAGCGCACTTTGGATGGGCAAGCCGCTTCGCAGGCGCGGCAAGTGAGACAGGTGGACAGATGCGCCTGAGCCTTCTCGGTCAACTCGATGCGTCCAGACCAGACGCCGCGCATGATGGCAATGCGGCCGCGCGGGGAATCGGCCTCGTTACCGGTTTGCTGATAAGTCGGACACTTGGGCACGCACAGACCGCACTGCACGCAGCGCGAAGCTTCGGCGTCCAGATCGTCAAAGGCACTCATGCACGCTGCCACAGGGCATAGTGAACCTGGCCGGCCTTGCCGGAGCGGTAAACGGAAAAGGGCTCCGGTGGAGTCAGGCTGTATTCGCTTTCCAGATACAGCAAGCCGTCTTGCGCCAGATGCGGCAGCACGGCAGGCAGGAGCCGGTCGAACCAACCCTGCCGGAAAGGCGGATCGAGAAAAATGACATCAAACAGCCTTTTGTCGCGCTGCAGGAAACCCATGGCGTCGCTGGCCACGATTTCCGCTGCCGCGCTCAAAGCTGCGGCATTGCTGCGCAACGCCACCAATGCCGCCGGATCGGTTTCCACCATGACCACCTGCCGGGCATAGCGGGAGAGCGCTTCAAACCCGAGGCCGCCGCTGCCACTGAACAGATCCAGGCAGACTTTGCCATCCAGGGTTTGCCCCAGCCAGTTGAATAGCGTTTCCCGCACACGATCCGGCGTCGGACGCAGGCCGCTGATCTCCGGAAATCCGAGCATCCGGCTGCGCCACTGCCCGCCGATGATGCGCACCCGGCTGGCGGATTTATTGCGCTGAACTTGCGACACGCGCATCCTTACCCGGCGTGACGTTTTGCGGCGCGCCGCCTACGACAACCTCGACCAGCTTGTGCGGGTCCAACCGGCGCTTGAAGGCATCGCGAATCTGTTCCAGCGTCACGGCTTCGACTTTTTTCGGATAGGCATCGAGCCAGTCGAGCGGCAAATCAAAATCGCCGATCACGCTGAGATACTCGATAATTTTGCGATTGCTATCCAGACGCAGCGGAAAGCCTCCGGCAATGTTGGCCTTGGCTTGCTTGAGCTCGGCCGCGGTCGGCCCTTCGGCGATGAAGCGGTCCAGCACGCCCCGCACCAGACTCACGGCCTCGGCTGCGGAAGCATTTTTGGTCTGCAGCCCCACCACAAACGGCCCTTGCTGACGCATGGGCGAGAAGTAGCTGTATACGCTGTACGCCAGGCCGTTCTTGTCGCGCACCACTTGCGTCAGACGTGAATCGAAGCCACCGCCCCCGAGCACATAGTTACCCACCAGCAGCGGATAATAATCCGGATCAGTACGCGTCATTCCCGGTGCGCCGATCAGCACATGGCTCTGACTGGACGGGTGGCTGATATGCTCGACATCTGCTCCGGGCAGTGGCGGCACCGGGGGAATCGGCGGCAATGCCGCACCTTCCGGCGCCGGCAGATTCTGCGTCAGCTGCAACGCCAGCGCCTCGGCCTGGGGCCGCGTCAGATCACCTATAATGGCGATTACTGCATAGCGCGCCTGATAATGATCCCGGTAGAAGCGCTGTACATCAGCACGGGTCAGCCGTGCCAGCGAAGCCGGCTCGCCATTTTCCGGCAGCGCATAGGGGTGCTGGCGATACAGCGCGCGCAGGAACGCCTTCCCGGCGACAGTCCCCGGCAGCGCTTCAGCTTCCTTGATAGCAGCCACCATACGGGTACGCTCGCGCATCAGCACCGCATCGTCAAAACGCGGCTGTTGCAGGCTTTGCGCCAGCAGCGTCATGGCTTTTTGCCGCTCCGGCTCGCTGCTCAGCGTGCGCAAACTAAGACCGGCCTCTTCCTGACCAAAGCGTTCACCGATACTGGCACCAATATCGGCCTGCGCCAGTGCCATGGCGTTTTCATCCAGACCAGCTGCTCCCAGTGTCAGCAGGTGATTGGTCAAATGCGCCAGACCGGATTGATCTGGCGTGTCATAGGCCGAGCCGGCGGGAAAATCAATATTGACGTCCACGATCGGCAGATCATGATTAGCAACGAACAACACTTTCGCGCCATCCGCCGTGCTCCACTTCTGGATATCCAAGCCGGCCCAGACCGGCACCTGCCACAGCACTACGGTACAGAGCAGAACCCCGCGCAAAATCCTAGCGTACATGGCCAGCCTCCACTCCCCCCTCATTGACATGCATGCCTGGCAAAATGGGTTGCGGATCAAGCACCCCCACGGTCAAGCCGTCGTCGATCAGATATTTTTTCGCCACTTCCTGAACCTGAGCTGCGGTCACCTTGCGCAACTGGGCGACCATTGCATCGGCCTTGTCGGCCCCCAGCCCGGCCGTCTCCAGATCGCCCAGCTGCATCGCCTGGTAGAACATGGAATCCTGCGCATAAACCTTGTTGGCCATTACCTGCACCTTAACGCGCTCAAGCTCTCCCGGCGTCACGCCGTCTTTCTGAATACTGGCGATTTGAGCATGCAAAGCCGCCTCGACCTGCGCCACGGTTTTGCCTTCAGCCGGCGTCGCCTCGATCATGAACAGCCCGGGCCCGCGCGAGACCGCTTCATACCCTGTCCCGACATCGGTTGCCACATGCTGCTCACGCACCAGAGCACGCGTCAGTCGCGCTGCGTCATTGCCATCCAGAATGCCGGACAGCACCTCCAGCGCATATGGCTCCCAGTCATGCTCCACATCATGCAACACCGGCGCCCGGAAGCCCCACAGCACGTAAGGCAGTTTGGCTGGCGCCTTGATAATAACGCGCCGCTCTCCCTGCTGCGGGGCTTCGATCTGTACCTTGCGTTGCGGCAGCACATGCGCGGGTACGCGACCGAAGTAATGCTGGGCCAGGGCAAACACGTCGCCGGCCTTTACATCACCAACCACCACCAGCACAGCATTATTCGGTGCATACCAGCGCTTGTACCAATCGCGCGCGTCCTGGCCGGTCATATGCTGCAGGTCGTTCATCCAGCCAATCACCGGGTGACCATAGGGGTGCTCGGGGAATGCCGCCGCCATCAGCGCTTCCTGCACCTTGGCCTGGGGATTGTCTTCAGTGCGCATGCGGCGCTCTTCCATGACCACCTGGATTTCCTTAGAAAACAGGGCATCGGTCAACAACAGGTTGTGCATGCGGTCGGCTTCCAGGCGAAAGGCCAGCGGCAGTGAAGTGTTGCGCAATTGCTGGAAATAAACAGTGTGGTCGTAACTGGTAAAGGCATTATCCTGCCCCCCCGCCGCCGCGATCAAATGGGTAAACTCGCCTGCAGGGACCTTGCGCGTGCCGCGGAACATCATGTGCTCCAGCACATGCGCCACCCCGGTGGTACCATTGAATTCGTCCATGCTGCCGGCCTTGTACCAGACCTGCGAGACCACCACCGGCGCCCGGTGATCTTCCTTGACGATGACTTTCAGTCCGTTGGGCAATTGACGCTCCGCCAGGTCGCCCGCCTGCGCCAGCGCGCTCCACGCCAGCAAAATGCCTACAAGCAGTTTTTTCATGCAAATCCGCTACAGTATGAATGCGTTATAATATGGCGATTACCATTCTAGCAGTAACAGACCGGCAACCTGATGTTTAGTTTCTTCAAAAAAGACAAAGCCCCCGCCTCCGTTGAAACCCCGGAAAACGACCAGACTGCCGCGGCAGCCGAGCCGGACAAACCGACCGAGAAAAAGGGCTGGCTCAGCCGCCTAAAAGACGGTCTCGCACGCACGCGTGAACAGCTGGGCGGCCAGATCAGTTCGTTGTTCTCTCGATACGGCAAGATCGACGAAGACCTGTATGAAGAGCTTGAAACCATCCTGCTGACTTCCGATGTCGGCGTGGAAGCGACCCAGGCGCTGCTCGACGCACTGCGCAAGGAAGTACGCAAGCACAAGCTGGAACAGGCGGAAGAACTGAAAGACGCACTACAAAATGTGCTGACCGAACTGCTCGCACCGCTGGAACAACCGCTTGTGATTACTCAGCAGCGCCCCTTTGTCATCATGCTGGCGGGCGTCAACGGCGCGGGCAAGACCACCACCATCGGCAAATTGGCCAAACTGTTCCAGTCACAGGGCCTGTCAGTGCTGCTGGCTGCCGGCGACACCTTTCGCGCTGCCGCGCGCGAACAACTGGCGGTGTGGGGTGAACGCAACAACGTTACGGTAATCTCCCAGGAAGGCGGCGATTCGGCTGCCGTGATCTTTGACGCCATCAATGCTGCCCGCGCCCGCAACATCGACATCGTGCTGGCCGACACGGCCGGCCGCCTGCCGACGCAACTGCACCTGATGGAAGAAATCAAAAAGGTTAAACGGGTCATCCAGAAAGCCGACCCTGGTGCACCGCATGAGGTATTGCTGGTTCTGGACGCCAATACCGGCCAGAACGCCATTACCCAGGTCAAGGCATTCGACGACGCTTTGCAGGTAACCGGCCTGGTGCTCACCAAGCTGGACGGCACTGCCAAAGGCGGCGTGATTGCCGGGATTGCCAAGGCACGGCCGATTCCCATCCGCTACATCGGTGTCGGTGAGGGCATGGACGATCTGCGTCCGTTTGCTGCCAAGGACTTCGTCAACGCCCTGTTCACGGTTGACTGAGACAGCGATGCAACGCACACTTGCATTTGCTGTCCAATAACGCAGAAATACAGCAGCCCTAACCAACGCCTTTTGACCGGGGACCCAATCGGCATGATCAGTTTCAGCCAGGTAAGCAAACGTTTCAAAGGAGGGCAACAAGCCCTCAACAACGTCAGTTTCACCATCGAATCAGGCGAAATGGTCTGCGTTACCGGCCACTCCGGCGCCGGTAAAAGCACCCTGCTGAAACTGATTGCCGCTATCGAACTGCCCAGCAACGGTACCGTGCTGGTCGCCAACCAGAACATCGGCAAGCTTCGCCCGGCAGCAATTCCATACCTGCGCCGCAATCTCGGCCTGGTCTTCCAGGATCACAAGCTGCTGTATGAACGCAGCGTGTTCGACAATACCGCCCTGCCGCTGCTTATCCAGGGTGTACCCTACGACGAGATCGGCAAACGCGTGCGCGCTGCGCTCGACAAGGTCGGCCTGCTGGCATTCGAAAAGGCGCTGCCCGTCACCCTTTCCGGCGGCGAACAGCAACGACTTTGCATTGCCCGTGCCATCGTCAGCCGGCCGTCTATTCTCCTGGCCGACGAACCGACCGGCAACCTTGACCCGGAATACTCGCGCATCATCATGGACATGTTCAAAAGCTTTCATCAGGTGGGCGTAACCGTCATCATTGCCACGCACGACGAAACCATGCTGCAGTACATGGGCGGGCGCAAACTGCACCTCAGCCATGGGACGCTGCAATGACCGGCGGCTGGCTGTTCAATCACCAGCGCGCGCTGCGGCTGGCGCTCGCACGCCTGCTGCAAACGCCCTTTGCCACGCTGTTCACGCTGCTGGTCATCGGACTGGCACTCTCGCTGCCCAGCGCCATGTATATCGGCCTGAAAAACCTCAATCACTGGCTCGGTCATTTGCCCATCACGCCAGAAATCAGCGTTTTCACCCAGACTGATGATCCGGCTGCACTAAAAAGCCTCGAATCCGCCCTGCGCAATTCTGCCGATGTCAGCGCCGTGCGCCTGATTCGGCGCGAAGAGGCGCTCAAGTCTCTGGCCCAGCAGCTCAACATCAGCGACCTGGCCGACGGACTCAGTCACAACCCCCTGCCCCACACCTGGGTTGTCCGTCTCAACGACAACACCGCACCCGAGCGCTTCGCTCAACTGCAACAGCAATTCTCTCAGCTCCCCAATGTCGTTGCCGTACAGTATGACGCAGCCCTTAACCAGAAACTGCACGCGCTGCGCCAGTTTGTCGCCAATACCACCCTGGCACTCGGCGTGTTGCTGGCGATTGCTCTTACTGCCGTAGTCGCCAACACCATCCGCCTGCAGATTTTGACCCAGCGCGATGAAATCGAGGTCAGCATGCTTATCGGCGCCACCGACGCCTACATCCGTCGCCCGTTCATGTACTTTGGCCTGCTACAGGGCTTGCTGGGCGGACTTACCGCCTTGCTCCTGCTGACCGGCTTCTCCCTGTTGACGCAACCTTATCTGGCCGACCTGCTGCAAAACTATGGCAACAGTTTCACGCCGCAGATGCTCAGCCCTGAAGAAACCCTGGCCCTGCCGCTGGGCACCGCTCTGCTGGCTGCATTGAGCGCGCAATTTGCCGCCATGCGGCACCTGCGCCAGATGCGTCCGAGCATTTGACTGCAACTCTCAACGCCCCTACGGAACTTTTCCAAAATATTGGCACTCTTAAGGCAAGAGTGCTAAAATTTAATTGTTTGGTTAGCTATTCCTGCTTAGACAAGGAGTTACGCCACATGACGAATGCTTTGACCTTGCCAGCCACCCTGTCAGCCAGCACCCTGGACCACTACATCCAGAGCGTGAACAGCCTCCCCCTGCTCAGCGCCGAGCGCGAGGCCGAGTTGGCGCGCCAGCTGCGTGACACGGGCAACCTCGAAGCCGCACGTGAACTGGTGATGTCTCATCTGCGCTTCGTCGTCTCCATCTCGCGTGGCTATATGGGCTACGGTTTGCCTCAGGCCGACCTGATCCAGGAAGGCAACATCGGTCTGATGAAGGCGGTCAAACGCTATGATCCGGATCGCGGCGTACGCCTGGTTTCTTTTGCCGTTCATTGGATCAAGGCCGAAATTCACGAATTCATCCTGCGCAACTGGCGTCTGGTCCGTGTGGCCACGACCAAAGCGCAACGCAAGTTGTTTTTCAACCTGCGCAGCATGAAGCCGGGGTTTGCTTCGCTCAGCCCGCAAGAAGTTCAGGATGTCGCCGACCAGCTGGGTGTCAAGCCAGAAGAGGTGCGCGAGATGGAAATGCGCATGAATGGCCACGACATTGCCATGGAGTCACAGGATGGCGATGAAGATACCTACGCCCCGATCGACTACCTGGCGGCGGATGAAGCCAATGACCCGCTCGAACAGCTTTCCAGCGCACAGTTTGAAAGCCGTAACAGCATTGCTCTGGAACAAGCCCTGGCATCGCTTGACGAGCGCAGTCGCAGCATTATTGCCGCGCGCTGGCTGCAGGAAGACGGCAGCGCCCGCACTCTGCACGATCTGGCTGCCGAGTATTCCGTCTCGGCCGAGCGTATCCGCCAGATTGAACAGAAGGCCATGCAGAAAATTAAACAGGCACTGTTGCAACACGCCTGAGCGCGCCCAATGCAGGCAACAAAAAAGCCACCCCAGGGTGGCTTTTTTGTTGGCGTAACTGAACGATTAGCTCAGGATTACGCTGAAAATGCTAATCCAGGACCACACGATCAGTGCAACCACAGGGATCATCGGGATCGGCCAGCGAGAGAGTGCTTTCATTTTGATTTTCCTATGTTTTCAGGTTGTGCGTCGCCCTGCATTGTACGGGATTTCTTATCCCGGCTCAAGGGGTTATGGGGTATCAGAGGGTCATCATCGTCCATCAGGATACGTTGCGCCGGTCCTTCCATGTCGTCGAACTGACCGCTGCGAATAGCCCAGAATATGCCGGCACCGAGCAGCAGAATGAAAATTGCTGTCAACGCTAGCAGAAACACCAGTATGGAAGTCATCGCAACCTCAATGCATTCAAAACCACAATCAGCGAGCTGAACGACATGCCCAGCGCGGCAAGCCACGGCGGAATATAGCCAAGGGCGGCAAACGGCAGGGCACCGAAATTGTACACAGCCGCCCAGACAAAATTCTGCTTCATGACACCCATTGTATGCCGTGACACCTGGATCGCATAGGCCACGTCCGACACCTTCTCCGACAGCAGCACAATATCACTGGTCGAGCGCGCCACCTGGGTGCCGCCACCCATCGCCAGGGAAACCTGGGCACCGGCAAGCACAGGTGCATCATTGATGCCGTCGCCGACCATGGCAACCACTTCACCCTTTTGCTGCATGCCCTGCAGCGCATCAAGCTTGTCCTGCGGCTTGAGATTGCCCCTGGCGTCCTTGATCTTCAGCTCTGCGGACCAGTATTCCACCGCCGCCGGACTGTCACCGCTGAGCATGCTCAACGGAATAGCCAGTTGATCCAGTTCACTCACCAGCCTTTTAGCATCGGGCCGCGACTTGTCGGACAGAACGAAACGCGCCAGTACCGTATTTTCGTCACTCAGCCACACCACCGTGCTGCCGGCCGGCTCGTCGGCTTCTGTAGCGGCAGGCCGATCCAGTTTACCGATACTGTATTTGCGGCCGTTGATAAAACCACTGATACCGACCCCGGGTGTATTCACCTGCGCCGTTACCGTCAGCAACTCGTCCTTGGCTACGCCGAGCATGAAAGCGTCGGCCAGCGGATGCTCCGATGCCTGCTCCAGGCTGGCGGCAATGCGCCGGCAGCTGGCCTCATCCTGGTCAGCCAAAACTGTCACGCTCTGCAGCACCGGTTTGCCATAGGTCATCGTGCCGGTTTTATCGACCACTACCCGGGTTACTTTGGACAAAGTCTCCAGCGCATGCCCGCGGGTCACCAGCACGCCATGCTTCAACAGGTTCGAACCGGCCGCTGCCAGCGCTGCGGGGGCCGCAAGTGACAATGCACACGGGCAGGTCACCACCAGAATCGACAAGGTGATTTCAAATATCCGCGATGGGTCGACAAACCACCACGCCAGCGCTGTCACCGCAGTCAGCAGCAACAGTACCCAGGTAAAATATCCCGCCACCACGTCCGCCATCTGGGCGATGCGCGGTTTCTGCGCCTGCGCCTTGTCCAGCAGCCGCACGATACTGGCGAGTACGGTATTTTCTCCTACACCCGTCACTTCTATATGCAGCGGACTGTCCAGATTGATACTGCCGGCGATCACGGCGTCGCCTTTCTGCTTGCTTACCGGCCGGCTCTCGCCGGTAAGCAGCGCTTCATCCACGCTACTGATCCCGTCGATAACCTGCCCGTCCGCTGCGACCGCTTCTCCTGGTTTTGACAGGATGACGTCACCAGCGCGCAATTCGAGCACTGCAACTTCCGTGGCGACACCGTTTTCCATCCGTTGTGCCATTGCAGGCGCCAGCTTGAGCAGATTTTCCGCCGCTTCGACAGACTTCTCCCGCGCGCCGCGCTCGAGGAAGCGGGTCGAAAGCAGGAACAACACGAACATCGTGATGGCGTCGTAGTAAACCAGACCATGCCCGCGGAATGTCACCCAAACGCTACCGGTAAATGCCCCGATAATCGCCAGCACCACCGGCACATCCATGTTGAGGCGGAAGTTTTTGATCGAGCTCCAGGCGCTCTGATACAAAGGCAGCGCAGCATACCCCACCACCGGCAGGGTCAAAGCCAGGCTGAACCAGCGCATCAGATTGGCGGTACTTTCCTCCATGCCGAACGAGTGACCGGCATAGAGCGCCACCGCCAACATCATCACCTGGGCCGCCGACAGGCCGGCTATCGCCACGCGCCGAAGATCCTTCTGCCGATTCTGCTTGCGCAGTGCCTCAGCGTTGGCCACGCTATAGGGGTGGGCCTTGTAACCCAGCAGCTGGATCTCGGCGAGAATTTTGCTCAGGGAAATAACCTGCTCATCCCAGCGCACGCGGGCGCGGTGGGTGGCGTAATTGACCTGTACACCTAGCACACCGTCGAGTTGACGCAGATGTTTTTCATTCAGCCAGATGCACGCTGCGCAGGTGATACCCTCAAGTATCAACACTGCTTCACGCACGTGCTCGCCTTCGCTGATCACAAAGCTCTTCTGGATTTCCGGATGATCATACAGCTGCAACTTGAGCAACGCCTCCGGCACCAGATCGCTTGCCGTTTCCGGCATGGCGGTACGGTGCCGGTAATAGTCGGTCAAGCCGTTGTCGACAATGGCCTGAGCCACGGCCTGGCAGCCGTGGCAGCACATTTCATGCGGTTCGTGGTCTATCTCGACCGAAAGATGGACATCCTCCGGAATCGGCAGACCGCAGTGGTAACAATCACTCACGCTCAGGATACCGGGATGATCTGCTCGCTATCGAGAACGTCCTTGCCCGATTCAACATGGATCCCGATGGTCCAGTTACCGGCACCGGGCGGTTCGACAGTGGCCTGATATTTACCCGGAGCCACTTGAGTCATGACAATATCGTTGCGGGTGGTTTCTTCCGCACCGGGGCGCATGACGACCAACCAGACTTTGGCCTGCAGCGGTTTGCCCGCGGCATCGAGTACAGTGGCGGTGACTACGGATTTTTCCTCAACCCGCAGGTTTTTCACGCCATCGACCTCGACTTTCCAGCCCAGTTTCTTTTCCTTATCCAGTTTGGCCTGGTAAGAGTTCACTTCCTTGGCCGCCTCGTTGCCGTGGTGGACCACACCAGCGAATCCGGTGCTGACAGAGCCGTGAACCTTGCTCTTCGGTACCGGCAGCAACCATTTGGCGACATAGTCCGGCACACCAGAACCGGCAATGTACAAAAACATGCCCATCAGGATCATCAGCACCAGCAGCAAAAAGGCAAACAGCTTGGGAATCCAGTGCATGCGTTGGCCGGGCGTCTTTTCCTTGCCCAGAACCAGCGCCAGGCCTACTGCCGTAGCCAGGAACACGGCCACGTGGATCGACAGCACATCGCCGCCGCTCCAGTGCACCAGCGAAAAGGCCACATAGGCCAGCGTGGGGATGCCGCCCGCCACCACCCCACGCCAGTAGTGCGAAACCTTGAACAGGCCCAGCACCATGTAGATAACAACTACGGCGATGACGCCGCCAAACAGTGTTTCAAGTAACATTATCGGTTCTCAGTGTTGCTATGAAAATGCGCCGTGACGCTCTCCACTTCCTTGGGATTGTTCACCGGACTCACCTCGAACTCGAATGACGGTGCTTTGGCTGCCTCTGTCGGCGACAGAATCACCGATACGTTAGCCATGCGGCTGCGACCGTTGTCGATGTGCAGCACATCCATGCCGCCCATATCGATATCGGCTGCCGGCAGGCCCTTCACTGTGACGCGGTAGTCCTGGTTTGCTCCCGACTTGTTAGTCACCCGAACTTGATATCGGTTCCGTATATCGCCATTGGACAACGTGACAAACAACGGCTGACGCACTTGTTGCACGGAAAGTTCAAAAGTCGTACGCGTGAAGATCGTATAGAACAAGAACCCTACCATCAGAATGATGGACGCACCGTAACCCAGAGTGCGCAAGCGGAACCATTCCAGATGGGGTTTTGCCGGCACATCCTGGGCCAGATTTTTCTCCGAATCATAACGGATCAGACCACGCGGGTAGCCCATCGAATCCATGATATTGTCGCAGGCATCAATGCACAAACCACAGGAAATACACTGGTATTGCAAGCCGTTGCGGATATCAATGCCGGCAGGACACACCTGAACACAGAAGCCACAGTCGATGCAGTCGCCGTGCCCCTTGCTGTGACGCTCCTCCAGAGTCTTCAGGCCTGGCTTGGCGGTGATCCGTCCAGCAGCACCTTCCCCGCGCTTGGCGTTGTAGTTCGGCGCCAGCGTTTCAGGTTCATACATTACCCCCTGGAATCGGGCATAAGGGCAGACATAGGTACAAATCTGCTCACGTGCGTGGGCTGCCGCCACATAAGTGGTCAAGGTCAGAATCAGCACCGTGGCATAACCGACAGTGGCAGCGTTGGCAGTAACAAAGTCGACGAAAAACTGCGGTGCATAAGTGAAGTAAGCG
This sequence comes from Pseudomonadota bacterium, assembly GCA_021847305.1. Classification (GTDB taxonomy): domain Bacteria; phylum Pseudomonadota; class Gammaproteobacteria; order Burkholderiales; family JAJZQI01; genus JAJZQI01. The sequence continues at coordinate 6,874 of JAJZTZ010000014.1, read as the reverse complement.
GCGAAGGTAAATGCAGTCCAGAATGCCAGCAGCAACTGCAGCGCATGTGTGCCACCCACCTTGAGAATTTTCTCGCCATTCCACGGCTGTTTGGCCAGTCGCGTGCGCGCCGGGCGCTCGCCCTGAATCCAGTGTTCAATCCAGATGAACGCGTCAGTCCACAGCGTCTGGAAGCAGAAATACCCGCAGAAGGCCCGGCCTACGAGACTGGTAGCAAAGAACAGGACCGCCGCAGCGATAAACAGCAAAAGCGAGAGCCAGAAAATATCCTGCGGAAAAATTTCCAGACCAAAAATAAAGAAACGGCGGCCCGGCAGATCGAACAGCACTGCCTGGCTGGGTGCATCCAGGTGATGCCAGGGAATCCAGGGCAAGCTGAAATAGATGGAATATGCCAGAAGTAGAACGGCGGTTTTGAAATTGCGGAATTTACCCTTCACTGAACGCGTGATGATAGGAATTCTCTTTTGATACAGGTTTACTTCCTGAGTATCTTCAGCCATCCGTCTTCCTTCCTGACAATCTGCAATGAAAAAAGCCTCACCCTTTGCAGGGCGAGGCTTCATTTTAGAACATTAGCCGAGGGTTATATAGACCCCCATGTCTTTTTATTTACCACCACCCAGTGTGTCGTGAACATATACGGTCAGCAGCTTGATCTGTTCAGGCTTCAGACGGCCGCCCCAGGTCGGCATAACGCCTTTGTTCAGACCACCTTCAATGACCTTCTTCACTGCAGCCACTTTGTCTTCTGCAGACTGGGCAGCCGGCACATTGGCCCACAGCCAGATCTTGTCGGTCAGGTTGGCAGAGCCGATTACCTGACGACCGTGTGCATCAGCACCGTGGCAGTAGAAACATGCAGCAGTGTCAGAATGGAACAGCTGGTTACCTGCAGCGGCCTTGGCTGCGTCGTGCGGCTCACCGGACAGAGACAGCACGTAGTTCGCCAGATCGGTAATCTGCGTATCATTCAACACTTCAGCAAACGGCGGCATGTAACCGTGACGGCCGTTGGTGATGGTTTCCTGAATCTTATCGTAGCTACCGCCATACAGCCAGTCGTCATCGGTCAGGTTGGGGAAGTAGCCGACCTTACCGCCGCCACCGCTCTGGTGACAGGCTGCACAGTTATCACCGAACAGGGTTTTACCTGCAGATGCCACGAAGTTCAGCAGATCCTGATCCTTGGCAATCTTGTCGTACGGCTCAGCCATCAGCTTGTCGTAGTACGGCTTCTGCTGCTCGGCGTGCTCGTTCATTTCCTTCATCAGCAGTGCACGGGTATTCCAGTGACTGGTTTTGGTTTCACCCTTGTCGTTAACGTAGGTGATTTTGTCAAAACCGGTGGTAAAACCGTGACCTACCGGCCATGCCGGGAAGATGAACCAGTAAACGATCGAAAACACGATCGTGATGTAAAAGGCTATGGTCCACCAGTTGGGCAGCGGATTGTTGTACTCCTGCAGATCCCCATCCCACACGTGCCCGGTAGTTTGTACCGCATTGGGTTTATTTTGGCTCATTGCTTACTTTCCTTTAACTTCGGATTCGTCGTCTTGGAGCGGAATATTCTTGTAATCCTCCAGTCGTTTGCCGCGTTTTTTGTTGCCGTACAGGTACAGCACGATGCCGACAAACACTGTGAAGAAGATCACCAATGCCAAAGGCTTGGTATTTTCTTCATGGGAAAACCAGTATATCCACTCCATTTCCCGATCTCGCCTTAACGATACTTCACAAAGTTATCGTCGTCGTACTTGCTGAAATCAACCATGGTACCCAGCACTTGCAGGTAGGCAACCAGAGCATCCATTTCGGTCACGTTGGTACGATCACCGTCATAGTTGCCTTCCTGAGCCTGTTTCAGCAGGTTTTTCTGGGCATCATCAATCTTCAGCATTTCTGCGGTTTCGGGGCCGAATTCCTTAACGTTACGCTCGTATTCAGCCTGGTTTGCAGAGTACGGTACACCCACAGCACGCTGAGCCATCAGGCGATCTTTCAGATCGGAGGTATCCAGCGGAGTGGTCAGCAGCCACGGGAAGCGCGGCATTACCGATTCCGGAACCATGGACTTCGGATCCATCAGGTGAGCCACCTGCCATTCGTTGGAGTACTTCTTGCCTACGCGGGCCAGATCCGGACCGGTACGCTTGGAACCCCACTGGAACGGGTGGTCATATTTGGATTCAGCAGCCAGGGAGTAGTGACCATAACGCAGCTGTTCGTCACGGAACGGACGAATCATCTGCGAGTGGCACAGGTAGCAGCCTTCACGTACGAAGATATCACGGCCGCGAGATTCCAGCGGCGTGTAGGGACGTACGCCATCCACTTTTTCCACGGTGTTGTTGATAAAGAACAGCGGTGCAATTTCCACCAGACCGCCAACGCTGATTGCCAGCATGGTGAACACCAGCAGCAGGCCGACGTTTGTTTCAAGCCATTCGTGTTTGAACATTGTTAAATTCCTTGCTCGTGCGATTTCCATCACCGGCTGCCGCTGGGCAGCCGGCCTTTACATTCGATCAGGCTGCTTTCAGTGCGCCCAGAGCCATTTCACGCTTGCCTTGACGAATGGTCATGAAGCAGTTGAAGGCCATCAGGAGCATACCGGACAGGAAGAACATACCGCCGATCGCACGCATTGCGTAGAACGGGTGCATTGCAGCAACGGATTCAGCAAAGGTGTACTGCAGGTTGCCGAATTCGTCGAACGCACGCCACATCAGACCCTGGGAAATACCGGAAATCCACATTGCGGTGATGTACAGCAGTACGCCGATACTGGCCAGCCAGAAGTGGATGTTTACCAGCTTAACGCTGTACAGCTTGGTGTTCCACAGACGCGGCAGCATGTGATAGATGGAACCGAAGGAAACCATGGCAACCCAACCCAGCGCACCAGAGTGAACGTGACCTACGGTCCAGTCGGTGTAGTGGGACAGTGCGTTCACACTCTTCAGAGCCATCATCGGGCCTTCGAAGGTGGACATACCGTAGAAGGACAGCGCCACGATCAGGAAACGCATAACCGGGTCGGTACGCAGCTTATCCCAGGCACCGGACAGGGTCATGATACCGTTGATCATACCGCCCCAGGACGGCAGCAGCAGCATGATGGAGAAGGTTGCGGCCAGAGTGGAGGTCCAGTCCGGCAGAGCGGTCCAGTGCAGATGGTGACCACCTACCCACATGTACAGGAAGCCCAGCGCCCAGAAGTGAACGATAGACAGGCGGTAGGAGTAGATCGGACGACCAGCTTGCTTCGGGACGAAGTAGTACATCATGCCCAGGAACGCTGCGGTCAGGAAGAAGCCTACTGCGTTATGGCCATACCACCACTGGGTCATCGCATCCTGAACACCGGAGAACAGGCTGTAAGACTTCATGCTGAACAGGCTAACCGGAACGGCCAGGTTGTTGAAGGTGTGCAGCAGGGCAGTTGCCAGAATAAACGCCAGGTAGAACCAGTTGGCCACGTAAATGTGTGCCTGCTTACGGCGCATGATGGTGCCGACGAACACCAGCAGGTAGGACACCCATACCACTTCGATCAGGATGTCGATCGGCCATTCCATTTCTGCGTATTCACGACCCTGAGAGTAGCCGAGCACGTAGCTGGTTGCAGCCAGAACGATAATTGCCTGCCAGCCCCAGAAGGTGAAGCTGGACAGGAAATCGGAGAAGAGGCGAGCCTGACAGGTACGCTGTACAACATAGTAGGAAGTTGCAAACAGCGCGCTACCACCAAAGCCGAAGATCACGGCACTGGTGTGCACCGGACGGAATCGGCCAAAGCTGAAATAGGGACTGTCAAAGTTCAGGAACGGCCAAGCCAGCTCGGAGGCGATGTATACGCCCACGAACATGCCCACGCACGCCCAGATGATTGCCATGAACGTGAATTTCTTCACGACATCGTAGTTGTACTGCTCAGTACTGGCTAGGTCTACCGCTGCCATAATCTTCTCCTTACTCTAAGCCCAACCGCTCAGGGAACCCAATTTGGTTTTTGCGCCGCAAATAATACACACCCATCCGAAATTCCTCAAGCTAAATTGCGACAATTTGCCGCACCCTTCTTAAGCCAGAGTCTTAATTCAAGCGCCCTGGAGCAGTATACGCAGATCATGCGCGATATCCGCCGGAGGCTGACCATAGGGTAATATCAGTCGCAAACGCCCATCCTGATCAAAGACATAACTGTTTGCACTGTGGTCGATGGAATAACTGCCATCCGGCTGCGGATGGCGCCTGTAAACTGCTTTGAATCCGGCCGCCGCCTGGGCGACCTCCGCGTCACTGCCAAGCAGGGCGACGAAGCCGGGATTGAATGCCGGCACATAGCTATTCAGCATTTGCGCGGTATCACGCGCCGGATCCAGAGTCACGAAGAGCACCTGGACTTTTGCCGCCAGCCCGCCCAATTGCTTCATCGCCACCGCCATGTCGCCCAGCGTTGTGGGACAGACATCCGGGCAGTGGGTATAACCAAAAAACAGCACCACGACTTTGCCGCGATAATCTTTCAGACTGCGCGCTTTGCCCGCGGTATCGTGCAGACTGAAATCCTTGGCATAAGCCGCCGCGTCGGCCTGCGGCGCGCGAAACGGCGATGGTCCGGCCGGCCCCTTGCTGCAAGCCGACAGCAACAGGATGACGACCAGCCAGACCAGACGCACTAAACCAGTTCCCCGACAGAGTGACCGGACAGCAGCGCGCCCGGGACATCGGCCAGACGGTATTTTCCGGTCAACACAGCTTTGGCCAGTTTTTCCAGCGTTTGTTCACGCAACATGGCCACAACTTTTTCCTTGATCGGCTTCCATTTAAAATGCATGGGGCAGGCCGTTTCATCGGAACAGATTTTCAGACCCAGCACGCACTCATGGGTGAAGCCCACGCCCTCGGTCAGCACGAGAATCTGCATCAGATCGGTTTTTTCCGCGCCTTCGCGCAGACAAAAGCCGCCCAGCCGTCCACGAAACGAGTACAGCAGATTACCCTTGCACAGCGACTGCATGATTTTTGCCAGATACGCCGGCGGAACATTAAGGTGCTCGGCAATCTCGCGATTGAGCACCGGTTCGCCGCTGGGCTTGGTGGCTATGTATATCAATGCCTGGATGGCGTATTGACTCGTTCTGGACAGGATCATAATTAATTGGGATTCCGATATCTTGTTTTAATAATAGCGCATATTCCGGCACTTACGGACATTATTATCCTTAATATTTCCTTAATCGACAGCTTTATCTGTCACGGCAGGCGGATCTGTCCCGCCAATTCGCTTGCCGAGGCGTGCGGCGCATAGGGCAACACGGCCAGCAACGGGGCAGCGATTCGCTGCTCGAGCGTAGCAACCACTTCATTTTGCAGCAGCATGGCCGGCTCCAGCGCATTGGCGATCCAGCCATATAGCCGCAGGCCGCGCTGTTGTATGGCTGCCACAGTGAGCAATGCATGGTTGATACACCCCAGCCGCAGACCGACCACCAGCAGCACCGGCACATCCAGCTGGCGCGCCAGGTCGGCAGTGTCTTCGGTGCCATTGAGCGGCACCAGCAGCCCGCCAACCCCTTCCACCACCACGACCTGAGCCTGGCCGCGCAAACGGCCATAGCATTCGCCAATATGCGTCAGACTAACCAGCCGGCCCGCCTGCTGCGCAGCCAGATGCGGCGCCACCGGGGGCATAAAGCGGTAAGGATTGATCCATTCCAGCGGCGCCGTCACGTTGGCCACTTCGACCAGCTGGCGTACATCATCACACAGCTCGTTATCGTGCTCCGGACAGCCGCTGGCCACCGGCTTCATGCCCACCACTTTACGCCCCTGCGCCGCCAGTTTGGCAATACAGGCCGCAGCGATGCGCGTCTTGCCCACGCCGGTGTCGGTGCCGGCGATAAACAGCCCGCCCGGTTCAGATACCATGTTTGGCACGCCGCTGCTGAATATTGAACTGGATGACCTGACGGCCGTCATCGAGTTGCCGGCGCTTCTGTTCCGGCACCCAGGCATGGCCGTAAATCACTTCAAAGGTGGCCGGCAGACGACCGTCGCGCCGGAACTGTTCGTAAGCCTGCTGCAATGCCTGCCATTCGCCTCGCCCCATCAGGCCGGAACGGCGGCCCATCGCCGCATTGTGTGCACCGATATCCTTCAGCTCCCTGAGCATGGAACGCAAATCCGCGTAGGTCAGGGTCAGGCACTCCATTTCCATTACCGGCGCGGCAAAGCCACTGTGGCTGAGGGCATCGCCGATATCATGCATGTCAACAAAACGGCTGACGTGCGGGTAGCCATCGAGACCGGCAAACGCACTGCGCAGCTCTTTCAGAGTGTCCGGGCCGAAGGTGCTGAAAAACAGCAGACCGCCCGGATTGAGTGCGCGATAGAACTCACCGAAGGTTTTTTCCAGGTTGTTGCACCATTGCAGGGTGACATTCGACCAGATCATATCGAGACTGTCGCTTTTGAGCGGCAGCGCATCGGCATCAGCACAGACGTGCCGGACAGACGGCTTGTTCCACGGCAGCCGGTCTTTCCAGCTGCTCAGCTTGGTGCGTCCCTGCTGCAACATCCCCAGGGCCAGGTCGAGTGCAATCAGTTCGCTATCGGGGTAGCGCTGACGCAAAACCCGGGTACCTTCGCCGGTACCGGAACCAAGATCGAGCAACGTCCTGGGTTGCAGGCGCATGATATCGAGCCGCTCGAGCATGCGGTCAGCTATTTCACGCTGCAGTACAGCGGCGGCATCATAGGTCTGGGCGGCCCGCTCGAACGAGCGCCGGATGGCGCGCTTATCGAGTGTATCCGGTTCATTCATGGAGAAAATCCTTCACTTCAGCGACAAATTCCTGCGGGT
>JAJZTZ010000116.1 GCA_021847305.1 Pseudomonadota bacterium | reverse complement strand
CATAGCGAAACGCCGCTGAAACTGTACATCAGCACCGGCTCGCTGCAACCGACCGGTTACCGGCTTATGTTGTTGTAAGGACTGAGGACTGAGGACTGAGGAGTGAGGAGTGAGGAGTGAGGAGTGAGGAGTGTAAAAATTTCACCGCCTGTGCCCGACGGGATCAAGCGGTTTTTCACTCAGTCCTGTCACCTCAGCGCCTTTCTTCCAACTCAGGCGCTGATTTCCACCCATACCGGCGTATGGTCGGAGGGCCGTTCCAGCTTGCGCGGCGCCTTATCGATGGCGCAAGCGGTGCAGGCGGCCGCCAGCGACTCGGACAGCAGAATGTGGTCGATGCGCAGGCCCATATTGCGGCGGAAGGCATTCATGCGGTAATCCCACCAGGAAAATAATTTCTCGTCCTGCTCAAACAGGCGGAATGCATCTTTCAAGCCAAGCGCCTGCAAGCCAGCAAACGCGGCGCGCTCGGGTTCGCTGACCAGAACCTGACCGGCCCAGGCCGCCGGGTCATGCACGTCGCGATCTTCCGGGGCAATGTTGTAATCGCCCAGCAGCGCCAGCCGCGGGTATTTACTCATCTCAGCACGCAGAAACTCGGTCAGCGCCGCCAGCCAGGACAGCTTGTAGGGATATTTTTCCGAATCCAGGCTTTGACCATTGGGAATGTAAACGCACACCACCCTCACGCCGTCGATGGTGGCTGCCAGCAGGCGCTTCTGCTCGTCCTGCAGCCCCGGCAGCGCCGTGACCAGGTCCTGCATGGGCTGGCGCGACAGGATAGCCACACCGTTGTAGGTTTTCTGGCCGGTGAAGGCAACCTGATACCCAGCCTCCTGCAAGGCGGCTACGGGAAATACCGTGTCCTCCATCTTGGTTTCCTGCAGACAGAGCACATCAGGTTTGGCGGTGTTCAGCCAGTCCAGCACATGCGGCAGACGCACCTTGAGGGAATTGACATTCCAGGTTGCCAGCTTCATCAATACCCTTCCATTGGTTTGCTGCTGGCCGGTGCAGGCACGGCCACAGGGGAAGACGCCGGCTGCACGCCCATGTCGCGGGCTTTGGCGCCGGCAAAGCGCGGGTACCCGGCGCTGTCGAGCAGATCACCCCAGTCAGCTTCGCTGAACCCTTTCGCCACGTGCGTACCAACCAGCAGGGTCGGCACCTGCAAAGAGCCGGCATGCTGCTTCAGTTCATCCTTGATAGCCTGGCTCGATTCGGGATTTTTCATGGTGTAGGGAATGCCGCGCTTGATCAGGAAGGCGCGCGCTTTGCCGCACACCTCGCCACAGCTGTTCATGTACAGCGTTACCGGAAAGCGCTGGGCCGCCAGGCGGGTTGCATAGGGCAGATCGTCCGACACCACCGGGGCACTGGTTTCGAATTCATTGACCTGCCGGGCCGATGTCGGCGGAGGCTGGTCGGACACATGCACCTTGCCGCTTTTATCCACCCAACGGTAGATGGAAGCCGCTTGAACCAGGGAAACCGTGAACAGCAAAATCACCAGAATGCTGAATCGCATGGCAACCTCCTCCTTTGAAAGGTTATTTTAGGGTAGAATTATACGGTTTTATGACGCGTTTGGCTTTTGCGCATGACAAGCACCCAGCTTTTTGTTTTTGGCATCAACCACCAGACGGCCCCGGTTACCATTCGGGAACGTGTGGCTTTCCACGCCGAAAGTCTGCGCCAGGCTCTGCACGACCTGACTACCCAGCGTCCGGTACGTGAAGCAGCCATCCTGTCCACCTGCAACCGGACGGAAATCTACTGCCATACCAGCGAACCAGCCACCGCCATCGAATGGATGGCTCAGTACCATCACCTCAAGCACCCGGAAATTGCCCCCTATCTGTACCAGCTGCCGCAGGAGCAGGCGGTCAAACACGCCTTCCGCGTCGCCAGCGGTCTTGATTCGATGGTGCTGGGGGAAACCCAGATTCTCGGCCAGATCAAACAGGCGGTACGGGCAGCGGAAGAGGCCGGCACGCTGGGCATGCATCTGCATAAGTTGTTCCAACGCACCTTCTCGGTGGCCAAGGCAGTGCGCAGCAGCACCGACATCGGCGCCAGCTCGGTTTCCATGGCTGCAGCAGCGGTGCGGCTGGCCGGCCGGATTTTCCCCAGTATCGCCGAGCAGAACGTACTGTTCATCGGTGCCGGCGAGATGATCGAACTGTGTGCCACCCACTTCGCCGCACAAAACCCGCGCCGCATCACCGTAGCCAACCGCACGCTGGAGCGCGCCCGTCAGCTGGCAGCGCGCTTCAACGGCAACGCCGTGACCCTGAACGAATTGCCCGATGTGCTGGCCGATCAGGATATCGTCATCACCTCCACTGCCAGCCCTTTGCCGATCCTCGGCAAAGGGCTGATGGAACGCGCCATCCGCGCCCGTCGTCACCGGCCGGTGTTCATGGTTGACCTGGCGGTGCCGCGCGACATCGAAGCCGAAGTGGCCGATCTGGATGACGTGTTCCTCTACAGCGTCGACGATCTGGCTCACGTTGTCCGGGAAGGCCTGGACAACCGCCAGACCGCCGTCGCCCAGGCAGAAGCGATTATCGACAGCAGTGTGGTGAATTTCATGGAATGGATGGCCTCGCGCCATTTCGTGCCGACCATCCGCGCCCTGCGCGATCAGGCCGAGCGCCAGCGGCGTCACGAGGTTGAGCGGGCACTCAAGCTGCTGGCCAAGGGCGAGGATCCGCAACAGGTTGTCGAAGCGCTCAGCCACGCCCTGACCAACAAGCTGCTGCACGCTCCGACTGATGCCATCAACCGCGCTACGGCGGAAGAGCGCACTGTGCTGGTCGACACCATCAACCGCCTTTATAGCCTGCCGCCGCAGGAATAGCCGTCTGTCGCGCCGCTGCGGCGGCGACCCGCAATTTCAGGACCCGATTTGAAAGCATCCATCCAACACAAACTGGAGCAGCTGTGCGACCGACTGGAAGAAGTCAGCCGTCTGCTGTCGGCCGAAAACGCCACCGACAATATGGACAGCTACCGCAAGCTGTCGCGCGAACATGCCGAGCTTGAGCCGGTGGCGCATCTGTATCAGGCCTGGAAGCAGCAGCAGACCGACATTGCCACGGCCCGGGAAATGCTGGCCGACCCGGAAATGCGTGAACTGGCGGAACTGGAAATCAGTGAAGGCGAATCCCGCCTGGAGCAACTGGAAGCCGACCTGCAAAAGTTGCTGCTGCCGAAAGACCCCAACGACGAACGCAACATTTTCCTGGAAATTCGCGCCGGCACAGGCGGCGATGAATCAGCCCTGTTTGCCGGCGACCTGTTCCGCATGTACTCGCGCTATGCCGAGCGCAATGGCTGGCGCGTCGAAGTGGTGTCGGCCAACGAAAGTGAACTGGGTGGGTACAAGGAAATCATCGCCCGCATCATCGGCCATGGCGCCTATTCGCGCCTGAAATTCGAGTCCGGCGGTCACCGCGTGCAGCGTGTGCCAGCCACCGAATCACAGGGCCGCATCCACACTTCGGCCTGTACCGTGGCAGTGATGCCGGAAGCAGACGAAGTCAGCGATATCGTCATCAACCCGGCTGATCTGCGCATCGACACCTTCCGCGCCTCAGGCGCCGGCGGACAGCACATCAACAAGACCGATTCGGCCGTGCGCATCACGCACCTCCCCACCGGCACGGTGGTCGAGTGTCAGGACGACCGCTCACAGCACAAGAACAAGGCCCAGGCCATGGCGGTTCTGGTGGCCCGTATCCGCGACAAGGAGCTGCGCGAGCAACAGGCCAAGGAAGCGGCGACGCGCAAGTCGCTGGTGGGCAGCGGGGACCGCTCCGAGCGCATCCGCACTTACAACTTCCCGCAGGGGCGCATGACCGATCACCGCATCAATCTGACGCTGTACAAGCTCGATGCCATCATGGATGGCGATCTGGAAGAACTGACTCAGGCGCTGATGTCGGAGCACCAGGCGGAACAGCTGGCCGCGCTGAGCGAGGAATAAGCCGACCCGGTCTCAGGGTTCGGAAAAGCGCTCGCGAATCTGCAGGATGGCCGGCAGATTATCTTCCAGCAAACCGATCAGCTGCGGATCAAAATGCCGGCCGCCGCCATCGCGTATCCATGCCATTGCCGCCTCGATTGTCCATGCCTGCTTGTATGGCCGTTCTGACGTCAACGCATCGAATACGTCGGCCAGCGCAGCAATCCTCGCCGCCAGGGGAATGGCCTCGCCGGCCAGGCCGCGCGGATAGCCGCTGCCGTCCCATTTTTCGTGGTGACACCAGGCAATATCACGGGCCATCTGCATGAGCGCGGAGTCGTCGCCATCCAGCAGCCGGGCGCCGATTTCCGCGTGGGTTTTCATGATTTCCCACTCTTGCGCATCCAGTTTGCCCGGCTTGCACAGAATGGCATCAGGAATGCCGATTTTGCCGATGTCGTGCATCGGGCTGGCATTCAGAATCAGATCGCAGGCGGATTCACTCCAGCCCAGCGCCCTCGCGAGCAGCGCCGAAGTATGGCTCATGCGCAGGATGTGATTGCCGGTTTCCTCATCGCGGTATTCCGCCGCCTTGCCGAGCCGCTGCACGATTTCCAGGCGGGTGTGATGCAACTCTTCCGTCCGGCTGCGCACCATTTCTTCCAGCATGTTTTTCTGATCGAGTAGCAGCCGCTGCGCCAGCTGGGCCTCGAGCAGGTTGCGCACCCGCATGATCAGCTCATTTACATCAAACGGCTTGCCGACAAAATCACGCGCGCCCAGCGCCAGAGAACGCAGCAGATAGTCCTTGCTGCTTTGTGCCGTGAGGATAATGATCGGCGGCAGCAACGGGTCGTTGAGCGCTTGCAACTGCTGCATGACCTGATAGCCATCCAGATGCGGCATATTGATATCGAGCAGAATCAGATCGGGCCGTTCCGCCTGGTATGCACCAAGCACTTCACGCGGATCGCCGATCAGGATGAGATGCTGGTAACCTTGTCCGCGCAACATGCGGTCAAGCAACTTCAGATTGGACGGTTCATCGTCGACAATCAGAATACGTAAATCAGTCAGTGAATACGCTGCAGTCACTTGTCAGAGCCCCCTTGCACCAGCAAATTATCAATTGCGGCAAAAAATGACGGTACATCTATCGGCTTGGTCAGATAATCGCTGAATCCGGCCGCCTTACCCCGCTCAATATCCCGCGGCATGGCATTGGCCGTCAAGGCGATGACAGGAATCGACCGGGTGACCGCATCGGCTCTGAGCACCTCCAGTACCTGATAACCGTCCATGCCCGGCATATTGATATCCAGCAGAATCAGATCCGGTCGTCCCGTCCGCGCCAGTTCGATCCCCAGCGCCGGGACATGGGCCGTAAGCAAGCGCAAATGGCGCCGACGTGCCAGCAGCTGGGCTACCAGTTTGATATTGGCCGGATTATCCTCGACATAAAGCACCGTATGACTGCCACCGGTTTCACTGCCGGTCTTGTCACTGGCTTCCGCCTCAGGCATCTCCGCTTCGGCTGCCACATGCAATGATTCGAGCGGCAGATTGACCCAGAAGGTGCTCCCGGCACCGACCTGGCTTTCCACCCCTACGCTGCCGCCCATCAATTCGATGATGCGTCGGGTAATGGTCAAGCCGATACCGGTGCCTTCAATTTGCGAATTTTCCGCCCCCAGGCGATTAAATGGCTCAAACAGCATCGCCTGCATTTCCGGAGCGACGCCCAGACCGGTATCACTGACGCGCAGCTGCAACCAGTCGCTCCCCTCGGTGCGAATCTCGATCCGCACGCTACCGCCCGGACGGTTGTATTTGATGGCATTGGACAGCAGATTCAGCACCACCTGCTTGAGACGCGTGCGGTCCGCCCGCACCACTGCTCCTTCAAGACCGGCATGACTGAGCTGAATAGTGTTCTGTTCGGCCAGCGGCTCGACCAGGGCAAGGCACTCCTCCACCACCGGGCACACCTCCACCCCTTCCAGTGACAGGTCAATGCGCCCCGATTCAACCTTGGCCAGATCGAGCACCTCGTTGATCAGTTCCAGCAAATGCCGGCCCGCCTTGAGGATTTCCTGCACATTGTCCTGCTGGTCTGGTGTCAGGTCATCATCAAATTCGAGCAACTGGGCAAAACCGAGAATACCGTTCATGGGCGTGCGCAACTCATGACTCATGCTGGAGAGAAATTCCGATTTCGCCTGATTGGCGCGCTCGGCGCTCTCTTTGGCCTCGGTCAATTCATTCATGCGCTGCAGCTCAGCCGTGTAATCAGTGAAAATATTGAACAGATACTGCACATGCCCTGCTTCATCCAGCACCACACCGACATTACTTTCCTGCACAAAACTACTGCCATCTTTACGCAGCGCGAAGTGCGTGCCGGACCAGCCCTGCTGGTTGACAATAGCGGCTTGCACTGCCTTACCCAGTGCTCCTTTTGCTTCATCCGGCAGGAAAATAGCGAATGGCTTGCCCTCTACCTCACTGAAGCGGTATCCATGCATCTCCTCATGCGCACGGTTCATGTAGATCATCCGACCTTCGGCATCGGTAATGCCAATACCCTGATTGCTGGCCTCGAAAATCCGCCGGAACAGAACCAGCCGCTCTTCCGCCGCCTTGCTGCGCGAAATGTCACTGTGAATACCAATCATGCGCATCGGCTTGCCGGTCTTGTCACGGCTGACTACCCTGCCGCGACACAGAATCCATTTATAGCTGCCATCCTTGCAACGCAACCGCAGTTCGACCCGATAATTTTGAACCCGGCCGGCCAGATAGGCCTCAAGCGCCCCACTGACACCCGGCATATCGTCAGGATGCACACTGCTTTCCCAGGTTTCGACCCGATGGGGCAATTCATTTTCCTCATAGCCGAGCATGGCCAGATACAGACGAGAGAACAGCATATCCCCCGTCCGCATATTCCAGTCCCACACCCCATCGCCGGCGCCCTCCACGGCAAACACGAAGCGTTCCTCGGTTTCGCGCAACCGATTCTCCGCTTCCACCAGCTCGGTGATATCCTGCACCGTGCCGGACAGCCCGATCAACTTGCCGCCGGCGTCAAATTTTGGTTGC
>JAJZTZ010000115.1 GCA_021847305.1 Pseudomonadota bacterium | reverse complement strand
TGGCGGAAACCGCCGAGCTGATAGGCAAACTGCGCGATTACGGCTGGCGCGACGGCGTACTCGTCTCCTCTGTAGTGGAAGGACAGGAAGAAGCCGGTGCCAAGTTTTCCGACTACTTCGACTACAGCGAACGGCTGGCGGAAATCCCCTCGCACCGCGCCCTGGCGCTGTTCCGCGGCCGCAACGAGAATATGCTCAACATTGCCGTGAAATTTCCGCACGAACTTGAGCAGACCGGCCAGCCCCACCCGGCCGAGCAGATGATCGCCGCACAATGGAACTTCAAAGCGCAGGGGCGCCCCGCAGACGACTGGCTGCAGCAGACCATCCGCTGGGCCTGGAAGATCAAGCTGGCGCCGCATCTGGAAGTGGAATGGCTGATGCGCGTGAAAGACAGCGCCGAGGAAGAAGCCATCCGTGTGTTCGCCACCAACCTGAAAGATCTGCTGCTGGCCGCCCCGGCCGGACAGCGCGCCACCATGGGGCTGGACCCCGGCCTGCGCACCGGCGTAAAGGTAGCGGTCGTGGACAACACCGGCAAGCTGCTGGAAACCGCCACCATCTTCCCGCACGCCCCGCGTGACGACTGGAACGGCAGCCTGCGCACCCTCGGCCAGCTGTGTGCCAAGCACAAAGTCGACTTGATCGCCATCGGCAACGGCACTGCCAGCCGCGAAACCGACAAACTGGTGGCCGACCTGATCAAACTGGCACCGGAACTGAAAGTCACCAAGCAGATGGTGTCGGAAGCCGGTGCATCGGTCTATTCCGCTTCCGAACTCGCAGCCCGCGAATTCCCCGAGCTGGATGTCTCGCTGCGCGGCGCCGTCTCCATCGCCCGCCGCCTGCAGGACCCGCTGGCCGAACTGGTAAAAATCGACCCCAAATCCATCGGCGTGGGTCAGTATCAGCACGACGTCAACCAGACCGAACTGGCGCGCAGCCTGGATGCCGTGGTGGAAGACTGCGTGAACGCCGTGGGCGTGGACGTCAATACGGCCTCCGCCCCTCTTCTGGCGCGCATTTCCGGTCTCAATGCCACCCTGGCACGCGAAATTGTCGCCTACCGGGACAGCAACGGCGCGTTCAAAAACCGCCTGCAACTCAAGCAGGTGCCGCGTCTGGGCGACAAAACCTTCGAGCAGGCCGCCGGCTTTTTGCGCATTGCCAACGGCGACAATCCACTCGACGCCTCTGCCGTGCACCCGGAAGCCTACCCGGTAGTGGAAAAAATTCTCGCCAAAACCGGCAAGTCGGTGGCCAACCTGATCGGCAACAGCGATGTGCTGGCCAAACTGGCGCCCCAGGAATTCACCGACGAACGCTTCGGTGTATTTACCGTGAAAGATATTCTGAAAGAGCTGGACAAACCCGGCCGCGACCCGCGTCCGGAGTTCAAGACCGCCAACTTCAAGGACGGCGTGGAGACCCTGGCCGACCTGACCCCCGGCATGGAACTGGAAGGCGTGGTCACCAACGTGGCCAATTTCGGCGCCTTTGTCGACATTGGCGTGCATCAGGACGGGCTGGTACACGTTTCCGCCCTGGCCGACCGTTTCATCAAGGACCCGCATGAAGTCGTCAAGGCCGGCGACATTGTCAAAGTGCGGGTGGTGGAAGTGGATATAAAGCGCAATCGCATTGCCCTGACCATGCGCAAAAATGACCGAGGGGACGCGGCTCCGGCGCGCACTGGCGGCAGCAACACCGCGCGTTCGCCGGCACCGCGCGCGCAACAGCCGGCGCCCAAAACAGAAGGCGCCATGGCCGCCGCATTTGCCAAGCTGAGAAAGTAGAAAGCAAGCTGATTCAGCGGGGGAAGAGAATCTCGCCCCCGCTCCTCGCCCCTTGCCCCCTCCTCCATTCCATGCGATAGTCCCCTTTCACGCACCCGCCCACGCAGGACCCGCTTTGCCCGACGCTTTCGACCAGACCATTATCTCTCCCGTCTTTACGGAAGAACGCACTCAGACCGCCCCGCTGCCGCACTGGGGGCGCGAGGCGATTTATCGGCTGGGGCAGCAGTGGTGGCTGAAGACGATCGGCATCACGGCATTCATGTTCGCGTTTTTCAGTGCCTACATTTACCTGTTACGCCATGCTTTCTTCCCCGTCACGCTCATGCCGCTTACCACCATCGACCGGTTGGTGCCGTTTCAGCCGGACTGGCTGCCGGTATACGCTTCGCTGTGGGTCTATGTTTCCCTGCCTCCGGGTCTGCTGAAGACCCGCCGTGAACTGTATTACTACGGTGCGGTGGTCGGCAGTCTGTGTCTGGCCGGCCTGGGCATTTTCCTGCTCTGGCCGACAGCCATTCCCACAGCGGAAATCGACTGGGGACAGTTCCCCGGCTTTGCCACGCTCAAGGGCATAGATGCAGCCGGTAACGCCTGCCCTTCTCTGCATGTCGCCACAGCCGTATTTTCAGCCTTTTGGCTGCAACGACTGATCAGCGAAATACGGGCACCGCAGCAACTGAACTATGTAAATTGGTTGTGGTGTATCGCCATCGCCTACTCAACGCTGGCCACCAAACAGCATGTCATGCTCGATGTGATGGGTGGTACTGTATTGGGCTTACTGGCCGCATTCCTGTCGCTCCGGTTTACCCGTCGCTGAAACTGTCATCACAGTCATGTTAAAATCCGTCACGATCTGACAGTTCTCCGCCTGCAGCCAATCATGACACCGCTTGCCATTACCGCCTCTACCCTGACCAATTCGCTTGGCCGCGGCAAAAACGCCACGCTCCAAGCCTTGCGCGACAAGCGCAGCGGCCTGCGCCCCTGCGACTTCATGGACGCAGATCTGGCCACCTGGATCGGCAAGGTGGACGGACTGGATGATTTTGCCATTGCCGCACCGCTGGAAAAATACGACTGCCGCAACAACCGCCTGGCCCAGCTTGGCTTGCAGCAGGACGGCTTCGCCGACGCGGTGGAAAACGCCAAAGCGCGTTACGGCAGCGACCGCATTGCCGTCATCCTCGGCACCAGCACTTCCGGCATTCTGCAGACCGAGCTGGCATTCCGTCAGCGCGATGCAGCCAGCGGCAGCCTGCCCGCCTGGTTTCATTACACTGAAACGCACGAATTGTCGGCCGTGGTCGAGTTCAGCCGTCACTATCTGGGATTGACCGGCCCTGCCATGGCGATTTCCACCGCCTGTTCGTCCAGTGCCAAGGTTTTTGCCAGCGCCCAGCGCCTGATTGAAGCGGGGCTGTGCGATGCGGCCGTAGTGGGCGGAGTGGACAGCCTGTGCTTCACCACACTGTACGGCTTTGCCTCGCTCGAACTGGTGTCGCCGCGCCCATGCAGGCCGGCCGACGCAGAGCGTGACGGCATCTCCATCGGCGAGGCGGCCGGGTTTGCACTGCTGGAGCGGGCCGCAAACGCCCGGGCCGGCAGCATTGCGCTGCTCGGCTACGGCGAGAGCACCGATGCACACCACATGTCCACACCGCACCCGGAAGGCCTGGGCGCCCGGCTGGCAATGGAACGCGCCCTGCAACGCGCCGGCCTGCAAGCGGCAGACATCGACTATATCAATCTGCACGGAACCGCCAGCAAGACCAACGACAGCGCCGAAGACAGGGCCGTTGCCGCGTTGTTCGGCGCCGACACACCGTGCAGTTCGACCAAGGGCTGGACCGGCCATACGCTGGGTGCGGCTGGCATTACCGAAGCCATCATCGGCAGCCTGTGCATCGAACACGGCTTCCTGCCCGGCAGCCTGAATACAGAAACAGTGGACCCGACCTTTACCAGCCAGATTCTGCTGCACAACCGCTCGCAAGCGGTGCGTCACGTGGTGAGCAATTCCTTCGGTTTTGGCGGCAACAACTGCAGCGTGGTGCTCGGGAGGCTGGCCGTATGAAAGTCTACCTCGACGCCGTTTCCCTTTACGGCCCCGGCCTGCCCGGCTGGGACGCCAGCCTGCCGCTGCTGCGCGGCGAAACATCCTACAGCGGCGGCGACCTGCCGGCCTTTGCCAGCGCCCTGCTGCCGGCTACCGAACGCCGCCGGGCAGGCAAATCGGTCAAACTGGCGATCGAAATCGCCCAGCAGGCGGCTCAGCAGTGCGGCATTGATCCGGCGACACCGGCCATGGTGTTTGCCTCCAGCAGCGGCGACACCGATGTGCTGAGCGCCATTTGCGAATCGCTGGCCGGCGATGACCGCCTGATCTCGCCCACCCGCTTTCACAATTCCGTCCACAATGCGCCGGCGGGCTACTGGAGTATTGCCGTCGGCTCGCGGCAGCCGTCCAACAGCATTGCCTGCCGCGAAATCACCGCCGCCGCCGGCCTGCTGGAAGCGGCAACCCAGTGCGTGGTGGAGCAGACCCCGGTACTGCTGGCCGTATATGACATTCCCTTTCCTTTCCCGATGAATGCCGCGGAACCGATTACCACTGCCTTCGGCAGCGCCCTGGTGCTGCAGCCGCACGCTACGCCTCACAGCCGCTTCAGCCTGGACCTCGAACTGATCCCGGGCACCAGCGCCGCCCCCGCGTGCGACGGCGCACTGGAAAGCCTGCGCCGGGGCGTGCCCGCTGCACGGCTGCTGCCACTTTTGCAACTGCTGGCAAACGATATGGACGGCACTGTGCAGCTGGACTACATTGAACCGCATGCCCTGCGGCTGAGTCTGACCCGCTGCGGGCAAAGAGGTGCCGCATGAAACGCGCACTCGTCACCGGCGGCAGCGGCGCCATCGGCGCGGCCATCTGCCGGCAACTGGCACAGGACGGGCTGCACGTCATCGTGCACGCCAACAGTCAGCCCGACAAAGCGGTGGAAACCGTTGCCCAGATCATTGCCGCCGGCGGCTCGGCCGAAGCCGTATGCTTTGACGTCAGCGACAGCGAAGCCTGCCGCACAGCCATTGAAAAACTGCTGGAACACGAACCGATCCAGGTGCTGGTCAACAATGCCGGTATCCATGACGATGCCCCGCTGGCCGGCATGTCGACCGAGCAATGGCAGCGCGTCATCAATGTTTCCCTGAACAGCTTCTACAACGTCACCCAGCCGCTGCTGCTGCCCATGATCCGCACCCGCTGGGGGCGCATTATCACCATTTCCTCGGTAGCGGGCCTGATGGGCAATCGCGGCCAGGCCAACTACTCCGCCGCCAAGGCCGGCCAGATCGGCGCCAGCAAGGCGCTGGCGCAGGAAGTGGCCTCGCGCGGCATTCTGGTCAATACCGTAGCGCCCGGCATCATTGAATCGGCCATGACCGAATCGGTATTCCAGCCCGAAGTCATCCGCCAGATCGTGCCGCAACAGCGTGCCGGCAAGCCGGAGGAAGTGGCTAATCTGGTCAGCTTTCTCGCTTCGGAAAAATCATCCTACATCACCGGCCAGGTCTTTTCGGTCAACGGAGGCATGGCATGATCCGCACCCTTCTGCTCACGCTGGCTGTTCTGCTGGCACTGCCCGCGCAGGCTGACAGCGCCAGCGCACCGGCTGCTTCGGCGACTGCCGCCCCAGCCCCCGCCGGACGCGATTTTATGCTCACCTTCGACGACGGCCCGGTGCCAGGCGAAACCGAACGCGTGCTCGCCACTCTGGCGCAACTGCACGCACCGGACGGCAGCCCGCTCAAGGCAGCGTTTTTCATGGTGGGCGATGCGCCGGACAATTTTTTTGCCGGGCGCAAATACTATGCGCCATATGAAATCTGGATCCACAAGGGCAGTGCCCACGCCAACCCCGAGCTGGTAGCCAAAGTGCGCGCTGCCGGCCATTTTGTCGGCAACCACACCGCCCACCATGCCTGGTTCCGCTGGCCATGGCTGAGTAGCGAAGATGCTGTGATCGGCGAATTGCAGCGCTGGGAAGCGGAAACCAACCCGCCAGCCGGACAGCCGAAACTGTTCCGCCCGCCCTATCTGATTGAAACGCATGCCGT
This sequence comes from Pseudomonadota bacterium, assembly GCA_021847305.1. Classification (GTDB taxonomy): domain Bacteria; phylum Pseudomonadota; class Gammaproteobacteria; order Burkholderiales; family JAJZQI01; genus JAJZQI01. The sequence continues at coordinate 1,164 of JAJZTZ010000115.1, read as the reverse complement.
CAAAGCCGCAGCACGGAAACTGGGTTACCAGATCGTCGACGGCTACACGGTGGGCGACGCCTCACCTATCGGCACGCTCTACAGCGTCAAGCAGAATGCCCTGCACTACCTGCAAACCGCTCCCGACACCGGTCGCCCGCTGGTGCTGATCTTCCATGACATCATGCCGATCACCTACGAGCATCTGGGTGAAATCGTCGAGTTCCTGCAGCAGCACGGCATGCGTCCCGTCAGCTTCGATCCGACCCTGCTCGCCGACCCGGCGCTGGACGACCAGCCCGACAGCGCGCCGCCCCAGCACTACCTGAGCAATCCGGGCTAACTACCTTTCCGACCGCATGGCAGAGAACGGCTCGGCCACACTCACCCGTCTGTCTGATTCGGCAAAGATCCACGACACCCCGAAACCGGCGCTGAAACCGTAGTGCCGCTTCACCAGCGGGCTGTCGAGAAATGCCGCGCCGTTGAGATCGTCGTCCTTGATATACGCGCCGAACCACATATGGTCAAAGCGCTTCGACGCCGACACAATGAACTGCGCCCCGGCATAACCGCCGTGCGCCTGATAGGCCGGCCTGTCTGCCGTGGCATACTGCGGCTCAACCGTATAGAAATAATTGTGATAGGCCGTATCGCCCCAGACCGGCCCGCCGGACACGCCGATATTCCAGTTATTGCCGGGATACAGATCCAGATTCAGCACCGGGCTGAAAATATGTCCCACCGGCCGCCCATGCAAGCCATCCATGGCCTCAACCATGCGGACCGGCAGACGCAGCTGCAGGTCATGACGCGCACCTTTGCTGAGAAACACATTGAGCTGCGGGCCGATCTCCAGCGTTGGATCAAGGTTGGGCATGCCTCGGCGGGCGGTATTCTGGTCGCTTTTTACCGGAATCGAACCATTCAGGCTGACATCCAGCTCGCCCCAATCCCGGCTGAACAGCAGACCGCGAATCTTTTGCCGGTCCACTTGCAGAAAATCGCCGCGATACACCAGGTAAGGAATCGGCAACGCATAGCTGTGACTCTGGTCGGCACCGCGGTAATCGGGCATGCTCACCACACCGATCCCTGCGCCCGCCTCCCACAGCGGTTTTTTCCGCAGCCCCGGCATTGCCGGCCAGCACACTGCTTAACAGCAGCAATAATTTGCCCGTTCCC
>JAJZTZ010000114.1 GCA_021847305.1 Pseudomonadota bacterium | reverse complement strand
AGATAAGCGTCTTCCCATCGGTCTGGTAATGACTGAATCTGCAGGTTGAGTATGGGACTTACAAAGCCCATCTTGAAAGCCCGCTGATTCATTCTCTTCAGGTCACCCGGAAAGGGGGCCGCCTCGCCAGCGAGATACTTCCTGAATTTCCGGCCAGGATATTTTGTGCCGGCAGCTGTTGAGGCGATTTTTTCATCCAGCTCCCTGGCAGTCATCCCGTAGTTATTCCTTGCCATGCTGTAAACATGATTTGCCCAGCATCTGACCAGATCAAGCTTGTATTGCTTTGCCTCTTCACTCTCTGATCGGCGGCCACGTTTTTTTGCTGCATTGGGATTCAGGCTCATCTTTTTGTCCTGTAACAAATTAGGAATTCTAATTGTCTATTTTGCGGCCAATTTACTCCAATTCTGTGCCCGATTCAAGCTTCGGTTGGAGGCCATAATTTCTCTCAGTGGGTGCCGAAGGTGAACAGCAAGGGCTAACCAGCGCTTCGCTTGGTTCCCTTGTTTTTCCGGCGCTTCGCTTGGAAAAAATTGGGCGCTTCGCTTGCATGCGGGGCGCATGGGTTAACAGATTGGAGGATTTTATGGGTGTCGATCATCGATCTCGCCGCGGACCTGGAATTGATCCGGCGCTGAAGCGTGATCACTGCGTTTCGGTCAGGTTGAATTCGGATGAGTTGACTTTGCTGGATAGCCGACGCGGCAAATTTCAGCGCGGCGAATGGATGCGCATGGCGACATTGGAAACGCTGCCGCCGAGCATTCCCGCGCTGAATCTGGAGGCCTGGCGTGAGCTGTCCCATGCGGCCGCCAACCTGAATCAGATCGCAAAAGCACTGAACCAGGGCGAGAAAATCGAACCCGGTTCGCTGCGTGACAAGTTGGCCACGTTCCGCACAGCCCTCATCGGTGCCGAACTGCCGCGTGAGGCAGAGGGTGAGAATGCGTGAAAGGCATGCAAAAAATCAAGCGCGGCACCGGGTTTCGCGGCTTGTTGGAGTACCTCTTTGCCAACAAAGACGGCCCAGCGCCGGGCAGGCTTATTGGGGGCACCATGGCCAGCAGTAATCCCCGCGATCTGGCCGCCGAATTTAAGGCTTCCCGCCGCCTGCGCCCAGACGTTGCCAAGCCAGTTTGGCACAACGCGTTGCGGATGCCTGCCGGCGAGGATGTGTCTGATGAAATTTGGGGCCAAATCGCGACCCGCTACTTAAAGCTGATGGGCTATGACATCTCAAAAACACAGACGTGCTTGGTCAAGCACGACGACGAAGCCGCGATTCATATTGCTGCGTCTCGGATTCAGCTTGATGGCAGTCTTTATCTCGGTGAAAACGAGAATTTGAAGTCGACCAGGATCATCCAGCAGCTTGAGCATGAATTCAATTTAACCATCACGAAAGGCCCTGAGCTGGGCCCCGATGGAAAGATCATCCTCCCCAGCCAGCGTGCCGCGAGCAAAAACGAGCTTGAGGCCGCACTGCGTACCCAAACGGTGCCGCCGCGAGAGCGGCTAAAGGGCATGGTGACTGAGGCGCTGGCAGACCACCCCAGCTTACCTGAATTCAAACGCCGCCTTGAGGCGGCGGGCGTGGTGGTGAAGGCCAACATTGCCAGCACTGGCCGCATGAATGGGTTCAGCTTTGAGCTTGAAGGCGTTGCCTTCAAAGGTTCTCAACTGGGCGACCAGTTTAAGTGGCACAAACTAAAGGACAACCTGAATTATGACGAAATCCGAGACGCTTTCCAGCTTGAAGGACTCGGAGCTAAGCCGCTCACAGGCGCAGTTGAACTTGCTTCTGCAAATATCCGAGCAGCAAACCGAAATCTCCAGGCAGCTGGGCGAACTCTTGAAATTGTTGCAGCAGGCGCTGCGCAATCCCACCTGAACATCACTCGTATTCCTGTCCACCCTGTCCTAGAGGAGAAAAAACGTGAGCATCACGGACGAACTGGAGCACGTCTCCCAGCAGCAAGATCCGGTCATCGGAACCAGCACCTCCGCGGAGAATACCCCCGCGCCTTCACCACCTGGCGAAACGACAATTCAGCGAATCCTCCGGGACTGCGAGCTTCAAAACGCGCTCGCTCACAGCGTATGCCTGTCCTGTCAGCACATGGTCCTCGTCAGGGACGTGCAGAAACACGCGACCCTGTACTGCCCAACGCTTTTCCGGGACTTGGAAATCGCGATCGCGGACTGCACCAGTCATACCCCAATTTAACCAGAGGAAGGGAAAGCAACATGTCAGATCAAGATCAATTTATCGATTGTGCCGAAGGCGATTGGCTGAACAGGCAGGAATTCAAGGCGAAGCTGCTTGAAAAGCGTTATCAAAAATCAATCAGCCAGCTGCTGCAAGAGCAGCTCCACTTCGTCGATTTGCAGGACCATCAAATCCGCATTGAGCTGAAAACAGGTGCCGTCGTCACCGACAAGGGCGACACCATGACTTCAACGGGAGAGGACCTGCAAACGGTGCGCTCGCTGATTGCGCTCGCACAAACGAAAGGCTGGCAGCGCATCTCGGCAAAAGGCTCGCCGGAATTTCTGCGTCTCCTTTATCAGGAAGCCCAGGCTGCCGGACTCGAAATCGCAGATCCCAATGCGCCTGAACTGCCGCCGCCCGCAGAAATTCGTGAAGCGAAAGCGGATAACTCCAGCACACCCAGACCGACGCCCACCCCGAAGTGGGTGGCCCCGGTCCACAAGAAATTCGAAGAAGTCAGCGGCAAAATCGACGAACTGTCTAGCAAACGCCGTGAGCTGGCCGGTTTGGAAAATCTGGACGAGGTGCGGGCAAAAATCGTGCAGCAGCATGCCGACAGCGGCTACCGCTCGGCGGCACAGCGTCTGGAAGAGGCAAAGCATCGTGCCGAATCCATCGGGTCAGCCGTGCCATTTCTTCGCCGTGCCCGCGAGCAGGCTGTTAAACAGGCGAAGCAAGATCTGGATGCCGAGTGGAAACGGGTTGTGCTTGCACACGGCCAGCAAGTCCTGGATGCCAAGGCCAGAAATGAGGAGCGTCAGCGGCTCGATTCTGAAATTTTCCGCCTGCAGACCGTCCAATCCGATATTCGTAAAAACCTGCAAGACCCGCCTGCAGCTGACATTTCCCTGAAAAACGATTGGGCTGCCCGCAAGATGGCTTATCACCCGCACGGCCCCTGGAAAGAGGCCGAATGGAAGGGGGAAATCGTGAAACCGATGCTCGACGAGGAAGAGCGGCAGCGGGAGCTGGAGAGGCAGCAAGAACTGAAGCTTTTGGAGCAAAAAAAGGAGGACGCCAGGTACGAAGTCATGCGCCTTGAGCATGAAATTACCCTCGTTGAGGAGGGTATGCAGAGCCTTGATCCAGATGATCAAGAATCGGAGGAGTATCGCAGTGCCATCGCTGAAATTGATAAATACAGTAAGCAGATCAAGCAGCTGGAGCAAGAGGCGGGTCTTGATGAGGATGAAAACGAATATGCCCCACGCGGCCCACGTTTAAGTTAAGGAGTAGATCCATGGAATTACTGAATCGCATCAATACTTTTTTTCAACACACCAACAGCAAGTACGTCGACGAGCGAAAAAAAATCCTAGAAGTGCTGGAAGACGAAGAGCAAGACGTCTGGAAAACCTTCACCAGCAAGCTTTCTGCCACGCATGCGGCGCCAGCCTGGTGGTACCTGATCCCCCTCGAAACGCAAATTGAGCATGCTGCCCGTGAGGTGTTCGACTCAAGCTTCTGCGATGACAGCGCCCGCGAGTGTCTCGCGCAGTTTTACACCACGGTTTTCCAGGTGTGTGGATCCTCTACAGAAGACGGGCGGAAGAGCGCTGAAAGCTTAATCGACAGCCAGTGTCTGAGCCGTTTGCTCAACTGCAAGATTTAAGGGGGAAGCCATGCCACAAAAGTACACCACCAAAGCACCCATGCCGGCCCCCTTTATATCTCAACCCTTGCTGGACGATCTTGTGTGCAGCGCCACGCGACAGCACAGCCCCGATGCACGCACGCGCGCCATCGGGGCCCTGATTGAGCCTCATCTGCAGTCCATGGCCCAGGCTTACTGCGCCTGCAGCAGCACGGTTAGCGGCCGTAAGGCGGCGCGCAAGTTCCTGCAATGCCTCCTGGAGGGTGACAAATGAACACCACCATCGAATTGCCGCAAAAGCAACGCAACATCTTCGTGCGCAGCAGTCGCGCCGTAGGCCGTTTTTGGCTGTGGTCTACCGGCTTCAGCAGCCTGGGTAATCAGCTGGGCCGTATCGGGTCGAACCTCAAAGGCTTTATTCAGCAAGGCCAGCCACGCGAATATCGTCACGAAACCTTCGAAGAAGCGGTGTCGCGCATGAGCCTGGATGAGCAGCATCTGATCCGGCAGGCGCGGAGCTTCAATCTTATCGCGGCCACGTGGTTTTTCATGATGTGTCTATCGTTGCTGTGGCTGAGCCTTGCCCCGCGCTCGGACTCGCCGCTGGCTCACGTGCTTATTTCCCTGGGTCTCATCTGGGTGTGCTTCGCCAAAAGCATCACCTGGCGTTTTCGTTTTTGTCAGATCCGCGACCAGGAGCTGTACTCGTTCCAATCCTGGATTGTCTCCGGCAAATTGTAGGAGAAAAAAATCATGCAAATCCGTCTTCCTTCTGCAGTTAAAGGCCGCCTGATCAAGGTGGCCGAGTGGGCTTTCAGTCCTGATGGCATCTTTACCGACAGGTTTCATCGCCGGTTCGCCCGCGTGACCGCATCAGCCTTCGTTTTGCTGGGCGTCTGCTGGCTCGCGTATGCCGTTTTCCTCTACCTCAAGGGGCTGCCCCATGGCACGTACTTCGGTTTCTACCGTTAAAAACACCACCACCACGCTCTTGCTCCTGCTGCTGGCCACAGCCAGCAGCCTGGCAGTGGCGGGCGATTCTACCGCCACGGCCGCGGCCGCGGCGTTCGCGCCGCCGGCAACTGATGTGTCGGTGGGGTATCTGAGCCAAATTTTTGGAGGTGTGGTCAGCGAGATCCAGGGGGCGGCGTCACTCGGTGCCGGTGCACCCGATTCCGGCCTGGGTGCCATGATGGGGGTCTTTAATGCCGCTGTCATGATGATCGGGATGTGGTTTGTGGGGTACTTGTCTGTAAAGGGTGTGCTCGACACAGCACACGATGGCGTTGTCCTCGGCAAAAAAATGTCGAATATCTGGACTCCCATCCGCACCGCGGCGGGAACCGGTTTGCTGTTACCGCTCTCTGGCGGATTCAGTTTGCTGCAGAAGATTGTGCTCTGGCTCGCTCTATCTGGCGTGGGCGTGGCGGACCACATGTGGGACGCGTTCATCGGGCATGTACAAATGGGTGGGTCCATGGCCCCCGTCTCGGTGCCAGATGCGCGGCCGTTGGCTGCGAGCATTTTGCGCTCTGAGGCCTGCATGTACGCATGGAATAAGAACCTGCAGGAAGGTGGCTCGCAAGACAAGCCGGTGACCCTGCAGAAGTCAACTCAGACACTTTCTAACGGGGGCGAAGCGGGCGGTATGACGGCGCCGGGCATGGCCGCGGCGGATGCCAACAGCATTTATGTGCAGACGACTTACTCTTGGACGGATGGCTCGTTTTTGTCGGGTGCGCCCACGTGCGGTGGGGTCAGCTGGCAGGAAAGCCAGCAGAGTTCGATCGGTGGCGGTGACGCGCTCGCCGCAAAGGGGCCGATTTTGTCCGCCCAGGCCCAAGCCGTTCAGGGCCTGATTGCTGAGCTCGCGCCTGTGGCCCAGTCGATTGCCGAGAAGCAGGTTGCGCCGCAACCGGGCGTACTTGAGACGGCTGCAGCCCATTACCAGGCACGTGTGGCGGCCGCCGCGCAGGCGGCGATTACAAACGGGCCGGAACGTGTGCAGCAGGCCTTTTTGAGCGGTGCAAAGGACGGTGGGTGGGTGTTTGCCGGGGCGTATATGAGCCAGTTATTGCGCTTGCAGGACTCTATCCAGCAGGCCGCCAATACACTGCCCAGTTCTGTGCCGCTCGGCCTTTCTCCTGAGGCTACGGAAATGATGAAGTATTTCCCGAGCTGGAGCGAGACGATGGCTGTGGTGGATGAGTTCTCAAAAAACCGTTCCGCTGCGCCGGCGCAGAGTGTGACGGACACGAATATCGAGGCCAGTCAGCTTCGTTCGGCAGACGATGTGTGGCGCTTGCTCTCACGTCCGGTCATGGCTGGGGTGAATCACACAACGCAATTAATAGCGGGTAATAACACTTCGCCGCTTTTACAGCTGCGTGCCATGGGTAATGAGCTGTTGAATGTGGGGTATGCGGTAAAAGCCGTTCAGTTTGCAATTGTGGGCGCGGCGAACTCGAATGCGGCGTCAATAACAATTAATAACGTTTTTAATATCGGCGAAGCACTCAAGACGATTTATCCGGTGATTACCTTGCTGACTGGCGGGTTGTGGCTTGCCGGATTGGGGCTCGCGTTTGTGATTCCCTCACTGGGGTTTATTTACTGGGTGACATCGATCGCACGGTGGATGGCCACCGTCGCTGAGGCCGTGATCGCGGCTCCGCTCATGGCAGTATTTTTGATACATCCGGACGGGCATGAGACGGCAGGGAAGGCGGCTTCTGGGTTCATGTTGACTCTCGCCCTGGTGATGCAGCCGGCTTTGCTGCTGTTGGCGTTCCTTGTGTCAATGAAGGCGATGTATCCGATCAGTTCGCTGGTGAACTCGGCTTTTATGGCCATGTTCTCGGGTGTTGTTGGTTCTTCCTTTGCCGGCCTGGCGGCCTATATCGCGGGGATTCTGGTGTACACGGTTTTGATGACGCTTGCAGTGCAGACCTCGCTTGGGTTGTTGAATTCAGTGCCGGATAACGTGATGCGGTATGTCGGTTCAGCTGCAGGTGGTCAAGGGTTGGGACAAGGGGCTGATCAGGCGCATCGATCGATGGTTGGTGCGGTGCATTCTGCGGGCCACGCTGGGGCGGTTAACCCGGCGCAGGGTGGAGAGGGGAAGGCAAAGCCTGGGGGGCATTCGCCGAACGAAGCGAGTGGGGTTTCTGCCTTGGGGAATAGCGTCTCCAATGCTGATTTGATTCCACAGGGTCGGGAT
>JAJZTZ010000113.1 GCA_021847305.1 Pseudomonadota bacterium | reverse complement strand
ACGGGGCCGGGCTGACCGGTCCCGTGCGGAGTGTTGCTGTAGCCAGCTGTATCAGTCAGCTGCGCCGCCGAACACCTGTTCAGCCAGGCCCCACTTGTTGGCCAGGGTTTCTGTGGCGTTCTGCAGCTCTTCCGAGCGCGCCGGATGGTTGTAGAACATCTGCGCGAACTGCCTGAGTGCGTCTTCCTTGCCGTATTGCTGGGCAATCAGATGGATCAGTTCACCGGCTTCGGCGCCAATCACTTCGGCGCCCAGCAGCTCGCCGGAATCCATGTCGGCAATCACGCGAACGAAGCCTTCCACATCGTCCTGGCCCAGTGCGCGCGGGTTGGACTCGAACGCGGCAAAGCCGGTGGCCGGCTCCAGGCCTTCGTCTTCGGCTTCTTCCTCGCTCATGCCGATCATGCCCAGTTCAATGGCCGAGTAGATCAGCTGCGGAACAGCCTTGTTGTTCTGCCGGCGGGAGCCCGGTTCAATGATGTTGCTGACCGCGACAGCGGCATCGGCCAGGGCATGGTTGGCGGTCATGTGCGTGTTGGCCACGTCGCCGATGGCGTAGATATGCGGCACATTGGTTTGCAGCCGGTCATTTACCTTGACGAAGCCCTTGCTGTCGGCCGTCACACCCGCTGCCGCCAGGTTGAGGCCGTCGGTGTGCGGGCGCCGGCCGGTGCCCAGCACCAGCCAGTCCACCACATCGCTGCTGCCGTCCTGCATGCTCAGCTTCACCCCTTCCGGTACGATTTCAGCGCAGTGCGGCCGGCAGCCGGTGCGTGCTTCGATGCCGTTTTTCTTCAATGCATCGGACAGCAGCTTGAGCGCCGGCTGGCTGAAACTGGAATTGCCCAGCGGCTTGGCGTTGGAACGCCATACGACTTCCTTGCCCATTTTGCTGAGAATAAAGGCGAATTCGGTGCCGATCACACCCGAGCCGATCAGACCGACGCGCTTGCCTGCGGGCGGCGGGTTGTCAAACAGATCGTCGGTGGTGAGGACACGGCCGGGGACGCGCTCGAAGCCTTCCGGAATGAACGGGCTGGAGCCGGTGGCGATGATGATGTGCTTGCCTTGAATCGCTTCCTTGCCGTCGATGCTGACGGTGTGCGCGTCGGTGAAGCTGCCGGTGCCGGTAAAGGAGGCGATGCCCAGGCGCTTCATGTAATCGACGTAGCTGTCGCGCACGGTTTTGACCACTTCGTGCTGGTGCGCCCAGGCCTCATTCAGATCAGCCGTCAGCGCGCCGCGGATGCCGCGCTTGGCATAGTACTCGTTGCCGGCCACCAGTTTGGCGGTGTGGTGCCAGTCTTTTTTCGGCACACAGCCGCGATTGAGACAGCAGCCGCCCCAGTCGGCCTTTTCGATGATTGCGGCGGACAGGCCGCGCAGCGCGGCGAGCACAGCGGCACGGTAGCCGCCGGGGCCCGAACCGATAACGATCAGATCAAATTCTTGCATGTGTTTTCCTACGTTACTTTAAGCTATCACAGGAACAGGGTTGCCAGCCCCAGAAATATAAAGAAGCCGCCGCTGTCGGTCATGGCGGTGATCATGACGCTGGAACCGACGGCCGGATCGCGGCCAAGGCGGTGCATCATGATAGGGATCGTGACCCCCATAAAGGCGGCCAGCATGAGGTTCAGAATCATGGCTGCAGTCATGACTACACCCAGCTCCGGGTTGCCGTACAGGGTGAACGCGATCAGGCCGATCATGCCGCCCCAGATCATGCCGTTGACGATGGCAACACCCAGCTCCTTGAACAGCAGCTTGCGATAATTGCTGCTGCCTTGCAGCTGGCCGGTGGCCAGGGCACGCACGATCATGGTAATGGTCTGATTGCCGGAGTTGCCGCCGATACCCGCCACAATAGGCATAAGTGTCGCCAGGGCCACGAGGTGCGCGATGGTGCCTTCGAACAGGCCGATGACGCGTGAGGCGATAAACGCCGTGACCAGATTGACCGCCAGCCACGACCAGCGGTTCTGCACACTGCGCTTGACCGTGGCGAACAGGTCTTCCTCTTCCCGCAGACCGGCCAGGTTGAGCATGTCGCTGGAGGATTCCTCGCGAATGTAGTCCACCACTTCGTCAATCGTCACCCGGCCGATCAGTACGCCCTGTTTGTCCACCACCGGGGCGGTAATCAGGTCATAGCGTTCGAAGGCCTGGGCGGCGTCGTGGGCTTCGTCTTCCGGGTGCAGCGACAGCGGGTCGTCGATCATCACGGCGGCAACAGAGGCTTCCGGATCGTGGATCAGCAGACGCTTCAGCGGCAGTACGCCAACCAGCTTGTCATCGCGGTCGATTACAAACAGTTTGTCGGTCTGATCGGGCAATTCGCCCAGACGGCGCAGGTAGCGCAGCGTCACTTCCAGACTGACGTCGCCGCGGATGGTGACGAAGTCGAAATCCATCAGCGCGCCAACCGTGTCTTCCGGGTAAGACAGGGCGGATTGCAGGCGAGCGCGCTTTTGCGCGTCGAGCGACTGCATCAGTTCCTGGATCACATCCTGCGGCAGGTCGGGCGCGAGGTCGGCGATTTCGGCGGTGTCGAGGCTTTCTGCCGCTGCCAGCAGTTCCTCGCTGTCCATGCTGGCGATCAGCGATTCACGGACGGCGTCGGATACTTCCAGCAGAATTTCACCGTCGCGCTCGGCCTTGACCAGATCCCACACCTGCAGACGTTCCGCCAGAGGCAGGGATTCGAGAATATAGGCAACGTCGGCGGGGTGCAGTTCGTCCAGCTTGGCCTGCAGGGCAGCGACGTTCTGCTTGTGCACGAGGTTTTCCACCAGTTCGTGCCGTGGCATATCCTGTTTTTGTACCAGGTTCTCGATCAGCTTCTGCTTGTGCAGCAGGTCGGTGACCTGTTGCAGGCTTTGCTTCACGTTTTCCTGTGTTTTGTCTTCGATATGATCCATGTAACTTGTACGGTCCCCTTTAGCATTGCAATTTTAAGGGTCATTAGGCTTGTCGTCTAATCAAATAATAGCTAACCGACTGAAAGAAAGCGCCCTATTGCAAGCGGCGGCAACATGCTAAACTTGTAATATGAACGACAGATTACCGAGCCACATGAGCGGTTTTCCTTCCGTCACTGCAGATGGGGTGGACAGGCTGCTGGAATCCTGCGACGTCAAGCCGACGGCGCAGCGCCTGGCTATTGCCCGTGTGCTGGCCGGTGCCTGCTGTCACTGGTCGGCTGATCAGGTGGGCGATGCGGTAGGGGCCGAGGTGTCGCGTGCCACGGTTTACAACACGCTGAATCTGTTCGTGGAAAAAGGTTTGTTAAGGGAAGTGGTGGTCAGTCAGGAAAAGGTTTTCTACGACACCAACACAGCCCTGCATCACCATTTCTATGGTGTGGATGACGGCCGCCTGGTGGATATTCCGCTGGAACAGCTGCCGATCGCTGCGCTGCCGTCCCTGCCGGAGGGGGCGGTGCTCGATACCGTTGATGTTGTAGTCAGGGTGCGCAAGGGCTGACAGGACGGTACGCCGTACTACACTTTTGCCCGTTCACCGTTCACCGTTCACCGTTCACCGTTCACCGTTCACCGTTCACCGTTCACCGTTCACGCTGCATGTCGATATGCGGGATGCCATCCTCGTCGTATTCGGCAGATATGGCGACAAAACCGAATGCGGCATAGAAATCTTGCAGGTGGGTCTGCGCCGAAAGGCGTAGCGGGGTATTGGGCAGGTGTTGCCGGCCGAAGTCGACGGCTTGCTGCAGCATGTGTTTGCCCAGGCCCTGCGCGCGCCAGTCGGGGTGGACGACCACCCGGCCGATAGCCGGTTCGGCGTGTTTACTGCCGGGAAACAGCAGGCGCAGGCAGGCAACCAAGCCCGGCTGTTGCGGATCGGTGCTCCAGCCGAGCAGATGCCAGGCTTCCGGGTCGAGTTGGTCGATGTCCGGGTACAGGCAGGACTGTTCCAGAATAAATACCTTTTGCCGCAATTCCAGCAGCGCATACAGCGCATCGCGGTCAAGCGACTGCCAGTCATGCCATTGCCAGACCACGCCCGGGGTATTCATCGCGGAATCACCGCCTGATTCATGCGCGCCAGAATGATGCCCGTTTTGCGCGCCAGCCAGCGGTCATTACGATGCGTGTCATAGTAGCGCGGGTTAGGTACCATCGCCGCCAGCCGGGCTGCCTGGGAGGCGCTCAGCCGGCTTGCCGAGGTGTGGTAGTAATGGCGTGCCGCCGCCTCCGCGCCGAAGATGCCGTTGCCCCATTCAATACTGTTCAAGTAGATTTCCAGAATGCGTCGTTTGCTCATCATCTGCTCCAGCATGACGGTAATGATCGCTTCCTCCAGCTTGCGCCAGGGTGTCCGCTGGGACGAGAGGAACAGATTTTTTGCCAGCTGCTGGCTGATGGTCGAACCACCGGCGACGATGCGGCCCTTTTTCAGATTTTTCTCGTAAGCGGTCTGGATGCCTTCCCAGTCAAAACCGTCATGTGACAGAAATTTGGCGTCTTCTGCCGCCACCAGGGCGCGCTTGAGGTTGCTGGATATCTGCGCGTACGGCACCCATTGGTGACGCAATTCGGCATCCGGGTTGGTGTCCTGCATGATGTCGAGACGCTCTTCCATGAAGGCGCTGGTCGAGGGATTGTGATCCACCCACCACCAGATATGAGCAAAAATCCACAGCTGGTAAGCCAATACCAGAACAATAAAGGCGAGCACGCCGCGTTTGAGCCATTTCCACACGTTACAGACTCCTCAGCTGCGCGATAACCGGCGCGGTGTCCGGGCGTACGCCGCGCCAGAGGTAGAACGACTCGGCTGCCTGCTCGACCAGCATGCCCAGGCCGTCCGCCACGCAAGGGGCGCCGTTCTGTGCGGCATGGCACAGAAACAGGGTGGGTTCTTTGCCGTACATCATGTCGTACACCAGTCCGGTGCCGGAGAAGATGGAATCCGGCACCGGCGGCAGATCGTTTTGCAGGCTACTGGAGGTGGCATTGATGATGACGTCAAAAGGCAGGTCATCGAGGGCGCTGTAATCGCAGGCACTGACCTCGCCCCAGTGGCCGAACTGCAGCGCCAGATCATGGGCGCGGCTGGTGGTGCGGTTGGCAATGGTCAGCGAAGCCGGATGCGCCGCCAGCAGCGGCATGATGACGCCGCGTGCCGCCCCGCCCGCGCCTAGCAGCAGAATGCGCTTGCCGGCCAGCGGATAAGCCAGATTGACTTCGATGTCGCGCAACAGTCCGGCGCCGTCGGTGTTGTCGCCGTGAATGCCATCGGCGCGAAAGATCAGGGTGTTGACGGCTTGCGCCAGCTTGGCTCGTTCGCTCAGATGTACCGCCAGGTTAAAGGCTTCCTGCTTGAACGGCACGGTCACGTTGGCGCCTTTACCGCCGTTGGCGCGCAGCGCGTCGACGGCTTGCACAAACCCGTCCAGCGGTGCAAGCAGGGCTTCGTAAACGATATCCTGCCCGGTCTGGCGGGCAAAGGCGGCGTGAATCAGGGGGGATTTGCTGTGGCCAATCGGGTTGCCAATAACGGCGTAACGGTCGCTCATGATCCGGGTAATGAGTTGTGAGTGGGCGCTATTCTATCGCGTCAGCGGGGCGGACTGAAATAGGCCTAAGAATTAACAGATCGAGGTCAGGCGCACGCTACAATGCGATTTTTGCCGCTGTGTTTGGCCGCATACATGCGCTGGTCCGCTATTTCAATCAGTTTGTGCCAGTCGCCGGGGCTGTCCAGAGTGCGCTCCGCCAGGCCGATGCTGGCGGTCATGGTCACTCCGTCGGGCCGTTCGCCCAGGCCGCTTTGGAGTACCCGTTGCAGCACTCCGGCGGCTTCCGGGCAGTAGGTGCTGGGCAGAATCAGGACGAATTCCTCGCCGCCCCAGCGCACCAGCATGTCCCCGGTGCGCAGAATGCTGCGCAGTTTCTCGGTGGCGCTGCGCAGCACCCGATCGCCGGCTTCGTGGCCAAAGTTGTCGTTGATTGACTTGAAATTGTCCAGGTCGACAAAGGCAATGCTCAGCGGGGTGTTGCTGCGCGAGGCAAGAATAAACTGGATTTCCAGCAGCTCCTCGCCGCTCAGCCGCGAAAAGCAATGAGTCAGCGGATCGCGCACGGCCTGCCGGACCAGAGCGATCATGAAACCAAGCTGACTGATGCCGCACAGCGAGGCAACCACGGCAATCATGACGGCCAGCCAGACGCTGCTGATCATCTGGCTGAGCGATAGCATGTGCCAGTCAAACAGGCTGGAGAGCAGTTCAATCAGGATCACCGGCAGGGCAAACAGGATCGATTCGACGGCTGTCAGCGGAAACATGCCCAGGCCGGCGATCATGACGATGGGCAGAAATGCGTATATGCCGGCCAGGGTGCTGGCGAGGCTGTCCAGTTGCGCGCCCTGGATGACCCAGTAGGAATAAATGAAAAACAGGGTGGGGATGGCATACAGTGCGGCCAGGGCCATATAGGTGGCCGGTAGCGTGGTGTGGCGGGCCAGTTTGCTCGCGGTCAGCACAAATGCAATGCCGGCGGCGAGCCGCCCCACGGCAAGCTGGCCCCAAATTGGCCAGGGCAACACGATCATGTCGATGGCGATCCAGGCCGTGGTGAGCACGGCAAACAGCAGGGCGACCAGCCGGATCCGGGTCAGAATGACTTCGGCCCGGCGCGAGGTCAGTAACGTCATGTGCCGGGATGGCCAGAACAGCCAGCCGATCTCTTCCTCGGCCAGGTGGCGCAGGAATGGACGCAGCAGGAAGGGTAGCGTCGAATTTTGTGCGTGACCGGTGCGAGAGGTCGGCATTTTTTATAGTGTCGTTTTGCTAAATAATTATGTTGCGCCGAGGCATGCGTCTTGGATTTGCCTTATTAATCCAAGACGTCAAAGATAGCCTATTTATTCCGCTTTGTCTGCTGTACTGCCACAGCCTCTCGTCAGGCGCTGACCCACGGCAGACCGGCCGCTTTCCAGCCATTCAGTTCGCCGCGGTGGGCGCTGTATTTGTTTTTCTCGCCTTCAAAACCGAATTGCACGTTATATACCTCGGTGAATCCCGCCTCCATGGCGGAAATGGCCGCCTGGTGCGAGCGGGCGCCGGTACGGCAAATGAAGATCACCAGTGTTTCCGGGTCGACCTGGCGCTTCAGGGTGGTG
>JAJZTZ010000013.1 GCA_021847305.1 Pseudomonadota bacterium | reverse complement strand
GATCTACGCCCTCGCTGTCAGCATGGCCATGTTGCACTGTCTCGACAAAGAAACCCAGGCTCGACAAAGCATCAGCCACCTTTTCCTTGTCGTCATCGCTGGCCTCCATTCCCTCAGCAAAAGTGCTGATCAGACGGCCGGCCTCGCGTAACAAACTGGCCGCATCGGGTTGCTCGAGAATCAGCAGCGCGCCTTCCACCTGGCGCAGCATCGGTGCCAGGGCCGGAATATCGGCTGTTTGCGCAGCATCGCGGAAGTAGCTGTCCAGGACATTCTCGGCATGGCGCAGATTGGTCTGGATTTCGCTCACCACCTGGGCCAGCACCAGCTTTTCCTGTGCCTTGCGACCCATTTCATCCAGCAGGTCCACCTGCGGAGCAGCTGCCAGATCACCGGCTATGCTGGCCTGTACCCGCTGCGCCTGGGCTTGCGCCTGGAGCGGAAATTCGGGGGACAGCTGGAAGTAATGCTCCAGACCGTTTTCCAGCAGCAACAGCGCCGTGGCCATTTCCAGCGCCACGCTCTCCTGGCGTTCGTTAGCGACATTTGCCAGCGTGGCGCTTTCCTTCCCCAGCGCCCCGAGCAATTCTGTCAGCGGGTTGTCGCCCAGCCCCTGGGCACGCAGCAGCAATTTACCCAATTGCTGTTGAAACTGCTTGAGCAGATCGCGATTGCCGGCCGCATACTTGAGCCAGACATCCTTGGCAGACAGCAGCTGGTCTCGCAGTTCGCGTACCAGTGGCGCCAGGCGCTCCTGCTCGTCAGGAGCCATTTTTGTTTCGCCGGCCTGCGGCAGGTAATCCTGCAACTCGAACAGATCGCGAACCTTCTGCACTCCGGGGGTTTCACTCGGCGTCAGGGCAATCTGGTACAACACGTCGCGCAGCAGGCGTTCAGCCACTTTTGCCGCGCCCTCGGACATGCGCCGCATCTGCAAATCAATGCGTGCGCACAGCTGTTTGCATTCGATGGAAGCGTTGCTTCCGGCAGCCTCCAATGCTTCCAGCAAGGCACTGGCCGCCCACCAGAAAGTGCGCTGTGCCGGTAGTGCCTGGGCCTGATCAATCGCATCGACGGCCTGCCGCATCAGCTTCATGCCGGCCGGGTCGCCCTTGAGCCAGAACAGTAAACCGCGCTGGAAACGGCCGCGCTGCGAGCGGACAAATTCCCGCTGACTATTTTCCGGCACCGGAGTGGCCGCCGGATTTTTCGGCGCACGCAAAGACAGATCGGGAAAGAACAGATCGCTGCCGCTCACGCGCTCTGCGCCGCGTTGCCGCAGCAGATTCTCATATGCAGGAAACAACCGCAGGGGCTGATCAGGCTGACCATCCATCAACTCGTCGAGATAGCCCGCCAGCGCTTCCATGGCTGCTTCGACGGCGGAAAATACCGTACTGCTCGGCGCGACCTTCTGGCCTTCCACCGCGGCAAGCAAACTTTCCATTTCCTCACAGAATTTGCCCACCCCCTCCAGACCGACCATCTGGATGGCACCAGTCACCTGGTGCAAATGGGTTGAGGCATGTTTGAGGGCGGTGACGTCATCCGGATTTGCAGCGTAGTTCTGCAAATTCTCCCGCGCCTGCTGCAAGGCCTGGTCTATTTCGCCCTTGACCCAGGTCAGGGGACCAACGTCAAACTCTGTGGCTGAACTCATAATCTGTTACCAATCAGGACAGTTTGAAACCTGCTACCGAACCCTTCAGTTCAGCTGCCAACTCGGTCAATTGACCTACGGAACTGGCGGTTTGTTTGGTCCCTTCTGTAGTCTGAGTTGTAATGTTCTGAATTTCCTGCATGTTCGATACCACGCGGGTCGCCGCTTCAGTCTGCGCCCGGCTGGCCTGGGAAATGGTCTCAATCAGTCCGGCGAGGTTGACCGATACCTGACTGATCTCGGCCAGAGCCTGACCTGCCGCGTCGGACAGCTTGGCTCCTTCCACCACACCCTGGGTACTGCGCTCCATCGCCGCTACCGCATCCTGGGTATCGGTCTGAATGGTCTTCACAATCGCACCGATCTGTTTCGTCGCCTCGGCGGAACGTTCCGCCAGTCGCTGCACCTCCTCGGCCACCACGGTAAAACCGCGGCCCGCTTCACCGGCTGATGCCGCCTGAATCGCCGCATTCAGCGCCAGTACGTTGGTCTGCTCGGTAATGTCGGAAATCAGCTCCACGATCTCGCCAATTTCCTGGGACGATTCGCCCAGCCGCTTGATCCGCTTCGCGGTTTCCTGAATCTGCTCGCGAATCTCATTCATACCGGAAATGGAGTTTTGTACCGCCTGGGTGCCTTTTTCGGCGGCATCCAGCGATTGCTGCGCCACGCGGGCGGATTCATCCGCGTTTTGCGATACTTCGGTAATTGATTGGGCCATGCGCTCAACCGCGGCACTGGTTTCCTGAATTTCTTCCGACTGTTTTTGCGCCGCCTGCAGCAGTTCACCGGAAATGCGCTGCGCTTGTTCCGATGCCCGCGTTACCTGTTCGGTTGCGCGGTTAATACCGTTTACCAGGGCGCGCAGCTCGTCAATGGTGTAGTTGATGGAGTCGGCGATGGCACCGGTAATGTCCTCGGTCACACTGGCCTTCACGGTCAGGTCACCTTCCGCCAGATCGCCCATTTCGTTCAGCAGCCGCAAAATAGCTTCCTGGTTACGCTTGTTTTCCTGCTCACTCAGGAACGCGCGGCGCTTCACCTCGTTCACGTTCACCATGCCCAGCAATACCAGCGAAGCCAGCGCCAGCAAACCGAACACCAGTGCCAGCCAACCGCCCACCAGCTTACCAGTCTCTTCATACGCGCCAGTCAGTTTCTGGGTTGCGGCCAGAATACCGTCGGAACCGATAAAAATGGTCCGCGCTGCCTGCTTGGAGTTCACCAGTTCCTGCATGTTCTGCAGCGTGTTGTTTACGTTGGCCTCAAAATCCTTGAACAGATCGTCGAGTTCCTGCAGCTTGTCGCGCGTATCCGGGTCCTTGATCGCGCTAAGACGCAATTCGTCGCTGCCGTTCATCAAACCATTTACCACGTCGCGGAAGGTATTGGTATCTTTACCCAGCAAGAACGCAGATTCCGGATCGATTACGTCACTGGATACCAACGCGTTGGCGTTTTTCGCCATCCGCTGGGTCAACATTACCAGCTGCGAGGCCAGCGACACTTCGCGCACCGGTGCGCCGGACTGAGTCAGCAGTGCCAGCATCTGCTCGGTCAACTCCAGCAGGGGAATGTTGTTGGCGTTAATTGCCGCCACGCCTCGGTTCAGTTCGACCAGCTTTTTCTCGTTGGCAAGAATCTGATACACGCCTTTTTCCGACGGCGCCCACTGGGTATCGAGGTCCTGCAGCATCGGCTGAATGCTGCGCGGCGAAGGCGGCAGGCCGTCCCCACCTTCTTTCAGGCGTTTGAGGTTACTTTCGAATTTATTTTCGCTTTCCTTCAGCTGCTGGAAAGCAACCGAGTTACCCAGTACCGCCTGCTGCGAACCCTTGGCAATACGCTGCGAAAGCATCTGCATCTCGGTCGATGTCGTCAGGTATTCGGTTTTATGCCCTACCTGGATGGTGTTGTAGATCAGCGTGCCGGCCGCCAGGGCAATGAACACCAGCATTGAGCCGAGCAGGGTGACCTGCTGCTTCTCGGCCGGCATATCACCGATAACCGGCAGCTTGATCGGCTCCTTGCCGGAAATCTTGCGCAGCCCTTCGAGAATCATGGTGGTATGCAACACCGTGCTGCGATCCTGCATTTTTTTACTGCTGCTGAAGGTAAAACTCGGCATCTTTAATTTAAAGGCCATTATTGCTATTCCTTGATTCAGTTATGCCCTCGGACCGCAGGCACATGCTCCCCAAACGGCTATCGACCGATGTTCAAAAACTCTTCCTGTGCTACCAGTACCGGAATATTCAGTTCGCGCCAGCGATTGCCCTGTTCATCCTCGTAAACAGCCGACTCCCAGGCATGCCGGCACTCGCTGTCCGGCAAACGGGTAAAGTTCTCCGGGTTACGTAAACCCAGCATGCGGCTGACCATCAAGCCCGCATTAACGCCGTATTTCGGATGCGCCAGGACGATACGCGTGTCCATATTGACCGGCGCCAGCTCACCCCCGGCAAAGCCGGACAGATCAGACACGGCAACAAGGGTACCGCGCACGTTCGCCACACCGCGAAACCAATTGTGCGTCATGGGCGTCTGCGCCAGCATCGGCACAGGCATGACTTCGCTGATATCGGTCAGCATCACCAGCCAGTTTTCTGTGCCGACCCGCAAGCCGAGCCGCGTAGCGGCTGCCTGTGTCGTCGCCAGGTCTTGCAGTCGTGCCGTTACGTGTTGTTGAAATTCGCGCAGGCTGATACGTTTGGCCATCTGGTCGCCTATCTGGATTCTGTCAGGAAATACCGGCAGCCCTCCTCAGCGCTGTCGGTAAAGGTGTCTCATCCCAGAGAACGGATTTTTTGCAACAGCGCCTCCTGGTCGACAGGCTTGACTACGTAGTCGCGTGCGCCCTGCCGCATTCCCCAGACTTTGTCGGTTTCCTGATTTTTTGTGGTACAGAGGATAACCGGGATATCTTTGGTCGATTCTTCCTTGCTGATCGCTCGAGTGGCCTGAAAACCGTTCAGCCCCGGCATCACCACATCCATGATGATCAGATCGGGCTTTTCCAGTTTGGCTTTTTCCATGCCTTCCTCGCCGGTTTCCGCCATGACGACCTGAAAGCCGTTCTTCACCAGAAACTGCTGCATGACATGACGCTCGGTCGGGGAATCATCCACCACCAGAATTTTGTTAATCGCCATACCCAACTCCTTGTCTTTATTTATTGTGTTCTGTATGTTCAGGCCGACTGCCGGGTATGCTTGCCTACTGCTTCAAGCAGACTGTCCTTGGTAAACGGCTTGGTCAGATATTCGTCCGAACCGACCATGCGGCCGCGGGCACGATCAAACAGACCGTCCTTGGAGGAAAGCATTACTACCGGAGTATCCTTGAATTTGCTGTTTTTTTTGATCAAGGCGCACGTCTGATACCCATCCAGCCGCGGCATCATGATATCGACAAAGATGATATCCGGCTGATGGTCGGCAATCTTCGCCAGCGCATCAAAACCATCCTCCGCCAGTACAACCTGACAACCTGCCTTGAGCAGGAATATCTCGGCGCTACGGCGAATGGTATTGCTGTCGTCAATTACCATGACTTTGGTGCCTGTTTGCAGATTTGTTTCAGCCACCGCTCCTCCTGGATATTATTGTTCCGTTTTCGCGTGCAGAATTCTGCTGTGTCATTTTATAATAAAAACGTGACACGTAAATACCTATATAAGAAACAATACCTGAACAAAACGGAATCACGGCTGCAATGTCAACGATTACAACCCTTGAGGAGGGGGCGTGTATATGAACAACCGCTACCGGCTGCCGCGCCGGATTTTTAATTTATTCGCTTCCGCAGCCCTGCTGCTGACGGCTTTGTCCGCATCTGCCGGAACCGTTAACGTCGTCGGCTCCAACACGCTCGAACCCTTCATGAAACAATGGGCGGCAGGCCTGGCCGGCAAGGTGGACGTCAACATTTCCTCCCCCGGCACCAGCGTTGGCCCCAAGGCCCTGGTTCAGGGACGGGCCGATGTGGCGGCGATGAACCGGGAAATGTCCAACGATGAACTGGAGCTGTTTATCCGCCAGTTCGGCTATTACCCCACCGCCATTGTCGTCGCCATTGAACCGGTAGCACTCTATGTCAATCCGGCTAATCCGCTGCCGGGTCTGGACCTTGACCAAATCGAAGATATTTTCGCCGCCAATCACGGCTGCAACTGGCAAGACCGGATCAAAACCTGGGGCCAGCTTGGCCTGGGCAATGAATGGAAAAACGCGCGCATCAACCTGTACGGCCATGACAACAAATCGCCGGTGCGTGACTTCTTCAACCGCACCTTCCTGTGCCGTGACAACATGAATTCGGATATGAAGGAAATGAATCATGGCCAGCTGGTTGGCGCCATTGCCAAAGACAAATTTGGCCTCGGTTTCAGCCGCTTCGACCCGAGCAGCAGCCTCAAGGCGTTGCCAATCAAGAAGGGCGGAGAAAAGTTCGTGCCGCTGACTGTCCAGACGGTACAGGACCGCAGCTACAAACTGCAGCATTATCTCTACCTGTATATCAACAAACCCAAGAGCGGCAGCATTAACAGCGCGGTAGTAGAGCTGCTCAAGACCGGCCTGTCGCCCCAGGGTCAGGCAGCTGTCTCGGCGGCCGGTTATGTGCCGTTGCCGGCCGACCTGATCAGCCGCCAGCTGGGCAAGCTGGAGTAACTCTGCGTTAGATGCAAAAAGGCCAGGAATTTCCTGGCCTTTTTCTTTTCCTTGCCGCGCAGCAAGGCATGATCAGATCTCTATCATCTCGAAATCATCCTTGCGGGCACCGCAATCAGGACAGGTCCAGTTCACCGGCACATCTTCCCAACGGGTTCCCGGCGCAATACCATCTTCCGGCCAACCTTTTTCTTCATCATAGATCAGCCCGCAGATCAGGCATAACCAGCATTTGTAACTTGTGTTTTCGCTCATTTCAAATCTTTTCAGGTAGAATGAATACTCTATTTTAAGCAACTTGCGTGATATTCGTCACGCGCAGCGTACATGCCAGACCAACCCAGCCAGCCTCCCTTTGTTCTTACCTTTGCCGCGACCGACCCCAGTTCCGGCGCAGGACTGCAAGCCGATGTCCTGACCATTGCCAGCATGGGCTGCCATCCCTTGTCCGTTGTCACCGCCATTACTGTGCAGGACACTGTTGGCGTCGAACTGGTGCAACCCCTGGATGCCGATCTGGTGGCCGAGCAGGCCCGTACCATCCTTGAGGATGTACCGGTACACGCATTCAAGATCGGCCTGGTCGGCAGCGTCGAGGTCATGGCTGCCATTGCCGAAGTCATTGCCGACTACCCTGACGTGCCGGTCGTACTTGATCCGGTGCTGGCATCCGGCAGGGGAGACGACCTGTCATCGGAAGACATGATTTCGGCCATGCGGGAACTGCTGATTCCACAAACCACAGTTCTCACACCCAACAGCCTGGAAGCGCGTCGACTCGCCATTGATGAAGACGGCGACGAGAATGACGACCCCGATCTGGAGGAATGTGCGTTGCGCCTGCTGGGCATGGGAGCCGAATTCGTCCTCATCACCGGCACCCACGAACATACGCCGCAGGTGATCAACACTCTGTTCAGCGACGAAGGGATCATCAGCAGCCTGTCCTGGACGCGCTTATCAGGCAGCTATCATGGCTCCGGCTGCACCCTTGCCTCGGCCCTGGCCTCTGCCCTGGCACACGGCCTGGATATCCCTGACGCCGTCAAGGAAGCACAGGAATTCACCTGGCAGGCACTCAACGCCGGTTTCCGTCCCGGCATGGGCCAGCATTTGCCCGACCGGCTGTTCTGGGCACGTCAGCAAGAGGAAACGGGTGAAGCCGGCTGACTCCATCCGAGGGCTGTACGCCATCACCCCTGAATGCAGCGACACCGGTCGCCTGTGCGCCTTGACGGAAGCGGCGCTGCACGGCGGCGCCGCGGTTGTGCAGTATCGCAACAAACTGCTGCCGCGTGCGCGCCAGGCAGAGCAGGCCATTGCCCTGCTGCGTCTGTGCCGTGGCTTTTCCCGGCCCTTGATCATTAACGACGATGTCGAGCTTGCCCTGCAGATTGGCGCCGATGGCGTCCATATCGGCAAGGACGACGCCCGCCTGTCAGAAGCGCGCGGCCTGCTCGGACAGCACAGTATCATCGGTGTTTCCTGCTATAACCAGCTTGATCTGGCCCGCTCGGCGTGTGCCCAGGGGGCGGACTATGTCGCCTTCGGCAGCATGTTTCCCTCCGCGACCAAACCTGATGCCTGCGCGGCACCGCTGGATTTGCTCACCCGTGCGCACGGCGAGCTGGATTGCCCGATCGTGGCTATCGGCGGCATTACCACAGCCAATGCCCCTGCCGTTATCCGCGCGGGAGCCGACGCCGTCGCCGTGATTTCCGCGCTGTTCGACGCTCCTTCCGTGGAGCAGCGCGCACTTGAATATGTCCGACTGTTTGCCTGAGGAATGTGTATGACTTCGCGTAACGAGACCCTTTTTCAACGCTCTCAAGCCCTGATCCCCGGCGGCGTCAATTCCCCCGTGCGCGCCTTCCGCTCGGTTGGCGGCACGCCGCGTTTCTTTACCCATGGTGAAGGTTCCCGTGTCTGGGATGCTGACGGCAAAGCCTATCTGGATTATGTCGGCTCCTGGGGTCCGCTGATTGCCGGCCATGCTCACCCGGATGTGGTCGCAGCGGTGCAGCAGGCAGCCGCTCGCGGGCTGAGCTTCGGCGCCCCGACCGAAGCCGAACTGACTTTCGCCGAACTGCTGTGCCAACTGGTTCCCAGCATGGAACAGGTACGCCTGGTCAGTTCCGGCACTGAAGCCACCATGAGCGCAATCCGACTGGCACGCGGCTTCACCGGGCGTGCCAAGATCATCAAATTCGAAGGCTGCTACCACGGCCATGCCGACTCCCTGCTGGTGAAAGCCGGCTCAGGCGCCCTGACTTTCGGCCAACCCAGCTCCAGCGGTGTACCGGCCGAAATTGCCGCGCACACCGTGGTGCTGGATTACAACAACCCGCAGCAGCTGGCGGATACCTTCGCCCAGATCGGCGACCAGATTGCCGCAGTGATAGTCGAACCGGTGGCCGGCAATATGAACCTGATCCGTCCGACGCCGGAATTCCTTGCCGCCATGCGTGACCTCACGACCCAGCATGGCAGCGTACTGATTTTTGATGAAGTCATGACCGGCTTCCGTGTCGGCTTGAGCAGCGCCCAGGGCCTGTTCGGCATTAAGCCGGACCTGTCCACCTTTGGCAAAGTCATCGGTGGTGGCATGCCGGTCGGTGCTTTTGGCGGTCGACGCGACATCATGGATAAGCTGGCGCCGAACGGTCCGGTCTATCAGGCCGGCACCCTGTCCGGCAACCCGGTATCCGTGGCGGCTGGCCTGGCAACCCTGAAAATCGTGCAGCAGCCGGGCTTTTACACCCAGCTCAGCCAGATGACCGGCAAGCTGGCAGAGGGTCTGAGCGCCGCCGCGGCACGGCATGGCGTACCTTTCTGCGCCCAGTCGGTGGGCGGCATGTTCGGCCTGTATTTCGCTGCGCACATCCCGCAGACTTATGCTGAGGTGATGGCCAGCGATCGCGAACGCTTCAACCGGTTCTTTCATGCCATGCTGGATGAGGGCGTCTATCTGGCTCCATCGGCGTTCGAAGCCGGTTTCGTCAGTGCAGCTCACAGCGATGCTGATATCGCCGCGACGGTCGCAGCAGCAGACAAGGTGTTCGCCAGCCTGTAATTCCCTGCCATCGGCAACAAAAAAGGCACAGCCATCGGCTGTGCCTTTTTTATTCGGCCAAGCGGATTACAGCGTGCCGTAGGAATGCAGACCGGAAAGGAACATGTTCACGCCGAGGAAGGCGAACAGGGTCACGAACAGACCCACCAGCGCCCACCAGGCCAGCACGGTACCGCGCAGCCCCTTGACCAGGCGCATGTGCAGCCAGGCGGCGTAGTTGAGCCAGACGATCAGCGCCCAGGTTTCTTTCGGATCCCACGACCAGTAGCCGCCCCAGGCCTCGGCCGCCCACATGGCACCAAGAATGGTCGCCAGCGTGAAGAATCCGAAACCGACGGCAATCGACTTGTACATCAGATCATCCAGCACTTCCAGCTTGGGCAGGCGCGTTGCCAGCCAGCCCTTTTGCACCAGCAGATAGGCAAACGCCACCATGGCGGCCAGCGCAAAAGAACCGTAACCGATAAAGTTGGCCGGTACGTGGATTTTCATCCAGTACGACTGCAATGCCGGGACCAGCGGCTGGATTTCGTTAGCCTGACGGTCAAAGGTGTACCACAGCAGGAAACCGACCGCCGCACTGATGACCGGCAGCACGAAAGCGCCCATCTGGCGGTTTTCGTAACGCTCTTCATAGAACAGATAAAGCAGGGCGGTAATGATGCTGAACAGAATAAACACTTCATACAGGTTGCTGATGGGGATGTGCCCCACATCCGGGCTGATCAGATAGGACTCGTACCAGCGCACCATCAGGCCCACCAGACCCATGGTTGCAGCACTCCAGGTCAGGCCGCTGCCGACCTTGGCGGCAAATTCGGAACGACTGGCCAGCGCCAGCCAGTATGTCAGGGTTGCCATGACGAACAGCACGCTCATCCACATCACAGCGGACTGACTGGACAGCACGAACTTGAGCCAGAAAACATGCTCCGAATTGGGCAGCTGACCTTGATAGAGCTTGATCGCCAGCAGGCTGGCGGCAGCCACTATCAGGCTGAGAATACGCACAGGCTTCCAGTGCCAGCCAAACAGGATCAGTGTGGCAGACGAGCCGACCAGAATGGTCTTTTCGTAAATATCCATGGAGCCGCCGTAACCCCACCAGGTAATGCTGGCACCAATCAGGGCCAGCAGAGCGAATACCCAGTCAAACGGGGTGCGGGCAGACAGATTCATTGTGGATGCTTGTTGCATGACTATCCTCTCAGTCGCGACTCAAGCGCTTGCTTGTGACGTTCAAATTCCTGTTCAAAATCGAGCGTTTTTCTATTGCATGACATCGAAAGCAATGTCGTACCATCTTTTTTGACCAGCAACCACAGCCGACGTTCCCTGATATAGAACATCGCGAACACCCCCAGTACCAGCAGGGCTGAGCCGCCATATACGACGTTGCGTCCGGGCGAACGGGTCAGCTGGAAGCCGCTGGCCTGCACCTGATCAAAACTGTCCAGCTGCAGATACAGCGGCGCACCATAGTAATGCAAATCGCTCATGGCGTTGAGACTGTCGCGCACGAACTGGATGGTATCGGCGCTTGGAGCAACCGGCGGCTTGCCATGCTGCTGGCGCGCCATCTGATAGGCGATCATGACGTTCTGTTCGAGGATCTTGAGATAGATTGTTGCTGCTTCTTCACGATCCTTTTCCGGCACATTCTTTTCCAGAAACGCCGCTACCGCATCAAAACCGCCATCGGCGAAGATACGCAGCACGCCTTCGGCGCTCTCTGCCAGCTTGGCGCGCAATACCTCGCCACTGGCATCACCGGGCAGAGCACCGGCAACAAACTGCGCGACAATCGCCTTACGGGCGTTTTCGTCGTCCACCAGCGCGCGCAGATTCATGAAGCCATCAAGGCGATTTTCCGCATCCAGCGGCACATGCAGGTAGCGGTACGGCTCGCCCGGACTGGTACGCATACCCGACACCATGTACCAGTGCTTGTCGATCTGCACCGGCAGCATGTAGTTATTGTACTCGCGCGCCACGCCTTCGGCATTGCGCACTTTGTATTCAAAGCTCGGGCCGGTATTGCGCAGGTTGCGCGCATGCTTGCCGGTCGCCGCACCCAGCACACCCAGAACGGTCATTTTGCTGTCTTTGGCCGGCGCATCGTCAAAGTTTTCGATGTTGAAGGGGCGGAAATCGCTGAATTCCAGAGTGTATTTCTGCCCGTTCTCGCTGAAGCTCAGCGCACTTTTCACATCGCCATCCACCTTCACCGGTGGTAATTGCGGGTTGGCCAGGTTCCAGGCCGACATATGCAGGTGACTGCCGCCGTCGCCGAAGCTCGCCTGGTAGATTGCCACGCCGCGGAAAATCAGCGGATGGTTAACAGTGATTGTCTGGCTCACCGATTCACCGGTTTTCGGATCCGTCACCACGACATCCGAAGCAAACATCTTCGGTTGCCCTGTCGGATAATGTTCGATATGGAATTTCTTCAGATGAATGCTGAAGGGCAGATCCTGGACGTAATATCCTTCACCGGCATTGATGAAAATGACATCTGCCGTGGCACCTTCCGGAATTGTTATGTCACCGCGGAAAGACAGATTGGCGGGGGACAACCGGCTGATGGCAGGCACTTCGCTTTGCGGAATGTCGCGTGTTTCCGGATGCTTGTGACCGAACAGCTGCTGGATCTGCAGCGGCAGGTTGCCGTCGATCAGGCCGCCGATACAAATGACTACGATGCCGATATGGGTGAGTACATAGCCGAGCCGGTTCACGCTGCCGGATTTGCCAGCCAGCAAAGTATCGCCATTGTCGTGGGTTTTCTGCTTGAAGCGGTAGCCTACTCCGCTCAGGTATTGCTGCATACTGGCCAGCAACTCTGTCGGTTTCTCGGTATGGCCGCGTACATGGTGAGCAAAATGCCCCAGCGACTCTTCCGTCGCCTTTTCCCGGTAGGACTTCATTTCCCGCAGCATCAGCGGGGTGTGGCGGAACAGACACAGACTGGTGGACAACACCAGAAAGAACAAAATCGCGATAAACCACCAGGCGTGATAGACGTCGAACAGGCCAAGCGGCTTGAATACGCCAAACCAGAACTGGCCGAACTCAATCACATAATTGGGATAGGGCTCATTCTGCTTCAATACGGTACCGATGACCGAGGCAATAGCCAGTACGGTCAGCAGGCTGATGGCAAAACGCATCGAACTGAACAGTTCGTGCAAGTCGGATAAGAATGAACGGTTTTGCACAGGCATCTACACAATTTGGCAGCGGAAGCAAAAAAGGGTGACTTTCGTCACCCTCTTTAAGTTCCGCTTTATTTCAAAAGCTGCAGGCGAAATCAGTGCAGGCCGGCGATGTATTCAGCCACTGCCTTGATTTCCTGGTCGCTCAGCTTACCAGCGATCATGCGCATCATCTTAGCACCATCGTTGGCACGTTCGCCAGCACGGAAGGCCTTCAGTTGGGTCATGATGTACTCGCTGTGCTGACCAGCCAGACGCGGGAACTCAGCCGGGATACCAGCGCCAGCCGGACCGTGGCATGCGGCACAAGCCGGTACGCCAGTCGCTTCGTTACCACCTTTGAACAGCTTCTTGCCTTCTTCGGCCAGAGCAGCATCCTTGGCAGCACCCGGTTTCGGGGTCTTCTCGGAGAAATAAGCACCCAGGTTCAGCATGTCATCCGGAGACAACGGAGCGGCCATAGCACTCATGGTCGGGTTCTTGCGTTCGCCAGACTTGAAGTTGGTCAGCTGCTTGGTAATGTACGCTGCAGGCAAACCAGCCAGTTTGGGGTAGGTCGGGTTGGTGCTGTTACCATCCGCACCATGACAGGCTGCACACACAGTGGTCACGATTTGTTGCGCTTTAGCCGGATCGCCCTTGGCGGTATCCGCCTGAACAGAAGCTGCAACCATCATACCGGCTACCGCTACCATGGCCATGGATCGTTTCATCAGATTGCTCCTTAAGACCGTTACTGGAAGTTCTAAAAATCCAAAAAGCTGCTATTCTATACAAGTTTTTACAGCTGCGTAAGCCCCAGCCAGCAATTCAAACCTTACCCACAGCAGACTTTCCGGAAAGGCGAATAATCAGGGACTGTACTCCGTATAACAGGAGTATGTTACCCGAAATTCCATTTTGCGTCATGCCACTCTTTCAGCAACTCGAATTTTTTACTACCGTTAACGCCTATCGCGATCTACCCAGACATGCCGGCCGGGAAGTTGCCTTTGCCGGCCGCTCCAATGCCGGCAAGTCGAGCGCCATCAATACACTGGCCATGCAGACGCGACTGGCATTTGTCAGCAAAACGCCCGGCCGCACCCAGCACATCAACTATTTCCGTATCGGCGCAGAAGGCGAAGACCGCTTTCTGGTCGACCTGCCGGGCTACGGCTATGCCAAGGTGCCGCCCGCGATTCAGCAGCACTGGAACAAGCTGCTGTCCGATTACCTGCAAACCTGGCCCAGTCTGAAGGGCCTGGTGCTGATCATGGATGCGCGCCGGCCATTCACCGATCTCGACGCACAAATGCTCGACTGGTTTGCGCCAACCGGCAAACCGGTCCATGTCCTGCTGACCAAGGCGGACAAGCTCACGCGCAACGAAGCCAACAAGGCCCTGTTTGCCGCGCGCAAAAAGCTGGCGGAGTGGTCACCCGACTACACCATCCAGCTGTTCTCCAGCCTGAAGAAACAGGGGATCGAAGAGGCCGAAATTGCCATAGGCGCAATGCTGGAACCTCCGGCAGCCAGCACACAGGAGGAAGCGCCCGATGCGCATTCTGCTGACGGGCAGTAACGGTCAGGTTGGCTGGGAGCTGCGTCGCACGCTGTCTACCCTGGGCACGGTCGTCGCCCCGTCGAGCCAGGAACTCAATCTTGCTGATCCGGACGCCATTCGCCGGGTCGTGCGGCAGACGTCGCCCCAGCTGATCGTCAACCCTGCCGCCTATACCGCCGTGGACAAGGCGGAAAGCGAGACGGTCCAGGCTCTGGCCATCAATGGCGCGGCACCGGGCATCCTCGCTGAGGAGGCCAAGCGCCTCAATGCCGCGCTGATCCATTATTCCACCGACTACGTTTTCGATGGCAGTCTGACTCGGCCCTATGGTGAATCCGACCCGCCCAACCCGCTCAACAGTTACGGTCGCAGCAAACTGGCCGGCGAACAGGCCATTGCCGCCAGCGGTTGTGCGCATCTGATATTCCGCACCAGCTGGGTATATGGCACACGCGGCCGGAATTTTCTGCTGACCATGCAAAAGCTGCTGGCCGAACGCGACGTGCTGAACGTCGTAGCTGACCAGATCGGCGCACCCACCTGGAGCCGCACCATCGCCGAAGCCAGTGCGCAGATTCTGGCACAACTGCGCATGGATACAGACCGGATTGCTGACTTGAGCGGCATTTATAACTTGACCTGCGCCGGGCAGACCAGCTGGCACGGCTTTGCCTTGGCTATTGCCGCGCACAGGGGCAGCCACTGTCAAGTCAATGCGATTACCACGTCAGATTACCCCACCCCGGCAGCACGACCGCTCAATTCGGTGCTGGCGCACGACAAACTGATGCTGACATTCGGTCTGCACATGCCCGACTGGGAACACGCGCTCGATCTCTGCCTGCAAGACTGATGCCCGCAGGCTTCTCCGCCAGTGATCCCGGGGACGGATAGGAATAATTGTCATTATGCAATTGACAATCATTCCTATTTATACCAATATGGAACTGTCAGCTGTCATTTCCTTTGAGGTGGTCTACCATGTATGTGTGTCTGTGCAAGAGCGTGACCGATCACGAAATACGCCGCCTGGTGCACACCAGGGGCGTCCATACCGTGCGTCAACTGCGCGACGAGACCGGCGCCACGTCGCAATGCGGCAAATGCGCGCGCTGCGCACATCAGGTCATCAAGGACGAGTTAGCCGGGGTGAGCGCCAAGAAAACAGGCTGGTTGCCCCCCTTATGCACACCCTAAACCCGAGATTCACACCAGGAATTCAGTAAGGAGGCTCCATGCAAGGCGATAAAAAAGTCATTCAGTATCTCAATAAAGCCCTCGCCGTCGAACTGACTGCCATCAACCAATATTTTCTCCATGCCCGCATGTACAAGAACTGGGGGCTGACAGCGCTGGCAAAACATGAATACGATGAGTCGATCGAGGAAATGCATCATGCCGACAAGCTGATCGAGCGCATTCTGTTTCTGGAGGGATTGCCGAATCTGCAGGACCTGAACAAGCTGCTGATCGGCGAAAACGTACCCGAATGCCTGTCCTGTGACCTGAAACTGGAAGAGAAAGGCCGGCTGCTTTACGTGGAAGCGATTGCCTATTGCGAATCTGTCAAAGATTTCGTCTCCCGCGATATTTTGACCGGTATCCTCAGCGATACCGAAGACCATATCGATTATCTGGACACCCAGCTTGGCCTGGTCGACAAACTCGGCCTGCAAAACTATCTGCAAAGCGCGATGGGCAGTTTGACCGAATAATCACTGCAGAGACAACGGATAATAAAAAACCCGCGCAACGCGCGGGTTTTTTATTGGACTGCTGTCGCAGCTTACTTGAGCGACAGTACAAACTTGACCAGGGCCTTGATATCAGCATCGGAAACCTGGCTGTTCGGCGGCATCGGTACGGAACCCCAGTTGCCAGCACCACCGTTTTTAACCTTAGCGATCAGACGGGCTTCAGCACCCTTGTCGCCACGATATTTCGCAGCCACATCTTTCCAGGCCGGACCAACGATTTTGTGATCGATGGAGTGGCAGGTCAGACATGCATTTTTTTGCGCCAGCGCCAGACCATCAGCCTGACTCATGGCAGCATTGGCATTACCAGCAACCAGCAAACCCACACCAGCAAGAGCTACCCACAGTTTCATGTTCGAATCTCCTGAATGTTTTTTGGAACAACAGCGCCTATATTAGCCATAAGCCGATGCACTGGCAATGCGGCAAATTATCGCATGTTAAGTTTTAACGCAGCGCAACCGGTCGGGTTGACAGCCTTTCCGATTATTTCCGCTCTACCTGGGAAACATCGCGCACCGCGCCAAAGGCAGCCGAAGTGGTCATGGCCGCATAGGCGCGCAGCGCAGCAGAAACGTGGCGCTCACGCGCAACCGGCTTCCAGGCATCGCGGCCCTTGCCTTCCATGGCGTCGCGGCGGTCTTGCAGCTGTTCCACGCTGACATCCATATGGATGCGACGGTTGGGGATATCGATTTCGATGATGTCGCCTTCTTGCACCAGACCAATATTGCCGCCTTCCGCCGCCTCAGGCGAGACATGACCGATAGACAGACCGGAGGTGCCCCCGGAGAAGCGGCCGTCGGTAATCAGTGCGCAAGCTTTGCCCAGCCCCTTGGACTTGAGGTAGGAGGTGGGGTAGAGCATTTCCTGCATACCCGGGCCGCCACGCGGGCCTTCGTAGCGAATGATGACCACATCACCGGCATTGATTCTGTCGCCCAGAATGGCTTCCACGGCAGCGTCCTGGCTTTCGAAAATGCGCGCCGGACCGCTGAACTTGAGAATCGAGGCATCCACACCCGCGGTTTTTACGATACAGCCGTCCTGCGCCAGATTGCCATACAGCACGGCCAGACCGCCGTCCTTGCTATAGGCATGCTCCAGATCGCGGATACAGCCGCCGGCACGGTCGTCGTCCAGCGTCGGATAACGCTGGCTCTGCGAGAATGCCACCTGGGTCGGCACGCCGCCCGGTGCAGCACGGAAGAATTCCTGCACGGCCGCGTCAGAAGTTGTCTTGACGTCCCACTTGGCCAGGGCATCGCCCAGCGTCGGGCTGTGAACGGTCTTGCAGTTGCCGTGGATCAGCCCGGCACGGTTGAGTTCCGCCAGAATGCCGATCACGCCGCCGGCACGGTGCACGTCTTCCATATGGTACTGCTGGGTAGATGGCGCAACCTTGCACAGATTCGGAACGTTGCGCGACAGACGGTCGATGTCACGCATGGAGAAATCCACACCGGCCTCGTGCGCCGCAGCCAGAAGATGCAGCACGGTGTTGGTGGAGCCGCCCATGGCGATGTCAAGACAGATGGCGTTTTCGAACGCCTCGAAGGTGGCGATGGAACGCGGCAGCACGCCGGCGTCATCCTGCTCGTAGTAGCGCTTGGCCAGTTCGACGGCCAGACGACCGGCTTTGAGGAACAATTCCTTGCGATCAGCATGGGTGGCCAGCAGCGAGCCGTTGCCCGGCAACGACAGACCCAATGCTTCAGTCAGGCAATTCATGGAGTTGGCGGTAAACATGCCGGAGCAGGAGCCGCAGGTCGGGCAAGCGGAACGCTCGGTCGCTTCCACCTCCTCATCGGAGCACTTGCTGTCGGCCGCCTGCACCATGGCGTCAACCAGATCCAGCTTGAGCGTTTTGCCGCCCCACACCACCTTGCCGGCTTCCATCGGGCCGCCGGAAACGAATACGGTGGGAATATTGAGGCGCATCGCGGCCATCAGCATGCCCGGGGTGATCTTGTCACAGTTGGAAATGCACACCAGGGCATCGGCACAGTGAGCATTGACCATGTATTCAACCGAGTCGGCGATCAGGTCGCGCGAGGGCAGGGAATACAGCATGCCGCCATGACCCATGGCAATACCGTCGTCCACGGCAATAGTATTGAATTCCTTGGCCACACCGCCAGCGGCTTCGATTTCACGCGCCACCATCTGGCCCAGGTCTTTCAGATGCACATGGCCGGGAACAAACTGGGTAAACGAATTGGCAATGGCGATAATGGGCTTTTCGAAGTCGGCATCTTTCATACCGGTAGCGCGCCACAGCGCGCGGGCGCCTGCCATGTTGCGGCCGGCCGTGGAGGTGCGGGAACGATATTGAGGCATGATGGTCCTTTAGGGCGTGTGCGCCTGACTATGGGTAGTGACTATGGGTTACAGGCAAATCTCGTATAATGCCGGATTTTACCGCAAAAAACCGGCTGTCGCTGCTCTGCAGCCAACTGAATAAGGCCATAATTATTATGTGGGTACACCCGCAATTTGACCCTGTTGCCATTTCCGTCGGTCCGCTGGCAATTCGCTGGTACGGCCTGATGTATCTTGTCGGTTTCATTCTGTTTCTGCTGCTGGGACGCTGGCGCATCAACCACCAGCCCTGGCATGCCCTGACCCTCAAAGACCTGGACGATCTGCTTTTCTACGGCGCGCTCGGGGTGGTGGTCGGCGGACGGCTTGGCTACGTGCTGTTCTATATGCCCGACTATTACCTGTCGGCCGCCCACTTTACCGAGATTATTGCAGTGTGGAAGGGCGGCATGTCTTTCCATGGCGGCTTTTTGGGTGTCATCAGCGCCATGGCGCTGTTTGCGCGGAAAAAACACACCAGCTGGCTGACCATCACCGACTTCATCGCCCCGCTGGTGCCGCTCGGCCTGGCCGCCGGGCGCATGGGCAACTTCATCAACGGCGAACTGTGGGGCAGGCCGACTGACCTGCCGATCGGCATGATTTTCCCCCAGGTGGACATGCAACCGCGCCATCCTTCGCAACTGTATGAATTTGCCCTGGAAGGCATCGTGCTGTTTACCGTGCTGTGGCTGTTTTCCCGCCGACCGCGACCAGCCGGCGCCGTCTCCGGCCTGTTCCTCATCGGCTACGGCCTGGCCCGCTTCACTGTGGAGTTTGCCCGCGAACCGGACAGTTTCCTCGGCTATCTGGCGCTGCATCTGTCCATGGGGCAATGGCTGTCGCTGCCAATGATCTTTGCCGGCGTCGGCCTGCTATACTGGTCTTATCGGCACGAAAGACAACACAGGCGATTCTGACAAAACGGGGGAGGGCCGGATGGACAAAAATGGCGCCAGTGCCGGCATCCATTTCGGCCTCACCTCCGGAGTCATCACCACACTCGGTCTGATCGTTGGCCTGCACGCCGGCACGCACTCCTTGCTCGCCGTGATCGGCGGTATAGTCACCATTGCCATCGCCGATGCGCTTTCCGATGCACTGGGCATCCATATTTCCAAGGAATCCGAGGGCACACTGTCGGAACGGCAGATATGGCATGCCACACTGGCCACCTTCATTGCCAAATTCTTCATGGCGGCGACTTTTCTGCTGCCAATCCTGCTTCTTCCTCTCAACCATGCCATTCTCGCCAGCATTGTCTGGGGCCTGCTGGTCATCGGCCTGCTCAGCTGGCAAATGGCACGGGCCCAGCAGGTGCGCCGCTGGCCTGTCATCGCCGAGCATGTAGGCATCGCTCTGCTGGTCGTAATTGTCACCCACTTTGTCGGCGATGCCGTGGCGCGGATATTCGCCTGAAATTCCTCCTTTACATTATTTAGATATTGTCTAAATTGAAATAGAAGGGGTGAATGATTCACCCCTTTGACTACTTTTAAGGAGGTCAAATCATGGCATTGAAAGGCAGCAAGACCGAACAGAACCTGAAAGACGCATTCGCCGGCGAGTCGCAAGCCAACCGCCGTTACCTTTATTTTGCATCCAAAGCCGACGTGGAAGGCTACAACGACATTGCTGCGCTGTTCCGCTCCACCGCAGAAGGCGAAACCGGCCATGCCCACGGCCATCTGGAATATCTGGAACAGTGCGGCGACCCGGCTACCGGCCTGCCGTTCGGCTCCACTGTCAACAATCTGAAAACCGCCGTAGCCGGTGAAACCCACGAGTACACCGATATGTACCCGGGCATGGCCAAAACCGCGCGCGACGAAGGCTTCAGCGAAATCGCCGACTGGTTTGAAACGCTGGCCAAGGCCGAGCGTTCGCATGCCAATCGCTACCAGCGCGCGCTGGATGAAATGGGTTCTTAATCCGAAAAATAATATGGGGGCGGAATCACGCCCCCAGCCTTGTCCGCGCCTAACACACCATTCGGAGGACAGCATGGCAACACCCCCACGAGAAGGCAACCTGCAAGCGCCGACCCGCCACCCCCTGGATTGGCAGAACCCGGAGTTTTACAATCAGGATGCCCTCTTTACCGAGCTGGAGCGCATTTTTGAAATCTGCCATGGCTGCCGCCGCTGCGTCAGTCTGTGCAACGCATTCCCCACGCTGTTTGATCTGGTCGACGCCTCACCTACCTTCGAAGTTGATGGCGTCAACAAAACCGATTTCTGGCAGGTCGTCGATCACTGCTATCTGTGCGACCTGTGTTACATGACCAAATGCCCCTACGTGCCGCCGCACGAGTGGAATCTGGATTTCCCCCACACCATGTTACGCGCCAAGGCGGTGAAATACCGGCAGGGCGACGTAAAGCTGCGCGACCGCATCCTCACCAGTACCGATACAGTGGGTTCGCTCGCCGGCATTCCGGTAGTGGCACAGGTGGTCAACGCCGCCAACCGCAACGGCCCCGCGCGCAAGGCACTGCAGGCGGTACTGGGCGTGCATGAACATGCCAAATTGCCGCAGTACCACAGCGACACCCTGCGCAAGCGCCTGCACGGACACCGCTGTGAGCTGACACCGCAACCGGCCGGCCGTACGCGCGGCAAGGTAGCGCTGTTTGCTACCTGCTATATGAACCGTAACGAACCGGGACCGGGCGAAGACCTGGTGGCGGTATTCGAACACAACGGCATCCCCGTGCGGCTGACTGAAAAGGAGCGCTGCTGCGGCATGCCCAAGCTGGAACTGGGCAATCTGGATGCCGTGCGGGAAGCCAAAGAAGTCAATATTCCCATTCTCGCCAAGCTGGTGGATGAGGGTTGGGATCTCACCGCGCTGGTGCCGTCCTGCGTGCTGATGTTCAAGCAGGAACTGCCGCTGATGTTCCCGGATGATGCCGATGTGCAAAAAGTAAAAAATGCCTTCTTCGACCCGTTTGAATACCTGATGCTGCGCCATCGGGAAGGCAAGCTCAACACCGGTTTCCAGCAGGGACTCGGCAAAGTCGCCTACCATGCCGCCTGCCACCAGCGGGTGCAGAACATCGGTCCGAAAACCCGTGAACTGCTGTCACTGATTCCCGATACCGAAGTGGAAATCATCGAACGCTGCTCCGGGCACGACGGCACCTATGCCGTCAAAACCGAATTCCACCCGATTGCCATGAAAATCGTCCAGCCGGTAGTTGACCGCGTGCGCCAGGCCGAAGCGCAGCATTACGGCAGCGACTGCGCCATGGCGGGACACCATATCGAAAATGGTCTGCACGACGGCCAGGCAGTGGAACACCCTATTTCCATGCTACGCATCGCCTATGGAATCTGACGGAGGCCTTATGTCCAAACTTACGCCCGACCATCTTTTCAGCCTGGAACAGTACGCCCGGCTCCGCCCCGAATTCCGCGCCAAGGTCATCGAACACAAGAAAAATCGCCGCCTGCCGCTCGGCGCGCATGCTGCGCTGTATTTCGAGGATGCCCTGACCATGCAATACCAGGTGCAGGAAATGCTGCGGATCGAACGCATTTTCGAGCCGGAAGGGATTCAGGACGAACTGGACGTGTATAACCCGCTGATTCCCGACGGCCACAACTGGAAAGCCACATTCATGCTGGAATACGACGATGTGGAAGAACGCAAGGCAGCACTGGCCAAGCTGATCGGCGTGGAACGCGCCATCTGGCTGCAGGTTGGTGAATTTGCGCCAGTTCATCCGATTGCCAACGAAGATCTGCAACGCGAAACCGAGGACAAGACTGCCTCAGTCCATTTCGTCCGCTTTGAACTGACGCCGCAGATGGTGTCCGCAGTCAAAGCCGGCAACCTGATCCGTGCCGGCATTGACCATCCGGCCTACCGCGTCAGCGTCACTGTCCCGCCCACTGTGCGGGCGTCCCTGGCCGAAGACCTGGAGGCCTGAGGCAAATAACCAAGGAGAACAACATGCCCAAGAAAATCAAGTCTGCTTCTGCCACCCCGTTCCTCAGCGACATCGCCGAACTGCGTGCCCGCGCCCGCAGGCATATCGAAAATGGCGCCGTCACGGCGGGATATCAGGCGGACCGAACCACCGTGATCAAATTGCTGAATGAAGCACTGGCCACCGAACTGGTCTGCATTCTGCGTTACAAGCGGCATTACTTTATGGCCAGCGGCATCAATGCTGATGCCGTGGCGCAGGAGTTTTTACAGCATGCCAACGAAGAGCAGGGGCATGCCGACCTGATCGCGGCACGCATTGTGCAGCTCAAGGGCGAGCCGAATTTTGATCCGCAGGGTCTGGCTACCCGCAGTCATGCCGAATACGTTGCCGGCGACAATCTGCTGGAAATGATTCGGGAAGACCTGGTCGCCGAGCGCATTGCCATAGACAGCTACGGCGAAATGATCCGCTACATCGGCGACAAGGACATCACCACCCGACGCATGCTGGAGGGCATTCTGGCGATGGAGGAAGAGCACGCCGACGACCTGTCCAGCCTGCTGGAAGATTTGCAGCAGAAATAAAGCGGCGCGTCAGCCCGCCAACTGTTTTTCGATGCGGCGGGCAAACACCGTCATTTCCTTGGCCGCCTGCAGATCGCCGTGGTGCTGGGCAACCTCGATCCCCTCGCGGTAGGTTTGCAGGGCCGCGGCCAGATTGCCCTGCTGCTCGTGAGCCTTGGCCAGCAGCTTCCAGGCAGCAGAATAGTCGCGCTTTTGGGTAATGGCTGCGCGCAGATGCTCAACCGCCTTGTCCGACGTGCCCGCCTGCAAGTAAGCCTGCCCCAGACCGAAGCGCAGCATGGGGCTGTCCTTGCCCTGTGTCAGCATGGCCTCGAAGTTTTCGATAAGTTTGCTGCTCATCTTATTTGCGCCAGAAAGCCGGTGTCAGCACCACCAGCAAAGTAAACAGTTCCAGGCGGCCCAACAGCATGGCGAAGCTGCACAACCAGGTCTGAAAATCGCTGAGCACGGCAAACGTTGTCGCCGGGCCGACTTCGTTGAGCCCCGGACCGGTGTTATTGATGCAGGCAACGACGGCGGAAAAAGCCGTCACCGCGCCCAGGCCGGAAGCCATCATGATCAGCGTCATGCTAACGATACTGACAATATAGATAAAAAAGAATGCCAGCACGGCATAGATGATCTTGTTCTGCACCACCACGCCGTCCAGTTTGGCCTGGACGATGGCATTGGGATGGATGATGCGGAGAAATTCCTTGTATACCTGCTTGTAGAGGATCAGCGCGCGAATCATCTTAATTCCGCCGCCGGTGGAGCCGGAACTGGTGGCAAAGCTGCACAGAAACAACATCCACATAGGTGCAAAAATCGGCCAGACATTGTAGTCGGTTGAGGCATAACCGGTGGTCGTGGCAATTGAGACAACATTAAACAGGGCGTAACGGAAAGCCGTATGCAGGTCGGGATAGACGTGCTCGCCCCACAAATAGAATGTAAGTCCCACCACGCTGAGCAGTGTCACTGCAACAAAATAGCGCGCCTCAATATCATGCCGGTAGGGATTGATGTCGCGGTTCCTGACGGCCATGAAGTGAGTGGCGAAGTTAATGCCAGCTATAAGCATAAACACTACACTGACCCACTCGATCCTGGGCGAATTGAAGTAACCGAAGCTGGCATCATGCGAGGAAAAACCGCCCAGTCCCATGGTGGAAAAGGCATGCATGACGGCATCAAACGGCGTCATGCCGGCCCACCAGTAGCTTAAAATGCAGGCCAGGGTAATGCCGGCATATACCAGCCATAGGCCTTTGGCCGTTTCGGTAATGCGCGGCGTGAGCTGGCTGTCTTTCATCGGCCCAGGAGTTTCGGCTTTGTAGATCTGCCGGCCGCCGATGCCCAGCAGCGGCAGAATTGCCACTACCAGCACGATAATACCCATGCCGCCCAGCCAGACCATTTCACCGCGCCACAGGTTGATTGATTGCGGCAGCTGATCGAGACCGCTCAGCACCGTCGCACCGGTCGTGGTGAGTCCGGACATAGCCTCGAAATAGGCATCGGTGAAACTCAGCTGCGGCAGATAAAGCATTAACGGCAGCCCGCCCAGCGCCGGCAGCACGGTCCAGACCACGACCACCAGCAAAAAGCCGTCGCGCACTTTCAGTTCCTTGCTTGCGCCGCGGGTCAGCAGCCACAGCAGGAAGCCCACTGCCAGGGTAAGCAGCATGGCGTAGCTGAATGCCGCACGAGCGGCATCATGTTCGCCCAGCGCCAGGCCAAGGGGAGCGAGCATGGTAGAGGCGAACAGCACAATGACCATGCTCAGGACATGCAGGACGGGAAGTGCTTTATGCATGAGTGGAATCGCCGCGCAGACCGGCTAGAAGAAGCCGAAACCGACCTGAAAGAGTTTTTCGATCTGCGGGATCATGCGCTTGTTCAGCACAAACACTATCACATGGTCCTCCGCTTCGATCACCGTATCGTGATGGGCAATCAGCACTTCGCTGTCGCGCACGATGGCACCGATGGTTGCTCCTTTGGGCAGATTGAGCTGTTCAATACGCCGTCCGACCACTTTGGAGGTTTTCTGGTCACCATGTACGATCAGTTCAATGGCTTCGGCGGCACCGCGGCGCAGCGAATGCACCACGCGGATATCGCCCTGGCGCACATGCGACAGTAACGGGCCGATCGTAGCATGCGCGGGCGAAATCGCCACGTCAATCTGTCCACTTTGCACCAGATCGACGTAGGAACTGCGGTTGATCAGGGCAATGACCTTGAGCGCACCCATACGCTTGGCCATGAGCGCCGCCATGATGTTGTCTTCGTCGTTACTGGTCAGGGCACAGAACACGTCCATGTCCTCGATATTCTCGTTGTGCAGCAGATCTTCGTCGGTTGCTTCGCCTTCCAGCACCAGGGTGCGATTGAGTTCGGCAGACAAACGGGTGCTGTTCTTGCGGTTATGATCGATCAGCTTGACGTGGTAATCCTTCTCCAGCGCCTTGGCCAGTCGCCGGCCGGTATTGCCGCCGCCGGCAATCATCACGTTGCCGACCGGCTTGTCTTCCCGCCCGAGCTCCAGCAGCACGTCGCGAATGTGTTCGCGTGCGGCAATGAAGAACACTTCGTCGCCATGCTCGATGATGGTGGTACCCTCCGGCGCTATTGGCCGGTTTTGCCGGTAAATGGCGGCCACCCGGGTGTCGATATGGGGCATGTGACGGCGCAATTCCTGCAGCTGATGACCCACCAGCGGGCCGCCGAAATAGGCACGCACCGCAACCAGACGAACGCGTCCGTCGGCAAAATCGAGCACCTGTAATGCCTCGGGCACCTCGATCAGTTTCTGGATATAGTTGGTCAGCTCCTGTTCCGGGCTGATGATATGGTCCACCGCCAGATTTTCGCTGGCGAAGATTTCCGGGTAACGCATGTAATCGTCCGAGCGGATCCGGGCAATTTTGGTCGGCACATTGAACAGGGCGCCGGCAATTTTGCACGCCAGCATGTTGGTTTCATCGTTCATGGTGACCGCCACCAGCATGTCGGCATCATCCACGCCAGCCTGTTCCAGCACGGTGGGCGAAGAAGCCGGACCGACCACGGTGCGCAGGTCAAAACGGTCGCGCAGGGTGGAAAGGCGACTGTCGTCAACATCGACCACGGTAATATCGTTGTCTTCGCTCACCAGATTTTCAGCGAGCGACGACCCGACCTGGCCCGCGCCCAGAATAACAATTTTCATTTACGCAGAACGATTCCCAGCTGCTTGATTTTGCGATACAGGTGGGTTCTTTCCAGTCCGGTTGTTTCCGCCACCCTGACCATATTGCCACCGCTCTCGCGCAAATGATACTCCAGATAGAGCTTTTCGAACCAGTCGCGCGCCTCCCGCAATGGCAGTTCAAAAGGCATGGCCAGATCGGCGGTCTGTGCCGCCCCGCTCGTTGCAGCGATGCCGGGCTGCAGCACCCGCTCGACATCACCGACGCCGATTTCATCATGCAGCGCCGTCAGTGCCAGAGTGCGCACGGCATTGGTCAATTCGGTGAGGTTGCCCGGCCAGTCGTGATTGCGCAACGCGTTCAGGGCAGCGACCGAAAACCGCCGGGTAGGCGGCGCCTCGCCGGCTTCCGCCAGACGGCTGAGCATCTGCTGCGCCAGTTCCGGCACATCCTCGCGGTGATCGCGTAAAGACGGTACCCGCAAATTGAGCGCATTAAGCTGCTGCCACAGCGCCGCATCGAAATGCAGCTCGCCGGTGACTTCCGCGGACTCCAGCGTGCTGGCACACACCAGGCGCACGTGGTAACGGTCCAGCTTGCCGAGCAACACCTGCAGGCCCCGCTGCTCAAGCTTGGTCAGGCGGGTAACGTGGGGAAAGAACAGTACGCCGCCGCGCGCTTCTTCCAGCAGCGTCAGCGGCGCTTCCACCAGCCTGGCACCGTCGTTCACGACACGCCACGGCGTATTTGTCTGGTGCAGGGCACGCGCACACAATTCTGCTCCGGCGCCTTCTTCGGCATACAGCATTACCGGCGCCATGACCCGCGCCATCTGTTGCAAGCGTTGGCGCAACTCCACCACCACCTGGCTTTTGCCCATGCCTTCCAGGCTCAGTTCCGTGGTACTGCGTGCCACGCCTTTTTGCAGTGCGCGGCCGATGGTGCTGAGCAGTTTTTGCAGGGCGATAGGCTTTTCCAGGAAATCCACCGCACCGATTTTGGTCGCCTCAACTGCAGTATCAATCGTGCCGTGTCCCGACATCATCACCACCGGCATGGTCAGCTGCCCCTGCGCCGCCCATTCCTTGAGCAAGGTAATCCCGTCGGTATCGGGCATCCAGATGTCCAGCAACACCATATCCGGCCG
Organism: Pseudomonadota bacterium; assembly: GCA_021847305.1. Lineage (GTDB taxonomy): Bacteria > Pseudomonadota > Gammaproteobacteria > Burkholderiales > JAJZQI01 > JAJZQI01. Next base: position 7,264 of record JAJZTZ010000013.1, on the reverse strand, counting down.
CTTGCGCTGACGGTAATCCCGCGCGGTTGCCGCATTTTCCGCCAGATGCACCGTATAGCCCTCATCTACCAGAATTTCGCTCAGCAGTTCGCGAATGCCGATTTCGTCGTCTACGACCAGTACCGTACCACCCATGTCATACCCGCTTTAATGAAATGCATACGCAGGCACCACCCTGCGTCTGATTGTCCAGCCTTATCTGGCCGTGATGTTCTTCCACGATTTTTTTCACGATCGCCAGGCCCAGCCCGGTGCCTTTCGACTTGGTTGTCACGTACGGCTCGAAAGCACGGGCCATCATCGATTCAGGAAAGCCGGAGCCGTTGTCAACGACACGCAATTTTACCCACTCGCCGTCCTGTTCGGTATACAAATCGATTACTCCGCCGGTTTTTTCATCCAGCGCATCTTCTGCATTTTGCAGCAAATTATGTACCACCTGGCGCAGCAAAGTCGCATCACCGGAGATTTCCGGCAAATCGTCAGTCAGATGCAGCGTGATGCGCGCATGCGAGGATTCGTACAATGCCAGGACTTCCTCCACCAGACGGTTGAGCGACACCGGTGCCAGCTTCAACGCCGGCGTGCGGGCATACTCCTTAAACGCATCGACCATGTTCTTCATCGCTGCCACCTGTGCCACGATTGTATGGGTCGCACGTTGCAACATTTCGCGTTCGGCGGTCGGCAGTTTATCTGCCAGTTTATGTTCCAGCCGCTCAGCCGACAGCTGAATAGGTGTCAGCGGATTCTTGATTTCGTGTGCCAGACGCTTTGCCACCTCGCCCCAGGCGGCATCACGCTGCACCTGTAGCAGATCGGTAATATCGTCGAACACAACGACATAAGCCGCCGGACTGCCGCTCGGCAAACGCGTGCCGCGCACCAGTAATGTGCGCGTTCCGCCGGCTTCGCTGCGGTATTCCAGCTGCTCCTGCCACTCGCTTTGCGTATTGTGCTGGAAAACCTCGATCATCTTTTCCGTAAATGTGCGCAAGCCGGCGTGGGCACCGCCCCACTCGAAAGCCTTGCGACCGAGCACTTCGCCCGATTCGACCTGCAGAATGCTGCTGGCGGCCGGGTTCATGGTGCGCAGATAAAAGCGCTCGTCAAAAGTAAGCACGCCGGAAGACAAATGCGCCAGAACGCTTTCCAGGTAGATTTTGGCTGCCTCCACCTGCTGCTGATGCTGTTCGGCCGCATTGCGCGCCTCGGCCAGCTGCCGCGTCATGGTATTGAATGACTGCATCAGCACGCCCAGCTCGTCCTTGCCGCGCACCGGCTGCATGGTGGAAAAGTCACCCTTGGCAACCGCGCGGGTGCCTTCTTCCAGCAGAGCCAGCGGCGCGGAAAGCCATTCTGCCAATAGCACCGCACCGGCAATCGCCGACAACAGTGCCATCACCAGTGTCAGGGTCAGGGTCAGGCCATACAAGCGCTTTAAGCCTACGCGCGACACCGACAGCTCCTGGTAGTCACGATAGACCGACTGCACCGCTTCAGCGTCTTTGGCCATCTGCTGCGGTACCGGCGAAATCACCTGCAGGATGCGGATGTCTTCGGTCAGGCTCAGCACATTGACCGGTACCACCGCCCGCTGTACCAGGCCCTTGCCCGGCAGCTCCTCGATCGCGTTATATGGCGTCTGCTGGCGTACCTGGCGGAGAATGGCCGGATCGGGCAAATCCGGCAGCCATTCCGCATGATCGGCGCTGGCATGGGCAATCACTGCACCTTTGGCGCTGAACAATGTCGCTTCAGCCACGCCGGTTTGTTCGCGCAGGCGCTCCAGCATATCGACGTGCTCGCTGGTCGGATGATCCGCCAGCGTCGTCGCCATGGTTTCCGCCTTGTTCTTCAGCTCCACCACCAGGTGATCCAGTGCGGTACGCCCCAGATTGAGGCCGGAGCTCAGGGCGTTGTCCACCCGCACATCAAACCAGGTATCGATACTGCGCGAGAGAAATTGCGCCGACACGGTATACAAGACCACGCCGGGCACCACAGCCATCAGCGACAACACCAGCAACAGGCGAACCCGCAGCTTGATGCCGAATACCTGGGCTTTCATCTTGCGCCGCAACGACCAGAACTGATAGGCAATCAGTGCAGCCATACAGATCACCAGACCGACATTGAGGCCCAGCAGCAGGGGGTAGTTCTGGGCGAACAGAGCCGTGTTGGCGCTGGCGCGCGACAGCAGGTACAGCAGCACGACCGCCAGGCCGATCGTGGCCAGCACCAGGTATTTAACTATCGCACGCGGACTGGCCATGGGGAAAATCAGTGGGTTGCCGGCGGCGCAGCAGCGGTCGGTTCAGCAGGAGTAAAATCGAAATGCTGCCAGCCGGAATCGAGCTGCCAGTCACTGGAGGAAATGGCGTTCACCTGCAGCGGCTTGGGCAGCTGCGTCTGGTCAAGGTACATGCGCACGCTCAACTGCAATTTGCCCGATTTTCTCGGCACCACGGCACGGTCGATCAGTTGCCAGTCGCGCAGTGTTTCCAGCTCATCGAGCGCCGCCTGCAGGGTGGAAAAGTTTTTGTTCAGCCCGCCGGCATTGAGGCGATATTGCCGTGTGAGCGCATGGTAGCTCAGGTGCACCGTCTGGTTGAGGCTGACGAGGGTATCGTTAAACCAGTACCAGCGCGGCCGCACCAGCTCAACGCCAATCTGGAAAGCCAGCGGCACGCCTTTGTTCAACGCGTCTTCAACCTTGGGGGACAATTCAATGGCAAGTTCGGCGCGCAACTGGTAAAAATCGTCGACCAGCTGCAGGTCGGCACTTTTTACCGTGATGCCGGCCGCTTCGACCGTCCCTGCCAGCAAAAGCAGCAGCGCCGCCAGCAGGAAATGCGGCAGCTCAGTCAGCAGATTTTTGCAGCAGTGCATAAAAGAAGCCATCGTGGTCTTTATCGGGCAGCAACTGGCCGGCTTCGCCCACCGGCACAGGCAATTGCCTGGCATCCTGATGGCGGGTCAGGAAACGTTCGATTTGCTGCCGGTTTTCTTCCGGGAACACCGAGCAGGTTACATAGAGCAATTTACCATCACTGGCCAACGTTTGCCACAGCGCATCCAATATTGCTTCCTGAGTGCGGGCAAAACCGGCCACATCCTCCGGCATTCTCAGCCACTTGCTGTCCGGGTGGCGACGCACCACACCCGACGCCGTGCAGGGGACATCGGCAAGAATCCGGTCATATGCCTGGCCGTCCCACCAATCCTTGCTGTTTGCCGCATCCGCCACCTGCAGCCGGGCCTGCAGCCCAAGTCGGTCAAGGTTCTCGCGCACACGCTGCAAGCGAACGGCATCTTTGTCCAGTGCCAGCACATCGCAATCGACCCGCTCCAGCACATGCGCCGTCTTGCCGCCGGGCGCACTGCAGGCATCCAGCACCCGCATGCCAGGCTGCACATCCAGCAGCTGCGCCGCCAGCTGGGCGCCGGCATCCTGCACCGACACGTCGCCGCCGGCAAAGCCGGGCAAGGCCGACACCGGCTGCGGTTCGACCAGCCGGATACCGTCTTCGCCCAGCGGCTCGCCCGCGAGACCGGCCGACTGCAGGCGCTCCAGATAGCCTGACACGGTTTCATTGCGGCGGTTCACCCGCAAAGTCATGGGCGGATGGGTGTTGCTGTTTTCCAGAATCTCGCGCCAGTGCTGCGGATAATCCTTTTTCAGCTTGTTGATCCACCAGCGCGGAAAAGAGTAAGTGGCCACTTCGGCGGTCAGCTTGGGCAGAATTTCCGCCTGCTTGCGCGTCGCGTTGCGCAGCACGCCATTGACGAACCCCTTGGCCCAGCCGAACCCCATCGCTTCGCTGGCTGCCACCGCCTCGTTGACCACGGCATGGGTAGCGGCACGGGTATACAAAAGCTGGTACACCGCCACTCGCAGCAGGCAGTGGAGTGCGGGCTCCTGCACCGGCCGGCTGACCAGCTCGCGCAAAAAGGCATCAATGCGCCCGAGATGACGCAGGGTACCGTACACCATGTCTTGTAATGCGCCACGGGCGGACGGGGCAAGGTCGGGGTGGCGCCGCCAGATATCCGGCATGCGCTGGGCGAGGCTCTGGCCGGCAAGCACGTCGCCAACCAGAGCAGCTGCTAAAGGTTGAATATCACGCAAGTTCGCGCGCCAACTGCTGCAAACGCGCGATCCGGTCTGCGGTATGGGGGTGGGTGCGGAACAGGCCGGCCACATCGCTGCCGGACAGCGGATTGATAATCATCATTTGTGCGGTTTCCGGGTGCAGCTCCGCGGTTTCCAGCGGCATCCCCTTGGCGTAACGTTCGATCTTGTCCAATGCCTGGGCCAGCGCCAGCGGATCACCGGAAATTTCCGCACCGCCGCGGTCGGCACCGAATTCGCGCGCCCGGGAAATCGCCATCTGGATCAGCGCCGCGGCAATCGGCGCGAGAATCATGATAACCAGCGCCACCAGCGGATGCACGTTGCGGTTTTCGTTGCTGTTATGACCGGCAAACAAAAAGCCGAACTGCGCCAGCGAGGAAATCGCACCGGCCACCGTAGCAGACACGGTCGAAATCAGCGTATCACGGTTGCGCACGTGCGCCAGCTCATGCGCCATCACACCGCGCAGTTCGCGTTCCGACAGGATGCGCATGATGCCGGTGGTGGCCGCCACGGCGGCGTGCTCCGGATTGCGGCCGGTGGCAAAAGCATTCGGCTGCGCTTCATCAATGATATACACCTTGGGCATCGGCAGACCGGCGCGCTGCGACAGTTCCCGCACCATGTTATAGAACTGCGGCGCGGAGCGTTCGTCGACTTCCTGCGCGTTGTACATCTTCAGCACGGCCTTGTCGGAATACCAGTAAGCCCATGCGTTCATACCACCGGCCAGCAGCAGGGCGATCAGCATGCCGCCTGCACCTCCCAGCGCCATGCCGACGCTGCCGAACAGCGCCACAATCGCCGCCATCAGGATGGAAGTCTTCAACCAGTTGCCAAACATTCGCTTTCCTCTACAGGGTTTCACTGCACATGCAGCGAAAACTTAGATTGTGTTAATTCTAAAAAATTCAATCAGCCATGCCGAAAGTTTCCCCCGGCAGCACACTGTTGCCGCTCAGGAAGGCGGCAACCGGCATGCGCTTGCCGCCGGTTTTCTGCAGCTCGGTCAGCAGCAGGCTGCCGCGGCCGCACGCCACCTCGATACCGTCCTTGCCGGCTGCCAGCACTGTTCCCGGCACGCCGCGCCCTTCGCGCAACTGCGCCTGGAACAGACGCAGCGGCTCGCCATGCCACAGCGTATAAGCCACCGGAAACGGCTGGTAAGCGCGGATGGCGCGCTCGATGCAGACCGCCTCGGCCGACCAGTCGATCTGCCCCTCGGCCTTGGTCAGCTTGCTGGCATAGGTCGCCAGGCCATTATCCTGGGGCTGTCGCGGCAGGGCGCCGGCCTGCAATAACTGCAGCGCCTCGACGATCGCCGTGCCGCCGCGTTGCGCCAGCTTGTCATGCAGGCTTTGCGCCGTATCGTCGGACGCAATCGGCACTTCATGCACCAGACACATATCGCCGGTATCAAGTCCCACATCCATCTGCATGATGGTAATGCCGGTTTTCTCGTCGCCCGCCAGAATCGCGCGCTGGATAGGCGCCGCCCCGCGCCAGCGGGGCAGCAGCGAAGCATGGATATTCAGGCAGCCGTGCCGCGGAATGGTCAGCACGCCGGCCGGCAACAGCAGGCCGTAAGCCGCCACCACCATGACATCGGCCGCCACCTCGCGCAGGCGCTGCCAACTTTCAGGAGTTTTAAGATTGGCCGGCTGCGCCACTTCCAGACCGTGCTGCAGCGCCACCTGCTTGACCGCGCTGGGCACCAGCTTCATGCCGCGCCCGGCAGGCCGGTCCGGCTGCGTCAGCACCAACGCTACCTCATGTCCGGCGGCAATCAGAGCCTCCAGTGCAACCGCGGCAAACTCCGGCGTGCCGGCAAAAATCAGCCGCACTACATGGTCTCCCGCGCGCGTTTTTTCAGCTTCAGACGAATACGATTCTGCTTCAGACGCGAAAGATGATCGACGAACACCACGCCATTCAGGTGATCAATTTCATGCTGGATACATACCGCCAGCAGGCCTTCCGCATCCAGCTTAAACGGTTTACCGTCAAGACCGAGCGCCTTCACGGTGATGCTTTCCGCGCGCTCCACCTTGTCGTATACGCCGGGCACCGAGAGACAACCCTCTTCGCCTTCGCGCGCGCCCTCGGCAGTGACGATTTCCGGGTTGATAAACACGCGCAGGTCGTCCTTGTTTTCCGACACATCCACCACAATCAGGCGCCGGTGCACGTCCACCTGTGTCGCCGCCAGACCAATGCCCGGTGCCGCATACATGGTTTCAGCCATATTCGCGGCCAGCGTGCGGATTTCGTCATCCACCTGATCAACCGGTTTGGCCACCTTGTGCAGTCGCGGATCGGGGTAATGCAATATATTCAGAATAGCCATGATCGTATCGCCATAAATGCTTGCAGATTTAAATAATTAGGCGCAGAATTTGAGACAAATTTTAACACGCGGACTCCAGCTGCGTGAAAATAAACTACAATTCAGGCAAACATAACTTAATTATGACCGGTTTGCTCGATAAAAAATCCACTCGCGAGGCCCATATGAGGAAGACTTCTGCCGCCCAAGCCCTGGTCCGGACCACGCTTGCAGCCGTGTTTGCCGCTTTTACCCTGCACGCCAGCGCTGACACCTTGCAACTGCAGGACAAGGCGCCCGACCGTTACGTTGTCGTCAAGGGCGACACCCTGTGGGACATTTCCGGCAAATTCCTCAAGAAGCCCTGGCGCTGGCCGGAAATCTGGAATCTCAATCGAGCCGACATCAAGAATCCCGACCTGATCTACCCGGGCGACGTAATTGTGCTTGACCGCTCCGGCGCCAAGCCACGCCTGCGCCTGCTGAAAACGCAAAAGCTCGACACCGCCGGCAAGGTTGTGGTGAAACTGGAACCGGGCGTACGCAGCAGCTTGCACAGCGAAGCCATCCCGACGCTGCCGCCCTCCGCCATTGAACCGTTCCTGTCGCAGCCGCTGGTTATCGAAGAAAACGGCTTGAACAAAAACCCGGTGATTGTCGCCACCGATGAAAAGCACGTCATTCTCGGCAATGGTGATAACGCTTATGTTGACGACATTCCCGAAGGCAGCCCGACCGAATGGCAGGTTTACCGCCAGGGCAAAAATCTGATCGACCCGGAAACCGGTAAGTCACTGGGT
>JAJZTZ010000112.1 GCA_021847305.1 Pseudomonadota bacterium | reverse complement strand
TCATCATCGATATGCTCTTTGAGCAAGGCGGCAAAACGGTTGTGCGGATTACTGCCGCTGCCGCGGCCTTTCATTTGGCTGGGGCAGGCGCCGGGCCACGACGCCAGTATCCCTGCAGGCGCTCTTGCTGTTCCTTGGTGAGCACGCCGTCCATCTTATGCTGGGCCGCCACGCCATTCTGGTACATCTGCTGCTGCAGCTTGCCGATACTCTGATAGGCCTCGTCAATCGCCTTACGGTCCTGCTGCGGTGCAGCATACAAATCACGCAGATGCGACTGGGCATCCATCATCGCGCCCATCAGCGCCCAATTCGAGCGGCGCACATCATCCTGGATGCGATAGATTTGTTTCTGCTGCTCCGGCGTGAGGTCGAGCGCCTGAGCGAAACCGCCCATCATGCCAAATCCCGGACCATAGCCGCCCATCATGCCGTAGCCGCCCATCATGCCGAAACCGGGGCCATAGCCCCCCATCATTCCATAGCCGGGGCCGGGACCATAGCCGGGGCCGGGACCATAGCCGCCGCCATATCCAGGACCGGGACCGTAACCGCCCCCCATCATGCCGTACCCGCCGCCCATCATGCCGTAACCTGGCCCATAGGGTGGACCGGATGGCGTTTGCGTTTGCGCCTGAGCCTGTGAAATGGCGCCTGCCATGGCAATCACTGCAAGCGGAAGTGCTTGGGCAATTTTTTGTTTGATGGTGGACATTTCTTACCTCCTGCGGGAACGGTTAGAAAAAAGTCGGGATAATCAGTCTGTCAGACTGTCGCATACCCGTTGCAACCGGGTCTTCACCTCACCGGCGAGCTCATCGATACCCGGGTGGTTAACCAGCCGCAGTACAGCCGCGGGATCCATGAATGAGACATGAATGCGATGATCGGGTAATTGCCGTATCACCACATTGCACGGCAGTAATAAACCGACTTCCGGGTCGGTCTCCAGAGCGCGGTGGGCCATCGGAGGATTGCAGGCACCGAGAATGCGATAGGGTTGCATATCGGCATTCAATTTTGCTTTCATGGTGGCCTGCATATCGATATCCGTGAGCACGCCGAACCCTTCCGCCTGCAAAGCCTGTGTCACGCGCTCCAATACCGTTTCAAACGGAAGATTCAACCATGTGCCAAATCCATACATGGGCAGCCCTCTCCTGCTGTCAGAAAAACCGGATGCCCCTTACGGAGCATCTGGCACGTCAAGGCGTGCTTCATTCCTGGAGCAGGACGCAGGGCAACTATTCCCACCTGCAGCACAATAGCGCTATTCGATTCCCTGCTGCAACGCAGCGAGCGCTTCCAGGCAATCCAGCCCGCAATAATGCTGGATGTATTCGTTTCCTTCCGTACTGGCTGCCACGCTGGCAGGGATTTCAGCGAGACAGACCTCGCAACTCAAGACTTCGCATTCATTGTCCAATTCGCATGCCAGAACTTCGCCACCGGCAATATTCAGAGGTGCATTCATTTGCCGTCCCTCCTTTCTGTTCTTTTGCTCTTGAGACAATTAAATTATAGTCAACGTGTCCGCCCCTACAACCGGAATATCTTGCCTTTTCGACTGCTGGAGCTTTGTAATGTTCCCTTTGTATACCATTGCCGCCTTACGCACCTGGGAGCAAACTGCCCGCCCCACCCTGCCGCTAATGGAACAGGCCGGTCGGGCCGCGGCAGTTCTGGCTGGTCAGCTTACCGGCGGCAACCCGCATCCGGTACTCATTCTCGCCGGTCCCGGCAATAACGGCGGCGATGCGCTGGTTCTGGCACGTCATCTGCGACACGCAGGACAAGCTGTAGTGGTGGTCCTGACAGGCTCGCCTGACCGTTTTCCCAACGATGCAAAAATGGCCTGGGAAGCCTGGACAGCGGCCGGCGGTGCATGCCTGACCGCACTGCCTGACGGGCAATTCAGCCTGATCGTCGACGGTCTGTTCGGCATAGGCCTGAGCCGTCCACCGGAAGAGCGCGTAGCGCAATTGATCGAGTGGATCAACGCACAATGTGCTCCTGTGCTGAGCCTGGATATCCCCAGTGGCTTGTGCAGCGATACGGGGACAGCATTCTCGCCATGCGTGCGGGCCCAACATACAATCAGCTTTCTCGGCCACAAACCGGGCTTCTTTACGGCGGACGGACCCGATCACGTCGGCCAGCTGCACCTGGCTGCCCTGGACACCGGCATTGAAGCGCCTCTGCCTTCCGGCAGCCTGCTGCAGGAAATTGATGTGGCAACACATTTCAAGCCACGGCGACGCAACAGCCACAAGGGCAGCTTTGGCAGCCTGGGTATCCTGGGCGGCAGCAGCGGTATGGCCGGGGCTGCCTTGCTGGCCGGACGAGCCGCCTTGCACTGCGGTGCCGGACGGGTTTATCTGGGCATGCTGGAAGACCGGCTACCACTTGACGCGCAGCAGCCGGAACTGATGCTCCGTCCAGCATTTGCTCTGCGCGGTACCGCACTGGACGCAGTTGTTGCCGGGCCCGGCCTGGGACAATCCGGCACTGCACGGGAATTGCTGGCCCAGTGCCTGCAGGCAAACCATCCACTGCTGCTGGATGCCGACGCCTTGAACATTGTCGCCAACAGCGAAGCCACCCGCGCACTCTTGTCACAGCGCAGCGCCCCGCTGTTGTTGACCCCGCATCCTGCGGAAGCAGCACGCCTGCTGCAATGCAACACCGTCGCCGTGCAACAGGACCGGATTGCCGCGGCCAGCACCCTGGCGCAACAGTTCAACGCGCATGTCGTGCTCAAGGGTGCGGGCAGCGTTATCGCCCATCCGGACGGCACATGGTGCATCAATCCGACCGGCAACCCCGGCCTTGCCAGTGCCGGCACCGGCGATGTGCTGTCGGGAATCATCGGCAGCCTGCTGGCTCAGGGGCTGGATGCCGGGGCAGCCTGTGAAGCCGGAGTCTACCTGCATGGAGCGGCAGCAGACGAACTGGTTGCCAGTGGCGCCGGACCGATCGGTTTAACCGCCTCAGAGCTGCTGCCCGCTGTCCGGCACATCATTAACCGCTGGAGCCGGTTGGCCGAACCGCAGCGCTCTTTGTGCAATAGTTGATTTATTCCTTTCAGGAACAAGTCAGCAGGACAGCTGTGCGCGGCACATGTCCGCACAGCCTCACGCTTTCAATGACTTACGTCATTGAGCGGCCGGGCAAAAACCCGCCCGGCAGGGAAACGCCATTAAATCAGCGTTTCCCTATAACTTGTCGCGCAAGGCCGAGGCCCGCTCGACGCGCCGCTGCACGGACTGCTGCAACACGGCCGGCGGCGCCAGCAGCAACACGCGCTTTTTGGCACGCGTGACGGCGGTATAGAGCAATTCACGGGTCAGCACGGGCGAATCGGCGTCTTCCGGCAGCACGATACAGGCGGTATCGAACTCCGACCCCTGACTTTTGTGGATGGTCATGGCAAATGCTGTCTCGGCGCTCTCAATACGGCCGGGCAAGACCCAACGCATGCTGCCGCCGACATTAAAAACCACGCGCAAGCCCCTGGGCGTCATGAGCGTCACGCCCACATCGCCGTTCATCACTTCCAGCGTATAGTCGTTCCGCGTCATCATCACCGGCCGGCCGGCAAACCATTCACTGTGGGACTGGCTGGCAAGCGGCAGAAGCTGCTGCCGCTGCAGGGCGGAAACGATCTGCGCGTTCAGCGCGACCACGCCATGGGGACCAGAACGAACAGCGCACAAGACCTGAAACTGCGCCAGCGCCTGCAAGGTCGCAATGGCATGCTGATCTGCGCCGTCGGCAGGCACGGGCGCCGCCACCCGCCGCAAATAGTCGGCCAATCCTTCCACCAGGGCGGGCATCAAGGCCGGATACGCCGACAGCTGCACTGTTTCGTCTTCCTGGCGGCATAAATCAGCCAGCGTGTCGGCATCTCCTTGATTGATCGCCGCGGCCATGCGGCCGATCTGGCTGTCTGCGCCAAAACGGTGGCTGTGGCGCAGCATCACGATGTGTTGTGCCAGGCGGTCACCTGCACCGGCACTGGCGGAAAATTCCTGCCCGGTCAGCCTGCCGAGCACCTCAAGCGTGTCGGCGTCATAAGCGGGTACGCCGGCATCGCGGCACAATTCGCCCAGCACCGAGCCCGCCTCGACCGAAGCCAGTTGATCCTTGTCACCCAGCAGAATCAGGCGTGCGTGCTGCGGCAGTGCATCGAGCAGGGCTTGCATCATTTCCAGATCGATCATGGACGCCTCGTCGACCACTACCACATCAGCATGCAGCGGATTGTCCGCATGGTGAGCAAAGCGCTTGCCGCGCACGCCGCTGCCTAACAAACGATGCAGGGTCACCACTTCGCTTGGCACGCCGCCGCTAAAGCCCATGGGCAGTTCCAGCAATTTGCCGCTGATCGACTCTGACAGGCGTGCTGCTGCTTTACCGGTAGGCGCAGCCAGACGGATGCGCAGGCTGGAAGGCCGGGCAATACGTTGTAGCAGTGCCAGCAGGCGTATCACCGTGGTGGTTTTTCCGGTGCCGGGCCCGCCGGTAATAATGGCCAGGCGGCGGTGCGCGGCCAGGGTGCAGGCAGCCATTTGCCAGTCGGGGCCGGCAGACGCTTGCGGAAACAGTTCGCGCAGCCAACCCGCACTTTCCGGCGGCAGCTCACTTGCCGGCTGCTGCAGCAACTGGCGCAAACGGTAGGCCACGCTTTCCTCGGCCTGCCATTGCCGGGCCAGATACAGACGCCCGTCTTCCAGCACCAGCGGCGCATCGCCGGCAGAGGGAGCCACAGCCTCGCTGTCTTGCAGCAACGCCAGCCAGTCGGCCAAGGGCAAGGTTCCGGCCAGATCGGGCTGCGCCGCATGCCAGCGGGCCAGATCGACAAAGGTATGCCCTTCGCCCAAGGCCCGGCTTGCCAGTGCCGCAGCCAGACCGAGCGGCTCGCCAGCGCCCAGACGCTGCTGCACAAAATCCGCCAAGGCAAGATCGACAGCACGAAAATCGTCCAGTTTCTCCCACTGCTTGCGGCTGATCATGTCCGCCCCCCGGCCAGCAGGCGGTCCAGTTGCTCAATCAGTGCGCGCGGCGGCCGTTCGAAGTGAACGGCATTGCCGCGCAGGAATATGTACAGCGCGCCGCCGATATGCCGGTCGTAATCGTAGTCCGGCAAACGGCTTTGCAGCAGACGGTGCAAGGCCACCAGATAGAGGCAATATTGCAATTCATAGCGGTGTTGCAGCACTGCGTCGCGCAAATGCTCCACTGAATAGCCATTCAGGCGGTTGGACTTGTAGTCGATCACGTAATAACGCCCGTCGATCTGTGCCACCAGATCCATAAACCCCTTGAGCATGCCATTGAGCAGGTTGCTCGGCACCGGATGGCGCGGCAGGCCGCCGAGGGTATGGCGGCTGACTTCCGCATCCAGTGCGGTGGCATCGACCGAGCGCGCCGACAGCCAGAATTCCATTTCCGCCTGATAGTGAGCCGCGGGCAAGTCCGCCAGCCTGAACGCAACAGCGCTTGCCATACCGTCTGTGTACGCCTGTAACGGCGTATTCAGAAAGGCCTGCAGCCACCCCTCAAGTTCATCGCCCCCGCCAGCCTGCCAGGCGCTCAATTGCTCCCGGGCGCGCTGCAATGGCTGCGCCAGCAGGGAACTATCCTGCGCCACCCGAGCAAAACCCTGCAGTGCCGCCGCTTCCAGCAATTCGTGCAGCAGGTTGCCATAGCGTGCGCCAGCGGGGAACGTGCTCAGACCACCCAGTTCGCCCGCAAGCTCTCCGCTTAGCTGGGCTACCGGCTCCGTATCGCTCTGCATTTTGTCCTGCCGGGCGGTCTCCGCTTCTGTTGCGTGCGCATCGCTGCGCATCAGGGCGCTGTAGCTGGCGATCCACCAGCGCGGCAGACGGCCCAGTTGACGCCGCATGGTGCGCGCGGGCGGCAACCGGCTGACGCCGGCCGACAGCGCGATTTTTTCGGTGTGCTCGTCCGGAGCGGGGATGTATTGCATGGCCGCCGGGCCGGCGTCATTCACACGCGCCCGGATGGCCTGCTGCACGCCTGCGTTGTCCAGTTCCGCGCCACCGCCCAGAAGGTAACCCAGAGCAGTTTTATATACGTGATTCTCGTGTTTTTTATCGTTACCGGAACGCACGTTGCCGATCCCCAGCCACAGCGCATGCTCGGCCCGGGTCAGCCCGACGTAAAGCACGCGCAGCGCTTCCTGCAGCTGTTCTGCCCCAGCTGCCTGCCTGGCTGTGTCATCCGGCTCCAGTTCGACGATGCGCTGGCGATCAGCGTAGTAGCGCACGGTTTTGCCTTTGCTGCCGGCCTCTTCTGCCGGGATAACGGCAAAAGGCATGAACACCAGCGGGTATTGCAGCCCCTTGGATTTGTGCAGGGTCACCACTTTGACCAGCTCCGCGTCGCTTTCCAGCCGCATCAGCGCAGCCTTGCTGTCGCCCTGCGGATGCCGGATAGACTGACGCAGCTGGCGCAGCAGTGTCTGTTCGCCCCTGATCTCTGTTTCCGCCTGCTGCAGCAATTCCAGCAAATGCAGCACATTGGTCAGTCGACGTTCGCCATCGGTCAGGGCATACAGTCGAACTGCCACGCCATAGTGATCCAGCAGCCGTGTCAGCATGGGCATGACACCCTGTGATTGCCATAGACCTTGCAGCTCACGCCAGAACGCCAGCTCGTCCTGCCAGCCGTTCGGGTCGGCAAACAGCGTATCCAGCTCCGCCAGGGTGCGCTGCAATGTCGGGCTGGCCAGCGCCGCCCGTACCAGCGATTCACAGGCCGGCTCGGCACAGGCCTCCAGCCAGCGCAGCACATCCATGGCTTCAGCCGTTTCGTACACCGAGCCGCGTTCCGACAGATAAACACTGCGCAGCCCCACCCGGGTGAGTGCCTGGCGCATGGCATCGGCTTCGGTTTTATTGCGAACCAGCACGGCCATGTCACCCGCCTGCACCGGCTGATCGCCCAGTACAGCCCGGCCCGGTTGCAGCAGACCGGCCATGAAAGCAGCGGTACGCCGGGCCATGTCGGTGCGGAAAGTTCCGACCTGAACGGTTTGTCCTTCCTGCAGTTGCCAGAAAGTCAGGGCTGGATGCAAAGCGCCGGCTATGTGCAGATGCGCCGGTTTATCCTGCGCCCGCACCGCATGGAACGGTAGCAGCTTGCCGGGCAGGGCAAAGGCACCGTCCGGCCACAGGGTTTCAGCCTGGGTAAACAGCGCATTGACGGCCTCAACCATGGGCCGGGTAGAACGGTAGTTCATATCCAGCGTATAGTGGTGCGGCGCACAGGCCTCCCGCGCGCGCAGGTAAGTATGGATGTCGCCGCCGCGGAAACTGTAGATAGCCTGTTTGGGGTCGCCCACCATAAACAGCGCGCAATCGTCA
>JAJZTZ010000012.1 GCA_021847305.1 Pseudomonadota bacterium | reverse complement strand
ACCCGCTATTCGCTGACTTCCCCGTATTTGAGCGGATGTGTGCGGGCGGCTGCGCAACTCGCCCTGACAGGGCACACAAAACGTGCCCTGCTGCGGAGCTCAAACAGTGCTCGCCGACTTCCCCCGCCCCCACCCGCTCAAACACGGCAGCGAATAAGGGGGAGTTGAAAAACAACGGCAACTACAACCCCAACACCCAAACCATCTAAACATCACCGACGCCACAAAAACTAATTGCGGTAAATATTCAGACGGTTTGGCCTTTCCGGGTTCCCTTTTATTTGTCGCCGAGTGGCTGGATTTCTGGCGGGGGATTACGGCGAGTACTGTTCGAGTTCCGCAGTGGGGCACGAAGTGTGTGCCCCGCCAGGGCGAGTTTACTCGCCACCCGCCAGAAATTCAGCCGCGAGGGGATGTCGACAAATACAGGGTGGCCTTTTCTTTGGTTTCTTTCTTTTGGCCAAGCAAAAGAAAGAAACGCGCCGCCGGGCGCCCCCGGCCTACTTAAAGTCAAATTACCTACAAACAGTCACTTTTACTCACAAACCTAGACCCGCTCCCACACCGTCACCTCAGAAAGCGTATGCTGAAACTTGTGCTGCGTTTCACGAATCACAAACGGCACCTTCACCGGCTCGCCCACCAGGCGGAAATGCGCCCCCAGCACCTCTTTCAGGCCGTCCAAAGTCGTGACATTCTCGCCGTCGCGTTTGAATCCGCCCAGCCACTCTTCTTTTGGCGTGTGTTCTTCCAGCCAGGTATAGGGCGAGGTAATCATCAGCAATCCGCCGTGGTTGAGGCGTTCATGCACGTTACCGAGGAATTTTCGCGGGCTGTACAGACGGTCGATCAGATTGGCTGCCAGAATCAGGTCATAACCGGTGAATTGTGGCTTCAGATTGCAGGCATCGCCCTGCCAGAACTCGACTTTCTCTTTCACGCCATCCAGGCCCAGTTCAGCCAAGCGGGCTTCGTGGTAAGACACCAGCTCGCCTTCGTCTGACAGTGTGTAGCGCAGCACGCCCTGTTCCTTCATCTGCGTCCCCAGGCCGACAAAACGGGCAGAAAAATCGATGCCGGTGACGTGATCGAAATGGCGCGCCAGTTCAAACGCTGCACGGCCGGCGGCACAGCCGAGGTCAAGGGCGCGACGGGCGGGTTTGCTGCCCATGGCGGCAACGGCGATCTGCGCCAGCGCCTGCGGAAAATTAGCCACGCCGTAATACTGCTGGCCGTAATGGAATTCCGCGTACTCGGACGACATTTTGTCGGTTTCGTAGCGCGAAGTCGGTTGGCTGGCCGGCGCCTCTGAGACTACATAGCGGAACCCGGCATGCTGGAAAAAGTGGCGGCGGAAGGCATAGCGCGACGCTTTGATCGCCTCGTTGCCGCAGGCGACCCACGAGCCGCCCTTGATCAGATTGTGCCGGTCGTCGAAAGTGGGCGTGGTAAAGTCGTCGTACAGGGGATGCACCCGAAAACCCTCAAACGGGTAAATGGGTGTTTCCGTCCACTGCCACACGTTGCCGACCACGTCATAAAACTCACCGTGTTTGAACCGGTTCACCGGACAGGATGACGCCCAGTAATCCAGCTGCAGGTTGGCAGCAGCTTTGCTGTGGGCAGGCACTTCCGCCACGCCGGCGACTTCATACAAGCGATACCATTCGTCTTCAGTTGGCAGGCGCACCGGCTGGCCGGTCTGTTCGGCTTTCCAGTTACAGAAGGCTTTGGCTTCGTGATAATTCACCTCGACCGGCCAGTCCCATGGCATGGGTATTTCCTCGGCCAGCAGGCGCAGATGCCATTCGCCATTCCGTTTCCCCCAGAAGGTAGGGTGATCTGCTTTGGCAAACTGCTGCCAGCCCCAACCCTCTTCCAGCCAGTAACGTTGCTGCCCGTAGCCGCCGGCTTCAACAAAAGCGAGAAATTCGCGGTTACTCACCAGATGCCGGGCAGCGGCAAAACCGTGCACGTCAGCTTCATGATGACCGTACTCGTTGTCCCAGCCATAGGTCGGGTCGGTTTTTCCGAGCACGACATGACCGCCGCTCACCGGCACCAGCGCGTTTTGCGGGGCGGCGCCGGTCTCGCGGCAGGGTGCCCAGTCCGGGTGGGGCTGCACATAGTGAAGTTGGTGCTGGCGCATCAGCACGGAGGAGGTTTCCAGATGAATGCGTTCATGTTCAATGCCCATGAGAATGGGCCACCAGGAGCTGTCCCAGTCGATCGGCAGTGCCAGCGGCAGGGTAGCAATCAGTTTATCCACCTGTTCACGCATGGTCTTGCGGTACTGCCGCACCTCATCCACGGTCGGCCAGTCGTAATTCTTTTCGTCCAGATCGTCCCAGCTCATCTCGTCCACGCCAATGGCGAACATGGACTCCAGACGTTGATTGATGCGCGATTTGAGCAGACCGGCCAGCACCAGCTTGTTGACGAAGAAAGTGGCGGTATGGCCGAAATAAAAAATCAGCGGGTGGCGCAGCGTAATGGATTTTTTGTAATACGCCTCGTCGCAGCTGAGCACTTCAAACAGCGACTCGTAGCGATCCAGTGTGGCATGAAAATAGGCGCGGATTTCGGCGCGTTTCGCCTCCGGGTCGGTGCCGGTCAGGAGAGGCGTACGGGGAAACAGGTCAGACATAACTAACTCTTTATGGTTGGCGGCTTTTTCGGCAGCGTTTCATTTTGGTAAGCATTGCTGGCATCGTCAAGAAAAGAGCGGCCAGTGTCAGCAAAGTTTCATATTTTTTCGTTACCGTGACACGATCACCACAACCTGTTTTGTACCATGCCTGCCAAACCGAAACGGCTCATGCAGCAATTGCTGCAGCTGCGCCAGCAAGCGCAGCTGATGGAACAACAGTACCTTTCACTGTGGCAATCCCTGCCCGCATCGCAGCAGGCCAGTGCGCGCAACCTGCTGCACTACCTGAGCCTGCGGCAGCACGATATTCGCTCCCTGCAGCAGGAGCTTTCCGGACTCGGGCTATCTTCGCTCGGCGTGCTGGAGGCGCATGTTCTGGATCAGCTCAACACAGTCATCTTCGCCCTGGCGCATTTGACCGGCCAGTCAGTACCCGATGCGGCCGAACCGCCGCTCACACGCGGGGAAGGCCGCAGGCTGCTGCAAAGCAATGCCGACCGGCTGCTGGGCGCTCAACCTGAGCAGCGCCAGGTGCGCATCATGGTCACGATGCCTGCCGAGGCGGCCCATGATGCAAATTTGCTGCGCAACCTGCTGCAAAGCGGCATGGACATCATGCGCATCAACTGCGCACATGATACACCGGCTGACTGGCTGGCCATGATTGCCAACCTGCAGGAGGCAATCATGGCTACCGGTCGGCCCTGCCTTGTCCAGGCCGATCTGGCTGGCCCGAAGCTACGCACCGGGCAACTGGCCTCGAGTGGCCGGGTGTTGAAAATCAAACCGCGCCGCAATGTCTTCGGCCAGGTCGTTGCGCCGGCCCAGATATGGCTGACGCCACTCGATGCAGCGGAACCGGCACCGGACAGGCACTCGTTTGTCTTGCCGGTGAGCACACAAGTCTTGACGCATGCGCAGGAAGGCGACCGGCTGCTGCTATGTGATACGCGCGCCGACGAAATCGAGCTGGTACTGATTCGCCAACAGGGACAATCCTGGCTGGCCGAAACCAGCAGGACCACCTATATTGAACCCCACACGCCCGTATCGCTCTGGCGTCGCCATACGCTGCTACTGCGCGGCAACGTCGGTGAGGTACCGGACATTATCCTGCCCATCCTGCTCAATACCGGCGACATGCTGGTGCTCACCCGCGCAGACAGTCCCGGTGAGAACGCCAAGTTCGGATCCGACGGCAGCGTACTGCAACCCGCTCATATCCACTGCAGCCTGGCCAGCGCATTCGAACAAGTCACCGCCGGTCAACGCGTCTGGCTGGACGACGGCAAAATCGGCGGCATCATCCAGAACTGCAGCGCCGACACCATAGAAGTGCGCATCACCCACGCCGGACCGGACGGTTCGAAGCTGAAAGCAGGTAAGGGCATCAATTTCCCCGATACCGTGTTTCACCTGCCGGCCCTCACGGAAAAAGATAAAAGCGACCTGAGTGTACTGTTACCGCATATCGATCTGGTGGCGCTGTCCTTCTTGCGCAATTCATCGGATATCGAAGCGCTGCAGGAATTTCTGCGGCAACAGGGTAAAGCCGAAACCGGCATGATCCTGAAAATTGAAAACCGCCAGGCCTTTCAACAACTGCCGCACATTCTGTTCAGCAGCATGCAGTATCCGCCATTCGGTGTCATGGTGGCGCGCGGTGATCTGGCCGTGGAAATGGGCTTCGAGCGCCTGTCGGAGGTGCAGGAGGAGATTCTCTGGCTGTGCGAAGCGGCGCACGTGCCGGTCATCTGGGCCACCCAGATACTCGAAGGCATGGCGAAAAAAGGCGCGCCCTCACGCGCCGAGGTAAGCGACGCCGCCATGAGCATCCGCGCCGAATGCGCCATGCTCAACAAGGGTCCGCACATCGTCGAAACCGTACGCTTTCTCGCCGGCATTATCGGCCGCATGGAATCGCACTACTTCAAGCGTCGCGCCACATTGCGCAAACTGTCGGTCGCCAGTACCGCGCTGGGCGAAGCGGAATAAACCACCCCAATGTCCCCTGCAATCATCGGCCCGCCCCAACGAGACCGGGGCTTCCCCGCCTCCGGACTGTGACGGAAGGGGTGGGGACAGCCTATCTGCTAATGCGCTTCACCCCAGTTGTTGCCGCTGCCGATTTCCGCCAGCAGCGGCACCTGCAGCTGCGCCACACCGGCCATCAGACGGGGCACTTCCTTCAGCACTGTAGCCAGTTCACTCTCCGGCGCTTCCAGTACCAGTTCATCGTGCACCTGCAGCACCAGCCGGGTCTGCATAGCGGATTTTTCCAGCCAGTCCTGTACGGCGATCATCGACAGTTTGATCAGATCTGCCGCCGTGCCCTGCATGGGAGCATTAATGGCGGCGCGCTCGGCAGCCTGGCGCTTGGCG
This sequence comes from Pseudomonadota bacterium, assembly GCA_021847305.1. Classification (GTDB taxonomy): domain Bacteria; phylum Pseudomonadota; class Gammaproteobacteria; order Burkholderiales; family JAJZQI01; genus JAJZQI01. The sequence goes on along the minus strand of JAJZTZ010000012.1, from coordinate 30,144 downwards.
CCGTTTTTGCTGGTGATATCGGGCAACCACAGGCGTCGACCGAAGACGGTTTCCACGTAGCCGCGCGTTTTCGCTGCCTCGCGGGTGCGCTGCATGTAGGCCGCCACGCCGGGGTAGCGTTCGAAATAACGGTCGATATACTGCTGCGCGGCGGCACGGGTGATGCCCAGCTCGCGCACCAGGCCGAAAGCGCTCATGCCGTAGATCAGGCCGAAATTGATCACCTTGGCGACACGGCGCTGTTCGGCATCGACTTCCAGCGGGGTGACACTGAAAATTTCCGCAGCTGTGGCGCGGTGCACGTCTTCGCCTGCGGCAAACGCGCGGATCAGATTGGCATCGCCGGACAGGTGCGCCATGATGCGCAATTCGATTTGCGAGTAATCCGCTGACACCAGTTTCCAGCCGGGCGGAGCGATAAAGGCTTCCCGAATGCGGCGGCCTTCCTGGGTGCGCACGGGGATATTCTGCAGATTGGGGTCGGAACTGGACAAGCGGCCGGTCACCGCCACGGCCTGGGAAAACCGGGTGTGCACGCGACCGGTATTGGGGTTGACCATGCGTGGCAGTTTGTCGGTATAGGTGGACTTCAACTTTGACAGACTGCGCGATTCGAGCAGCACTTTCGGCAGCGGGTAATCCAGCGCGAGCTGCTGCAGCACTTCTTCGTCGGTGGATGGCGCGCCGCCGGGCGTTTTTTTGATCACCGGCAAACCCTGGCGTTCGAACAGGATTTCCTGAATCTGTTTAGGCGAGTTGAGGTTGAACGGCTGACCGGCCAGCTCGTAGGCTTCCTGCTCCAGTTGCAGCAACCGCTCGCCCAGTGCCTGACTCTGTTTGGCTAAGACTGCGCTATCCAGCAGCACGCCCTGGCGTTCAATGGCCAGCAACACCGGCACCAGCGGCAGCTCGATGGTGCTGTAGACACGCTTGAGCGCCTCGTCCTGCTCGATTTGCGGCCACAGCGTCTGATGCAGCTGCAGGGTAATATCGGCATCCTCGGCTGAATAGTCGGTCGCCGTGTCCACGTCGACCTGGTCAAAACCAATCTGCTGCGCGCCCTTACCGGCAATTTCCTCGTAGGTGATGGTCTTCACGCCCAGATGGCGAGCCGCCAGGCTGTCCATGTCGTGCGTCTTGTGCGATTCCAGCACATAGGACTCCAGCAGGGTATCGTGCCCCAGGCCGTTGACGGTAATACCGTGGTTGGCCAGCACATGCAGGTCGTATTTGAGGTTCTGGCCGATTTTCCGGATGGCCGGGTCGGCGAACAGCGGCGCCAGCTTTGCCAGCACCGCGGCTTCATCGAGTTGCTCCGGCGCACCGGGGTAGCGATGGTTGAGCGGAATATAAATGGCCTCATGCGGCTCAACGGCGAACGACAGGCCGACCAGCCGCGCCTGCATTTCGTCCAGACTGGTGGTTTCGGTATCAAAGACGAAACTGCCGGCTGATTTGAGCTTGCCCACCCATTCATCCAGCTCGGCCATGCGGGTAATCTGGTGATAATGCCGCTGCGCGGCTGGAGCAGCAGCCACTGGCGTACCGGCCACATCGCCCAGCTCTTCGCGCCAGCTTTTGAAATCGTAATGATTGAAGAACTCCGCCAGATGCGGCTTGTCGGCCTGGACAAAATGCAGCTCGTGCAGCGGCGGCAAATTCTCCACATCGGTTTTCACCGTAATCAGGCGACGCCCCTGCGGCAGCCAGTCGAGCGCAGCGCGCAGGTTTTCACCCACCTTGCCGGTTATTTCATCCGCATGGGCAATGAGGTTGTCGAGTGTGCCATAGGCCTCCAGCCATTTGAGCGCGGTTTTCGGGCCGCATTTTTCCACTCCCGGCACGTTATCGACCGCGTCGCCGATCAGCGTCAGGTAATCGACAATCCCTTCCGGTGGCACACCGAATTTGTTTTTCACGCCGGGGATATCAAGCGTTTCGTTGGTCATGGTGTTGACCAGCTTCACCCGCTCATTCACCAATTGCGCCAGGTCCTTGTCGCCGGTGGAAATAATGGTGTTCCAGCCCTGCTCGGTCGCCTGCCGCGCCAGCGTGCCGATCACGTCGTCAGCTTCCACGCCCTCGACCATGAGCAGCGGCCAGCCCATGGCGCGAATCGCCTCGTGCAGGGGGGCAATCTGACAGGAAAGGTCGTCCGGCATGGGCGGACGATGGGCCTTGTATTCCGGATACCAGTCGTCACGAAAGGTTTTACCTTTTGCGTCGAACACGCACGCGCTATAATCAGCAGTGTGGTCTTTGGCAAGCCGGCGTAGCATGTTGAGCACGCCGTAGATTGCCCCGGTCGGTTCGTTGGCGTGGTTACGCAGATCCGGCAAGGCGTGATAAGCGCGGTACAGGTAAGAAGAACCATCCACCAACAACAAGGTTTGCATTGTTTTTCCTATGAGCTCGGCTGACAAAATACCCCAGATCATTGATCCGGAACGCATCTCGCAGTCGGCCTATTCGGCCCGCGAGTCCTGGCGCGTTTTCGAGATTATGGCAGAATTCGTCGAATCGACGGAGCGTCTGCAGGCGATTCAGCCGGCCGTCAGCATTTTCGGCAGTGCCCGCACCCCGATCGGCCATCCCTATTACGAGCTCACCGAAAAAATCGCCCGCAAGCTGTCCGATGCAGGCTTCGCCGTCATTTCCGGCGGCGGCCCCGGCATCATGGAGGCAGCCAACCGTGGCGCCTATTTTGGTAATTCACCCAGCGTGGGCCTGAACATCCAGCTGCCCCACGAGCAGCATTCCAACCCCTATCAGGACATCAGCCAAACCTTCCGCCATTTTTTCGCGCGCAAGGTCATGTTCGTCAAGTTCGCCTCGGCCTATGTAGTCATGCCCGGCGGCTTCGGCACCATGGACGAACTGATGGAAGCGCTGACGCTGGTGCAAACCGGCAAGACGCGCAAGATCCCCATCATTCTTGTGGCGTCGGAATTCTGGAACGGCCTGATCGAATGGTTCCGCAACGTGCTGGTATTCGAAGGCATGATCGACCCGAAAGACATGAACCTGATCCAGGTGATCGACAACCCGGATGAAGTGGTCAACGCCATCTTCAAACATTACGAAACCCGCGGTTTCGAGCCTTCGGCTCGCGAACGCGAAATTCAGCTTGGCCTGTAAAGCAAGGAAACCACCTATGCGCCGCCTCTCCCTGATTGCCCTGTTGCTTCTATCCTGCTCGGCCATGGCCGACAGCCAAACGGCCAAACCCGCTCCCGCCGATGTGCCGGAGCCACCCGCCCTGCCTGCTGGCGTAAGCGATGACCCCGGCTTCGAGCCCGAAGTCACCATTACCGAGCAAAAGGGCGAAAAGCACGAGGAATACAAAATTCACGGTCGCGTTTACATGATCAAGGTCACGCCCAAATCGGGCAAACCCTATTATCTGGTAGACGAAAAAGGTGATGGCCGCTTCAGCCGCCAGGAAAGCACCGATTCCGGCATCCGTGTTCCACTCTGGGTTATCCACAGCTTCTAGACTTCTGATTCATGTCCGTTTTTACTAGCGTCAGCCGCGACGAACTGACCGTCTGGCTCAAGCAGTTTGCCGTAGGCGAACTGCTTGATTTCCAGGGCATCAGCGCCGGCATCGAGAACACCAATTACTTCGTCGACACCCAGCACGGCCGCTATGTGCTGACCCTGTTCGAAAAGCTCACCGCCGACGAACTGCCCTACTACATCAACCTCATGGCGCACCTGGCCGAGCACGGCATCCCCTGCCCCGGTCCGGTTGCCTCCCTTGAGGGCCAGCGTCTGCTGGAACTGAACGGCAAACCGGCCTGTCTGGTGTCGCGCCTGAACGGCAAATCGGTGGAGCAGACCACGGTCGCCCACTGCGCAGCCGTTGGTGAAATGCTTGCCAGCATTCATCTGGCCGGCAAGAGCTACCCGGCTCACATGGACAACCCGCGCGGCCCCAAGTGGTGGAAAGAGACTTCCCCGGATGTGCTGTCGCACATGGACGATGCCGATGCCGCCATGCTGCGCGAAGAATTGCGCTACCAGTCACTGTTCCGCTTTCAGGATCTGCCGCGTGGCGTCATCCATGCCGACCTGTTCCGCGACAATGCCCTGTTTGACGGCGAACGGTTGTCCGGGGTTATCGACTTCTACTTCGCCTGCAACGATGCCTGGCTGTACGATGTCGCCATTACCGTGAATGACTGGTGCATGGACGCCAGCGGCGTGCTCGACCGCGAACGCATGCTGGCCCTGTTGCGCGCCTACCACGCGGTACGCCCGCTCAGCCCGATCGAGCGCGGCGCCTGGCCGGTGATGCTGCGTGCCGGCGCCCTGCGCTTCTGGATGAGCCGGCTGTATGACCTGCATTTCCCCCGCCCCGGCGAGCAAACCCATGCCAAAGACCCCGGCCACTTCCAGCGGATTCTGGCCGGGCATATTGCCGCCGAAAACGAACTCAAGCGTATCTGGGTCTAACTGACGAAACCAATGAACACTCATCCCTGGCAGAAACGCAACCCACTGTACGGCTGGAAATGGTTCCATGACGGTTGGCGCCTGTTCCGCGGCAATCCGGCATTATGGATGTCGCTGATGGCGGCACTGTTTTTCATCAACATTTTCACCCTGGCTGTGCCGCTGCTGGGCGCGCTGGTGTTTTTCCTTACCTGGCCGATCTGGCAGGCCGGCCTGCTGCTTGGCGCCAAAACCCAGAGCGAAGGCGGTGAACTGGAAATCCAGCACCTGTTCGCCGGTTTCCAGAACCGTCCCGGCCAGCTGGCGCGTCTGGGCTTGCTGACATTGACGCTGACGCTGTTTGTGTTCATGTTGCTGCTGACCATCTGGCACAACGATTTCACCGCGCTGCAGGAAATCATGGCGTCGCCCGCCAGCGACACTCAGGTGCTGATGGAAGCTGTATCGGAAAAACTGCTGGTGCCGGCACTGGTTGGCACGCTGCTGCTGATCCCCCTGCTGATGGGCTCCTGGTTTGCCCCGGCGCTGATTCTGTTCGACGGTATCTCCCCCGGCCTGGCCATGCTCTACTCCCTGCGCGCCAGCATCAGCAATACCTGGCCTTTCCTGGTTTATGGACTGGTCCTGCTGCTGGCGGATTTTCTCCTGTCCCTGGTACTGGGGCTGCTGGTCCAGCTGATCTCCGGCACCCTGGGCACAACCATGGCCGAATTCCTCGCCCCGCTGCTGACCTTCCCGATTGTGTTTTTCTTTATGGCGCTCTTGGTCGGCAGCATTTACGGCAGCTTCCTTGACGTGTTTCACAAGGATGAAGCCGCCTCTCCGGCACAACCGGAGTAATACCAGGCTGTCACGCCAAAAGCGTGACAGCCGTTTGCCGGGCCGGATAACGCAACGATTGTCCGGCCCGGCATCATGCAGATTGAGACAATGAAACTTCGCGCATTGCTGATACTGCTGTTTTTCGCCTTCCTCGCCTCAAGCGCGCAGGCAGGCGTATCACCCATTTCGCTGCTTTACCCGTCACAGCACCCACTCGGCTTGTTTACCTCCAGCCTGCAGGAACAGCAGGGGCCCCTCACGCCCGCCGAGGCAGAAGCGCTCTACCGGGCCGGCAAATTTACCGCCACGACCACGGCCGTGCCCAACTTCGGTATTGGCGCCAGGCCGGCCTGGCTGCATCTGGCAGTAAACAACCCGACCACAGCGCCGCTCACACGCCGACTGGTGCTGGAAAACACCTGGCTCGACCATGTCGACATCTACTTTTCCAGCGCTGGATCGCGCTTGTCCACCTATCACATGGGCGACGCCCTGCCCTTCACCTCGCGCCCGATTGTCGGCCGCTTTTTCACCGTGGAGCAGTCTTTTGCTCCGGGAACAACCGATCTGTTCATCCGCATCGCCACACCCGACCCGATGGTTGTTCCCCTTTACCTGCTAACCGCCGATGCGGCGCGCGAACGGGAAGTTCGACAGGAATATACCTATGGTCTGATTTACGGCTCCCTGATCGCCCTGATGGCATACAATGCCATGCTGTTCTTCAGCCTGGGCAGTCAGCGCTTTCTCTTTTATGCGCTGTATCTGGCAACGTTCCTCAGCATGAACCTCACCTATACCGGCCACGGCTTTGCCTGGCTGTGGCCGAACTCGATCAAATGGCAGTTGTGGTCGCACCCGCTGCTTATCTTCGCTTATGCGCTCAGCGGGTTGATGTTTGCAGCTCGATTTCTTGATACAAAGGCGAACTTTCCGCGCCTCCACCGCGGCCTGATTGGCTACAGTGCACTATTCGGCCTGTTGATGACTGCCGCGGTGGCATTGCACAGTCAGGTGTATGCCCTGCTGCTTTCTTTTGTTTTCGTCTTTCTCTTTTCCATCATCATGCTGGTGCTCGGCACTGTCTCGGTACGCGCGGGGTACAAGCCGGCACGCTATTTTCTCATTGCCGCTCTGGCAGCCATGATTGGCGCGGCGCTGACCACGCTGTCGGTCTGGGGTTTCATCCCGTTTAACAACTGGACTTACCATGCCGTGGAACTGGGCATGCTGCTGGATGCGACGCTGCTGGCTCTGGCGCTGGCCTACCAGTTCCGCGTCGGCCAGGAAGAACGCTTAAGAGCAGAACAGCTGGCGCAAAAAGATCCGCTGACCGGACTGAACAACCGGCGGGCGTTCTACGACAAAACCGCTGCTCCCTGGAGCATGGCCCAGCGTAGCGGACGCTGCGTTTCGGTAATACTGCTTGATATCGACTGGTTCAAGCGTATCAATGATACGCTCGGGCACGCACACGGCGACAAGGTGCTGGTGGCCATCGCCCGTTTGCTGCAGGCGTCGGTGCGCCAGTACGACATTGTGGCGCGCTGGGGCGGAGAAGAGTTTATCGTCTTTCTGCCGGAAACCAGCCCCGACGAAGCAGTCCAGCTGGCACAACGATTGCGCGCCGGCATCGCCCAACTGCACATCCCCCACGAAACGGGCGAAACACGCGTCACAGCGAGCTTCGGCGTGGCGCAGAAAGAAGCCGGACACGCCACCCTGGACGCGCTGATTGCCGCAGCCGACCACCTGCTCTACCAGTCCAAGCAGGAAGGGCGCGACCGCATCTCCGCCAGCCACTTCATGCAGTGCGAAGCACGCGGCAACTAGGGCCTGTTAACACTTATTTTGCGCCTGAAACTGCAGCGCACACTGTGCAGGACTGACCGACAGATCGGCCGCAGGCGCGGTAAAATAGCGCCACCCCACGACAGTGAATAACATGGCAATAGACACACTCGCGCAACTGCGCGCCGGCAAGCTGGCGGGAACCCGGCGCCTCAATCTGGCCTGCGGCCTGACCACCTTTCCAGCGGAAATCTACCAACTGGCCGATTCGCTGGAAATTCTCGACCTGTCCGGCAACCAGTTGTCGACCCTGCCGCCGGACCTGGGCCGTCTGCACAAATTGCGTATTCTGTTTGCTTCCAACAATTGCTTCACCGAATTGCCGGAAGTGCTGGGGCAATGCCCGCAACTGAGCATGATCGGCTTCAAATCCAACCAGATCCGCCACATTCCGCCAGCCGCACTGGGTCGGGCACTGCGCTGGCTTATCCTGACCGATAACCAGCTGACTGAATTACCGGAACAGATCGGCCAATGCCGCCAGCTGCAAAAACTGATGCTGGCCGGCAACCGCCTGCAGTCTTTACCCGACACTCTGGCAAATTGCCGCAATCTGGAATTGCTGCGTATTTCCGCTAACCACTTCTCCACTTTGCCGGCCGTGCTCTTTTCCCTGCCACGCCTTACCTGGCTGGCATTTGGCGGCAATCCGCTGTGTGCAGCGCAAGAACAGGCCACCCTCAACACCGGCGCCATTCCCGCCGTCGCCTGGAATCGGCTGCAGCTGCAGCAGCAACTGGGCGCCGGGGCCTCCGGTGTCATTCATCAGGCATCCTGGCAGGACGACACCGGCAGCACCCGGCAAGTCGCCGTCAAACTGTTTAAAGGCAGCGTCACCAGCGACGGGCTGCCGCATAGCGAAATGGCCGCCAGCCTCCTGGCCGGCCGTCATCCGGCCCTCATCGGGCTGCACGGTAAGCTGGAGCAGCATCCGGATAATCAGGCGGGTTTGATACTGGCACTGCTCGATAGCCGTTTTATCAGCCTGGCCGGCCCACCCAGCCTGGAATCCTGTACCCGCGACGTGTATGCTTCGGAGACCCGTTTTAGCCTGACCACCGCCCTCAAACTGGCGCACGCCATCGCCGCGGCAATCGTGCATCTGCATGAGCACGGCATCCTGCACGGCGATCTGTACGCGCACAATATTCTGCATGATGGCGAAGGAGAGTGCCTGCTGGGAGATTTCGGCGCCGCCTCGTTACTGGGACAGTGCAACAGCGAGCAGATACAGGCGTTGCAGCGCATGGAGGTGCGCGCTTTCGGTTATTTACTGGAAGAATTACTGCAACGTTGCGACCTGGACGACCCGCCCGATGTTGCCTGGCAGGGTCTGCAGCAACTGAAACAGGCCTGTCTGCACGAAGCGGCGGCGGAGCGCCCGCTGTTTACGCACATCCTGGGCGCATTGGCAAGGCAATGCGCATCAATACTGGCAAGTCCGGCATTGCCCTAACTGCCTGCCCCGCCACAGGGAAGAAGCGACTGCCTAGGCCGGATCAAGCTTGGCGTATTTGAGCGACAGCCACTTGGTGCCCACGGCAAATTTGATCTGCAGGCGCACGTCATCGCCGTAACCCTCGCTGCCGATCACCACACCGATACCGAATTTGGCATGGCTGACGTTCTGGCCGATATGGAAGCCACCGGACACCGGCGTGTCATCCTTCGGCCTGAACGGTGCCGGTTCATCATAGCTGCGGCTGTTACTGCGCCAGCCATCGTTCCAGCCACCCGTATTCCACGACGAGGCCATGGGCCGCGAACGGCTGCCAACGGCTTTCAGCACATTCTGCGGCAGTTCTTCCAGAAAACGCGATGCCAGACCGTAACGCACCTGTCCGTGCAGCATGCGGCTCTGCGCATGCGTCAGATACAGACGACGGCGCGCGCGGGTGATGGCCACATACATCAGGCGACGTTCTTCCTGAATGCCGTCGGCGTCGTTGAAGCTCTGGTCATGCGGGAACAGCCCTTCTTCCAGGCCACTGACAAACACGGCATAAAATTCCAGCCCTTTGGCTGCATGCACCGTCATCAGCTGCAGCGCATCCTGACCGCTGCCTGCCTGATGCTCGCCCGCCTCCAGTGAAGCGTGGGAGAGGAAGCCGGCCAGGCCCTCGATTTCCTCTTCCTGCCGCACCTCCTGCTCGAATGCGGCAGCCGCATTGACCAGTTCGTTCAAGTTTTCCACCCGCTCTGACTCGCCCTTGCTGGCCTCGTAATGCTCGATCAGGGTGGACACCGCCAGCACATGCTCAACCAGCTCGGCCAGCGGCAAGCCCTGCGTCGCCTCCCTGGCCTGTGCAATCAGGTGTACGAAAGCCTGCAGACTGGCGCCGCCGCGTCCGCTCACCGCCCCGCCGCTGGCGGCCTGCCACAGCGACACGCCGGCTGCCTGCGACGCGTCCTGCAGATTTTCGATAGTGCGGGCACCAATGCCGCGCGGCGGGAAATTCACCACCCGCAGGAAAGCGCCATCGTCATTCTGGTTGGCAATCAGGCGCAGATAAGCCAGCGCATGCTTGATTTCCTGCCGTTCGAAGAAGCGCAGGCCGCCATAGACCCGGTACGGCACTCCGGCATTGAACAGTTTATGTTCAAGTACGCGGGACTGGGCGTTGGAACGGTACAAGAGAGCGATATCGGACAGATTGACACCCTCTTCGCGTTGCAGATTTTTCACCTCATCGACAATGAAATCCGCTTCCTCGTTATCACTCGCCGCCTCGAACACGCGAATCGGCTCGCCCTCGCCCTCCGAGGTCCACAGATTCTTGCCCAGCCGCTCGCTGTTCTGTTTGATCAGGGCATTGGCGGCATTGAGAATATGGCCGTGCGAGCGGTAATTCTGCTCCAGGCGGATGATCTGCCGGGCATTGAAATCGCGTTCGAACTCACGCATATTGCCGACGTTAGCGCCGCGGAAGGCATAAATCGACTGATCGTCGTCACCCACGGCAAACACCGCCGCCTGCGGCCCGGCCAGGAGGTGCAGCCAGCGGTATTGCAGGCGGTTGGTATCCTGAAACTCGTCCACCAGAATATGGGTAAAGCGGTTTCGGTAGTGCTCGCGCAAGGCTTCGTTGCGGCTCAGCAACTCGTAACAGCGCAGCAGCAGCTCGGCAAAATCCACCACGCCCTCGCGCTGGCACTGCTCGTCGTAAGCAGCAAACAGCTCGATCAGCCGGCGGGTGAACGGATCATGCGCCGACAAATCACCGGCACGATGGCCGGCTTCCTTGTTGGAATTGATAAAGTTCTGCACCGACTTGGGCGGGTATTTTTCGTCGTCGATATTAAGCGATTTCAACAACCGCTTGATGGCAGCCTGCTGATCCTGCGAATCGAGAATCTGAAACAGCTGCGGCAGGTTGGCATCACGGTAATGGGTACGCAGCAAACGGTTGCACAAACCGTGAAACGTGCCGATCCACATGCCCGACACATTAATCGGCAGCATGGCCGCCAGACGTGTGAGCATTTCCTTGGCGGCCTTGTTGGTAAAGGTCACCGCCAGAATGTTATGCGGGCTGGCCTGATGCGTCTGAATCAGGTAGGCAATGCGGGTAGTCAGCACGCGCGTCTTGCCGCTGCCGGCCCCGGCAAGAATCAGCGCCGATTCATGCGGCAAAGTCACAGCAGCGCGTTGTTCCGGGTTCAGCCCGGCCAGCAGGGATTCGGTCATGGGAAGTGCTAAAATGGCTGCTTGTTAGATTGCTAAGGATTATACGTCATGGCCAAAACCCTGGGCGACTTCATCCGCGAAGCGCGGGCACAAATCGAGGAATGGGACGCGGAAACCGCACACGAGCGCATTGAAGAAGGCGGCGTGCTGATTGTGGACGTGCGCGAAGCCGACGAATTCACTGCCGGCCATCTGCCCGGCGCCATCAACGTGCCGCGCGGCATCCTGGAAGCGGCAGCCGAATGCGGCAACAAACACCGCGACGAGCGCCTGTGCAACGCCCGCGACAAAACTCTGCTGATCTACTGCGCCAGCGGCGCCCGCAGCGCCATGGCTTGCGCCACATTGCGCCACATGGGCTTCAGCGAGGCCTACAGCCTGTCTGGCGGCACGGACGTGTGGGATGCCGAAGGCCTGCCGCTCGAATCAAACTGAATCCTCCTCGCGGGCGGGCAGCCTGTCCGCCCCGCCAGTTGACGCAAGCCATACCTCAACTGCGCCCTCCTCACCTTTATTACAAATGAATATTGGTGCAATAAATCATTGAACAAGGCTGAAACTGCAGTATGATTGCACCTAATTAGAATAATTCTACAAAGCAACTCGGGCGTAGGGGACAACGAGTGTTATGGCGCGCTAATACAAGACAGATCGGCCTGTTTTTGCTGGCACTGTGCCTGCTCGCCCTGTCGTTGCCCGGCCACGCAGCAGTTGAACTGTCCAGCGATCGTCGCGTCGCCCTGTTTTCTCATGCCGAGTTGTATCAGGCAGGCCCGGAAGCCGCTCCAGCAACGGCGCAAGATCTGCCTGGCTGGCTGGCGCAACGTCAGCCAGCCGAAAAAATCAGTCTGTTCGGCGGCGCCTACTGGCTTTATGTCGCCGTACACAACCCAACTGATAACAGCCAGTGGGTCCTCGACCCCGACGGACGTCTGATCGACCAGGTCACCGCCTATATTTATCTTCCCGGCGGCGCGGTGCAGCAATTACATACCGGCTACCGTGCCCAGCACGAATACATGCTGCACTACGGCAAAAATTTGACACTGCCACCGGGGCAAAGCGCCTTTATCCTGATGCGTATAGCAAGCCCGTACTATGCCGCCACGCCGGCACTGGTAGTGCAAACGCAGGGCGCCTACCGCCAGCATGTGCTGCTGGAGAATGTGCTGGCTCTGGCAGCTTTTGGTGCCCTGCTTACCCTGGCACTGTACAACTTTTTCATTTACACCATTCATCATGACCGGGCGCACTTTTATTACGCCATTTATCTGCTCACCTATTTTGCCGGCTGGGCTCTGACCTTTCAGCTGCCTGCCGAGCTGTTAGGCTGGCACAACCTGCATGTTCATTACATCCCGTTTTTCCTGCTGCCGGTTTTCAATACCCTGTTCTACCTGCACTTCCTCGATTTGCCGCGCTACTTCCCGCGGCTGGCCAAACTCAGCCGCATCAACCTGATTCTGCCGCTGGCCCTGTTACCGAGCTGCTTCATCCTGCTGCCCTACGCGCACATGCTGGCTACCGCGGCCATCAGCCTGTGGCTGTTCATTGCCCTGGCTTGCGGTATTGCCAGCCTGCGCAGCGGCTTCCGTCCGGCACGCTATTTCATACTGGCATTCATGGCACTGCTCATTCCCGGTCTCATTATCCTGCCCGCCAATGTCGGCCTGATGCCCAGTCTGGTGCCCAATCCGGAACTGTTCACTCTGCTCGGCGGCACGCTGGATGCGGTCCTGCTGGCATTTGCCCTGGCCGACAAAATCCGCCGCCTGGCCGGTGAGAAAGACCATGCCCTGCAGCGCCTCTACTCCACCATGAAACTGGCACGCACCGATCACCTCACCGGCATTCTCAATCGCCATGCGTTCGATCTTGATCTGGCCGAAAAAATCCTCCAGCCAAAACCGGACAACGGCTGCGACCTGATGCTGTTCCTCATTGACCTGGACGGCCTGAAAACCATCAATGACAAATACGGTCACGCGCGCGGCGATGAGCTGCTGTGCCGCTTTACCCGAGAACTGGAAAAACTGGAAAATCCCGGCGTTTCGTTTTACCGCCTGGGAGGAGACGAATTCACCATTCTGGCGCACCGCGATGAAGAGCCGCGCCTGAGCAGCGGGCTGAAACGCATCGAACAAAATCTCTGGCAGGCCGGTTTCGCTGAAACCGGGGTCAGCTTCGGTGTGGCCTACGCCAACAGCTGTCTGTCATTGAACGATCTATATACCCAGGCAGACAAATTGATGTATGAACACAAGCTGTCGCGCCGAAGCAACCGTCCGCAAAGAGACCCAACCATTTCCCCCGCCCAGGCCTGAGCGGGGGAGCAAGCAAGCTTCAGGGGGCGAAATCGGTCTCGCCCTTGATCACCCTCGGGAAGCCGGTCATGGCACGCGAAGTCTGCATGCCCGCCATCACCGCACCTTCCACACAACCGGCATTGAGCCCGGTCCTGATCCAGTCGCCGGTCATGAACAGGTTTTTGAAACCGGAGCCATCCGTCGCAATACGGTATTGCGAGCTGTTGACCACGCACAGCACGTAGCGCTCGGACGGGTCGACATTGGCACGCCAGTACTGGCTGTCAAAACGCGCCGGCCCCTGGGCATTGTTTGGGTCAATCAGCCAGCTCCAGTTGAATCCACCGGCACTGCCGGCATTCGGCCACAGCGCGGTGATACGCTGATTGAGCATGTCGATGGCGCCCTGCTTGGCCTGCTCGGCGCAACGCTGCGGGAAAGCGTGGTCACTGATCGGCGGGTATTGCGTCACCGGAAACACGCTGCAGAAGTACGACACATTCTTCGGCTCCAGCGCAGCGGACCAGTCTTCCCGGCACAGCAACTGATCCATCGGCGCCCAGGTATCATACGGCTCGCTGAATGAGCTGAGCACCGGCTGCTGACCTTCCGGACGCTCGGTCCAGCCCATCTGCGCCAGATCCTGATTGAGCCACACCTGGTAGGCCTGGGTCGGCACCGCCATGACATGCTCAACCACCTTCTGCAGTGCCGGGCTCTGTGCCACCAACCCCGGACACAGCTGCGGCAGTGCGGCAACGGAAATGCCGAACACCACCTTGTCGAAATCGCGGCCTTTTTTCAGGCTGAGCTGCGGCAGCGGCTTGCCGAACTGCTGCTGATACAACTCCGGCCAATTACTCCAGTTCGACTCCAGATTCACATTATTGGCCTGCAACAGCGCCGCCTGCTCGGCATTAATCTGATCATACAGCGGCGCGCTCGGCCAGCAGGGCAAGCCCTTCACGTCCACCAGCGGCTGGTACTCGCCATCATGATTGAGCTCCACCTGCCGGGTCAGCCGGATTTCCCCGACCTCGTCGCCATCCGCCAGCAGCTCCTCCACCTTGTGGAAATACTTGAATTTCACGCCGCGCTCTTTGAGCACCTGGTAGAACGGCGTAAAAATGGTATCGCCCATGCCCGCCTGCATCTTGTACATGAGACTGCCCTTGTAGGCAAAACCCACCCGCAACATGGCGCGCAGCAGGGTACCCGCCTCGGCATTGGGTTTGTCGTATTCGCCGTTCTCGTAGGCAAAAATCAGGTCATACAGGCCGCGCACCGGACCGGACTGCACCGTAATCGGCACATTGGCGCCGTGCTTGGTGAGCCAGGCGCGGAAATCCAGATTGTTGATCACGTCAAAACCGTTCTCGAACACACCGTCCTCGGCCATGCCTGACAGCACTGTGACGCCCAGATCCACACAAATGTACAGGCGGCGCAGTTCATCATTGCCATCGGTTTCTTTCATCACCGTGGCATCGAGCCATTTTTTCACGTCCTTTGCTGCCGAGTGGAGCAACCCGCGCTTGATGCCGGCATGATCGACGGCAATATCCGCCAGATCGCCCGCCATGATGTGCAGATCATGAACCAGGCCGGCCACATCACCGGCCAGTTCATCGACGTCCCGCTTCAGTTCGCCGGCCACACGATGCAGCCAGTCCGCATGAGCGCCCGGCGCCGACAGTCGCGCATGCGCCGGTTCGGCCAGATGGTTGGCCTTGATCTCGCCCAGCAGTTTCTTGATCCAGCCCCATACGGCCACGGCCATCTGCCACAGGCTGAGGGATTCCTCGCCATCGCCCGGCACACCCGGTAGCACAGGGAAATCGATATTCCACATTTGCCACTGCTGCTTGATGAACTCCGCGGTAACTACGTAGTTATGCGGCTTGAAGGCATCTTCCCAGGTTGCCAGCGGCGCCCCGGCCGGGCGGTTCAGCGCGGCATAGGCTTCCTTGATGGTGGCAAAGGCATTCTCATAAAAGCCGAACCAGATATGCAGGCCATGTTCTTCGATCCGCTGGCCGTATTCGGCATTGCGGCCGCTGGCACCCTTGCCGCCGATGCGCCAGCCCATCTGGTAAACGGTGATGTCATACTTGTTCTGCCAACCCGGCTGGCTGGTCAGATAGTAGGCCGTGGTCATGGCGCTGACGCCACCGCCGAGAATGGCAATCTTTTCCGGCTGAATGTGCGAGTTGTCCACCAGCTCATCCCCTTGCATCACAGTAAAGTCAAACTGCAGGTTAAACGGCAGAATCGCCGGCGAATCGCCCAATGGCAATCCAAGCGTCTGGTCCAGCGGAAAACTGGCAAAGGGGTGCACGGTCGCGGTGTATTCGTAACCGAGCAAGGAACCGCCATGAAATGCATTCACCTCGGCCGGCGCGGCAACGATAGCCTGATACACCGCCTTTTCCCCGGCGGAGTCGGGAAACTGCTTGAGAAAAATCTGGTCGTTGCGGGGGTTGCGCAGCAGGGAAAGGATATCGGCCCAGCCCGCCGCATCAAGGTCGAGGAAGTCGGGCATGGATGCCAGCAGCTCCAGCGCCTCGCCGAGAAATTCGAGAAAATTCTGCAATGGTTTGTCCGGATTGAGCTGCTTGCCGGCATTGATTTCCAGCAGCGGATGCAGCGCAATCTGGGTGTTCTCGCCAAATGGCTGAAAGCCCTCGGCCGCCACGGTGAAGCGCAAAGGCGGAGTGCCATCCTGGGGGATTTCATACTGGCACAGGTATTTCGGGTAACCGTACAGTTCGCGGCCATTGATCAGCGCCATGGCATTGTCGACAAACACGTGGCAGGGATACCAGTAAACATGTTCGATCTTGCCCTGCGGGTCCATGCGGCCGACCATGATCCAGGTAATGATATCGATCTCGGTGATCCAGCCCTTGGCTTCGTCCACCGGCATCGTGGAGTTGGCGTGACCGATGCGGGTAAAGGTGGTCATGACATAAGGCGACAGTACCTTGAAACGCATACGGCCAGCAGCCACCTGATTGAGCGCCGTATCAACAGTCTGCTGCAACTGGGCCAATTGGCCCTTGAGAAAAAATCCGTACATGCTGGCTCGCTTGAGCGCGAGCGGGGAATGCATCACGACTGAACCGCCGGGGTAAATGTAGTCTGGACGCTGTGCCATTGTGCCTGATCCTTGTGGAAACGTTCTGTTTTCCCGCCGCACGCCACAAGACGCACACCGACAGACACAGTCCTGCCGGGGGCCATCATTGCACAAATTGGGTGGAGCGATCGGGGGGAGCCATTATTTCGCGCTGCCGGCAGTCAAGCCGTATGACAGGCGATTTATTATTTGCAACGAACGAAAACTAACACGCGCGCTCCGCCTCTGGCAAGGCAAGAGTAGGCACAATCCATCAGGGAGACGAAAGATCTGTCGGCAATTGCCCACACGATCTAGAACAGCTCGATATCATGCAGCTTCTTTTTGCTCTCTTCCAGAGCCGCCCGATAGCGTGCCAGGGCCTCTTCCACGGTGCCGCCTTCCATGATCGCATCGAACATCAGCACTTCTTCCGCCATGGTGTACTTGCCGCGAATTTCCTCCTGCAGCTTAACCCATTCGCCGGGGTTATACAGCTTGACCGGGTTGCTGATCAGCTCCGACAGATGCTTCACGCTCACGCCGACATGGTTCAACCGCTGGGTCAGCTTGTCGTAGAACTGGAATGCGACAATCGATTCCTGCATCATGCCGGTGACACTCTGCCCGTAGCGAGTCACCCGATCCTTGATGTGCTTGCACTCACCGTCTTCCGGCAATTTGGCAATTTCTTCCTGAATGTCGTTCATGAAACCCATCATCGCGGTAAACGTGCTCGTCAGCACCGAAACCGAGCCATCACTGTCGCGCAATGCCACGTCAATCTGGGCGATAGCCAGCTCCAGCATCAGAATCGTCTCGCGTACCTGGCTCCAGTTCAGGTCGGGGTTGCGTGCAGTACTGCCCATTAACGTAATCGGATCGGATGAGTTTGACATGGCTTCTCCAATGAAATCTTTAAAGTTGAGTGTAGCACAAGCATAAAAAAACCCCGCCGCAGCGGGGTTTTTTAGCGCCGGTCAAAGCTTATTTCTTGCTGCGACCTTCGATCAGATCGTGAATCATCGGGGTCAGGATCAGCTCCATGGCGTAGCCCATCTTGCCGCCCGGCACCACGATGGTATTGCGACGGGACATAAAGGAATCCGGAACCATGTTCAGCAGGTAGGGGAAATCAACACCCTTCGGTTCGCTGAAACGGATCACCACAAAGCTCTCATCCGGAGTCGGAATGTCGCGCGCGATGAACGGATTGGAGGTATCCACGGTGGATACGCGCTGGAAGTTCACGTGGGTACGGGAGAACTGCGGCGCAATGTGGTTCACGTAATCCGGCATACGGCGCAGGATGGTGTCTACAATCGCTTCAGCAGAGTAACCGCGTTCCTTGTTGTCGCGGTGAATCTTCTGGATCCACTCCAGGTTGACGATAGGCACTACGCCCACGCCCAGATCCACGTGCTGAGCCACGTCGATTTTGTCGGTTTTCACCAGGCCGTGCAGACCTTCGTAGAACAGCAGGTCGGATTCGCCCGGCAGATCTTCCCACGGAGTGAATTCACCGGCCTTCAGCTTGGTACCCAGACGGGCATTGTGCTCGGCGGCTTCTTCATCGCTGTGCAGGTAGTAACGCTTCTTGCCCTTGCCGTTTTTACCGTAGGACTTGAACAGCTCTTCCAGTTTGTCGAAATGGTTGGCTTCCGGACCGAAGTGGGACAGGTTCTTGTTGCCAGCGGCTTCAGCCTTTTTCACCGCTTCGCGGAATTCCACGCGGTTCAGGCTGTGGAAGCTATCGCCTTCGATCACAACCGGGTTGATGTTTTCGCGACGGAAAATGTGCTCGAACGCGCGCTTAACGGTGGTGGTACCCGCACCGGACGATCCGGTAACAGCTACAACTGGGTGCTTCTTCGACATCTGGCAACTCCCCAAGAGTCAGGTATATAGACAAAGGTTAAAAATCAATCGGCTATTGTAGCCACAAAATCAGCAGTTTGTCACCTTGGGCTGGGGGTTGCCGGTTTATCGCCGCGAGCAAGACCGGGCCCAGCCCGGCCCTTAGCCGGTTCGGAATATCCCAGCCCAAATCAAATGTCCCCACCCCTTCCGTCCCCGCCCGGTGGGCGGGGAAAGTCTTTGGGCTGCAGGCGCCTATCTCTCGCCGCGAGCAAGACCGGGGCCAGCCCGGCCCTTTGCCGGTTCGGAATATCCCGGCCCAAATCAAATGTCCCCACCCCTTCCGTCCCCGCCCGGTGGGCGGGGAAACTTACTCTCTCTCCCTCTCCGTTTACCGTTTGCTGCTCACCGCTCACTGTTCAGCCGCCCACCACCTCAATCCGCACGCCCATGCAGTCCACCACCTGCCCGGCGCGGATCTTCGCGGTTTTGCGGCTCTCCGGCTGGCCATCCACTTTAACCTGGCCGTCCGCCACCAGTACCTTGCCCTGTCCGCCGCTATCGGCCACGCCCGTCAGCTTGAGCAAATTACACAGCTCGACGTATTCGCCGGTCAATTCAAACGTGACTTTTTGCATCCTGTATCTTTCTGAACTCAAATTGCTATTATCGCAGAGACTCCCGCGCACGCCTCACGCCTCACGCCTCACGCCTCACGCCTCACGCCTCACGCCTCACGCCTCACGCTTTCGGAGTATAATGCAAGGTTTTGATTTAACCCGAATTCATAAACCATGCACGCGCAATACCAACCTGCCGATATCGAACCGCAAGCCCAGACCGACTGGGAATCCACCCGTGCTTTTGCCGCCAGCGAGCAGCCGGGCAAGCCCAAGTACTACTGCCTGTCGATGTTCCCCTACCCGTCCGGCAAGCTGCACATGGGCCATGTGCGCAACTACACCATCGGCGACGTGCTGGCGCGTTTTCACCGCATGCAGGGCTACAACGTGTTGCAGCCGATGGGCTGGGACGCCTTCGGCCTGCCGGCGGAAAACGCCGCGCTGAAATCGGGCAAGGCACCGGCGGAATGGACCTACGCCAACATCGAACACATGAAGGGCCAGCTGAAGGCTCTGGGCCTGGCTGTGGACTGGGAACGTGAAGTTGCCACCTGCAAGCCCGACTATTACCGCTGGGAGCAGTGGCTGTTTACCCAGCTGTTCAAAAAAGGTCTGATCTACAAGAAATCTGGCGTGGTGAACTGGGACCCGGTGGACCAGACCGTGCTGGCCAACGAGCAGGTGATTGACGGCCGCGGCTGGCGCTCCGGCGCGCTGGTGGAAAAGCGCGAAATCCCCATGTACTACTTCCGCATCACCGCCTACGCCGAGGAGCTGCTGCGCGATCTGGACCAGCTGGAAGGCTGGCCGGAGCAGGTGAAAACCATGCAGCGCAACTGGATCGGCAAGAGCTATGGTGCCGACATCGTGTTCGACTATGATGCCGAAAGCATCGGCCAGACCGGTCAATTAAAAGTCTATTCCACCCGCCCCGACACGCTGATGGGTGCCACCTATGTCGCCGTGGCGGCAGAACACCCGCTGGCCACTCAGGCGGCAGCCAGCAACCCCGCACTGCAGGCGTTCATCGCCGAGTGCAAGGCCGGCTCTGTAGCCGAGGCCGACATGGCCACCATGGAAAAAAAGGGCATGGCCACCGGCCTGTACGTCATTCACCCCCTTAATGGCCGCAAACTGCCGGTGTGGGTAGCCAACTACGTGCTGTGGGGTTACGGCGAAGGTGCGGTGATGGCCGTGCCGGCGCACGACACACGCGATTTCGAATTTGCCAATCAGTACGGCCTGCCCATTGAGCAGGTGTATGCGCCTACGGCCGGCGAAAACAATTTCGACGCCAAGCGCTGGCAGGACTGGTATGCCAACAAGGACGACAGCCTCTCCACCATCAACTGCGGCAAATACGACGGCCTGGGCTTTACCGCGGCGTTTGATGCCATTGTTGCCGATCTCGAAGCGCAGCAGCACGGCAGCCGCAAAACCCAATTCCGCCTGCGCGACTGGGGTATCTCTCGGCAGCGCTACTGGGGCTGCCCGATCCCCATCATTCACTGCGACTGCTGCGGCGATGTGCCGGTACCGGCCGAACAGCTGCCGGTTGTGCTGCCGGAAAATGTCATCCCGGACGGCCGCGGCAACCCGCTGGCGCGCCTGCCGGAGTTTGTGAACACCACCTGCCCGCAATGCGGTAAGCCGGCCAAACGCGAAACCGACACCATGGACACCTTCGTGGAAAGCTCCTGGTACTTTGCCCGTTACGCCAGCCCCCAGTGCGACAGCGCCATGGTAGACAAGCAGGCATCCGACTACTGGCTGCCGGTTGACCAGTATATCGGCGGCATCGAGCACGCCATTTTGCATCTGTTGTATGCGCGTTTCTTCCACAAGCTGATGCGCGACGAGGGTCTGGTTTCCGGCGATGAACCGTTCAAAAACCTGCTGACACAGGGCATGGTGGTTGCGGAAACCTATTACCGCAACCTGCCGGATGGCGGCAAAGACTGGATCAACCCGGCCGATGTGGATATCGAAAAAGACGCCAAGGGCCAGATCGTCAAAGCCGTGCTGCGTACGGATGGTCAAGCGGTGGAAATCGGCGGCATGGAAAAAATGTCCAAGTCGAAGAACAACGGCGTGGACCCGCAAGCCATGATCGAACAGTACGGCGCCGACACCTCGCGCCTGTTCATGATGTTCGCCGCCCCGCCCGACCTGTCGCTGGAATGGTCCGACGCCGGCGTGGAAGGCGCGTTCCGCTTCCTCAAACGCCTGTGGAAATTCGTGCATGACCACGTGGAAGCCGGTGTCGTCGATGCCTACAAGAACGGTGACCTGTCCGCTGCGCAAAAGCAGCTGCGTTTCCAGCTGCACCAGACGACTCAGCGCGTAACCGACGACTACGGCCGCCGCCAGCAGTTCAACACCGCCATTGCCGCGGTGATGGAACTCCTGAATGCCTACGGCAAAGCCGATCTGACTGACGCCGCCGGCCGTACGCTGGCGCAGGAAGTGCTGGAAACCGCCGTACTGCTGCTCTCACCCATCGTGCCGCACGCCACCCACGCCTTGTGGGCTGCGCTGCGTCCCGGCACTTCGCTGTTGCAACAAAGCTGGCCGGCGGTCGACGCCGCCGCGCTGGTGCAGGACGAGATCGATCTGGTGGTGCAGGTCAACGGCAAGCTGCGCGGCAAGATCACCGCCGCCAAGGATGCCGACAATGTGACCATCGAAGCACTGGCAAAAACCGAAGTCGCCAGCCATCTGGAAGGCAAGGACGTGAAAAAAGTCATCGTCGTGCCGGGCCGTCTGGTCAATATCGTGGTAGGCTAAGCCCATGAAAACCTTAAAGCATATCGTCACCATCGTCATATTGGCCAGCCTGCTGGCCGGTTGCGGCTTCCAGCTGCGCGGCAGTGCTGATTTGCCATTTACCAGCCTGTACATCAACGGCGACCGCAACTCGATGTTCGTCAACGATCTGTCGCGCAACATCCGCAGTGCCAGTCACACGCGCCTGACGGACACGCCGCAGGAGGCCGAAGCCACCCTGGCGCTGCTGGGCGAAGGCCGCTTTAAGGATATTCTGTCCATCGGTGCCGATGGTCGCGTACGCGAATTCCGCCTGCGCTACACCATCACCTACCAGCTGCGTAACGCCAAGGGCATTGCCTTGGCGCCGCCCGCGGCACTGGAATTGCACCGCGACATCACTTTCAATGATGCCGACGTGCTGGCCAAGGAAGCGGAAGAAGGCATGATGTTTACCGACATGCAGCACGATGCCGTGCAACTGCTGTTGCGCCGTCTGTCCGCATTCAAACCCAATGCAGCTCAGTCCTGACCAGCTGACAACGCATCTGCAGCAGGGCCTGGCCGCGCTTTACGTCATTCATTCTGACGAAGCCCTGCTGCAGCTCGAAGCGGTTGATCAGCTGCGCCAGAGCGCTCGCCAGCAAGGCTACACGGAGCGCGAAGTGTTTACCGTGGAAGGCCGGTTCGACTGGCAGCAGCTGCTGCACAGCGGCGCCAGTCTGTCGCTGTTTGCCGAACGGCGTATTGTCGAACTGCGCATCCCCGGCGGCAAACCGGGTGCGGAAGGCAGCAAGGTATTGCAGGAATACTGCGCCCAGCTGCCGGCCGACACGCTGACGCTGATCACCCTGCCCAGGCTCGACAAGACCAGCCAGAGCAGCGTGTGGTTCAAGGCGCTCGACAAGGCCGGCGTCAGCATCGCCATTCCCGTGGTCGAACGTCACCGTCTGCCGCAGTGGATCGAGCAGCGGCTGGCGCGGCAACAGCAGTTTGCCGACCGTGACGTGCTGCAGTTTCTGACTGAGCGGGTGGAAGGCAACCTGCTGGCCGCCGAGCAGGAAATCCGCAAGCTCGGCTTGCTGCTGCCCGCGGGTAAGCTGGCTTTTGCCGCAGTGGAGAACGCCGTGCTCGATGTTGCCCGTTTCGACGTGTACAAGCTGAGCGAGGCGATCCTGGCCGGCGACGTGGCGCGTACCGGTAAAACCCTGACCGGACTGAAGGATGAGGGCACCGCCCCCACCATTCTGGTATGGAAACTGGCCGACGACGTGCGCGCGCTGGCGCGCCTGAAAGCGGCCCAGCAAGCCGGCCAGCCGCTGACGGGGCTGTGGCAGCAGTTGCGCATCTGGGATTCGCGCAAACCGTTGTATGAAAAAGCGCTGGGCCGGCTCAGCCTGAAAGCGTTGCACTATTGCCTGACACAATTGACCGAGGTCGACCGCGCTATCAAAGGAATTGGCAGCGGCGAACCCTGGGCACGCCTGGAAGCACTGACATTGACGCTGGCGCGTGGCAAACTGCTGGTTAAGGAACTGCACTGATTTTTTTGAGACCTTGATTCACCATGAATATCTCTGAATACATGCTGGAAGTCGGGCAAAAAGCCCGCAATGCCGCCCGCGCCATGGCGCGGGCCGACACCAATGCCAAAAACGCTGCCCTGCTGGCCATGGCCGCCGCCATCCGCCGCGACAGCGCCGCTTTGCTTGCCGCCAACGCCAAAGACCTGGATGAAGCGCGCGCCAAAGGATTGGAGCCCGCCCTGATTGACCGCCTGACGCTGACGGAGAAGACGGTTGCTTCCATGGCCGAAGGGCTGGAACAAATCGCCGCCCTGCCCGATCCGATCGGCGCCATGACCGACCTCAACTACCGCCCGTCCGGTATTCAGGTAGGCAAAATGCGCGTGCCGCTGGGTGTGATCGGCATCATTTACGAAGCCCGCCCCAACGTGACCGCCGACGCCTCTGCGCTGTGCCTGAAATCCGGCAATGCCGCTATCCTGCGCGGCGGTTCGGAAGCCTTTCACGCCAACCAGGCCATTGCCGCCTGCGTGCGTGAGGGCCTGGCCGCGGCCGGTCTGCCGGAAACCGCCGTACAGGTGATCGAGACCACTGACCGCGCTGCGGTGGGCGAACTGATTACCATGAAGGATTACGTTGACGTGATTGTGCCGCGTGGCGGCAAGGGCCTGATCGAGCGTATCAGCAACGAAGCGCGCGTGCCGGTCATCAAGCACCTGCACGGCGTATGCCACGTTTACATCGACGACAAGGCCGATGTGGAAAAGGCTGTCCGCATTGCCGACAATGCCAAGACGCACCGCTACGGCACCTGCAACACCATGGAAACCCTGCTGGTACACGCCGGCATCGCCCATAGCGTGCTGCCGAAGCTGGCGGATATCTACACTGCCAAAGGCGTGGAAATGCGCGGCTGCGAGGCCTCACGTGTAATCGTACCGGCCATGAAGGCCGCCACCGAGGAAGACTGGCACGAGGAATACCTGGCTCCGATTCTGTCGATCAAGCTGGTGCACGATCTGGACGGCGCGCTCGACCACATCGCCCGCTACAGCTCGCAGCACACCGAAGCCATTGTGACGGAAGACTATACGCGGGCGCGCCGTTTCCTGCGCGAGGTGGATTCCAGTTCGGTCATGGTCAATGCCTCCACCCGCTTTGCCGACGGCTTCGAATATGGCCTGGGCGCGGAAATCGGCATTTCCACCGACAAAATCCACGCCCGTGGTCCGGTTGGCCTGGAAGGTCTGACCAGCCAGAAGTGGGTGGTACTGGGCGACGGCCAAATTAGGATCTAATGAAACCCATCGGCATCCTCGGCGGCACGTTCGACCCGATCCATTTCGCCCACCTGCGTTTCGCCCAGGAAGCCGCCGTCTCGCTGCAGCTGCGCGAGGTGCGTTTCATCCCGGCCGGCCGGCCGCCACACCGGGCGGCCCCAGGCGTTTCGCCGCAGCAACGACTGGAAATGACCCGCCTGGCCACCAGCAACAATCCCCTGTTTCTGGTAGATGACCGGGAAGTGCGCAAGGAAACGCCCAGCTACACCATCGACACACTGACCGAACTGCGCGCCGAACTGGGCGAGCAGCAGCCGCTGGTGCTGCTGATGGGGGCCGATGCCTTTCTCGGCCTGGCTTCCTGGCACCGCTGGCGCGAATTGTTCGATCTCACTCACATCGCCGTGGCCCTGCGCCCCGGCTACCCGCACGTGATGTGGGCCGACAGCATGCCCGACAGCCTGCGCAGCGAATTGCACAAACGCATGGCACCCCAGCATCGCTGGCTGCAGGACAGTCCGGCCGGGCTGATCAGCACGCTGGAAATCACGCCGCTGGATATTTCCGCCACCAAAATCCGTAGCTGCATCGGACAGGACGAAACACCGCGTTACCTTTTGCCGGACAGCGTTCTGGCCTATATTCAACAAAATCACCTGTATCAAGGAAAAGCATGACCCCCAACGCACTGGAACAGACCGTCATCGACGCACTGGAAGACATTAAGGCCAAAGACATTGTCGTGATTGACGTATCGCGCATGGGTACGCTGTTCGACACCCTCATCATTGCCAGCGGCGACTCCAACCGCCAAACCCGTGCACTGGCCAATAACGTGCGCGAAAAGGTAAAGGAAGCCGGGCAAGACATCCTCGGCACCGAAGGCGAACAGGAAGGCGAATGGGTGGTGGTGGATCTGGGTGAGACCGTGGTGCACATCATGGTGCCGGCGGTACGCCAGTACTACAACCTGGAGCAGCTGTGGGGCGAGACGCAGAACATGAAGCGTGTCGGCACCCTGCACACCACCCCGCCGATGCGCTACGACGAGACCGAACAGTAGTTGCTTAGCGCATGAAAGTCTCACTGCTTACGGTGGGCCACAAGCAGCCCGCCTGGGTCAGCAGTGCCTGCGACGAATACCTCAAGCGCCTGCCGCGCGAATGGCAGGCCCGTCTGGTGGAAATCAAACCGGAAAAACGCGATGGTGGCCGCACCGCTGCCCAGGTACAAGCCATCGAAGCCGAACGGATCAGTCAGGCAGTGGCTCCGCAAACCGCCATCGTGGTGCTGGACGAACGCGGCAAACCGTTCACCAGCCACGACCTGGCCAACTGGCTGGCGAAAACCGAACAGGAAGGGGTCGATCTGGCTTTTGTTATCGGCGGTGCCGACGGCCTCGATCCCGCCATCAAGCAGCGTGCCAAGCTCATGCTGGCACTCTCACCCATGACCCTGCCGCACGGCATGGCCCGCGTCATGCTCGCCGAGCAGCTCTACCGCGCCTGGAGCATCAACGCCGGGCATCCCTATCACCGTGACTAGCGCGTAACGCCCGCGCTGCCTGCACCATGCCCGCCAGCGCTGCCTCGGTTTCCTCCCAGCCGCGGGTTTTCAGACCGCAATCCGGGTTTACCCAGACATGCTCGGGCGGCACCACCTGGCAGGCTTTTTTCAGCAAGCCGAGCATTTCCTCCACCGACGGCACGCGCGGCGAATGGATGTCATACACCCCGGGGCCGATTTCGTTCGGATAATTGAAGCGCCCGAATCCTTGCAGCAGTTCCATGGCGGAACGGCTGGTTTCAATGGTGATCACATCAGCATCCATCGCCGCAATGGCCGGCAAAATGTCATTGAATTCGGCATAACACATGTGCGTGTGGATTTGCGTATCGTCCGCCACGCCGGAAGCTGATACCCGAAATGCCCGGGTGGCCCAGTCAAGGTAGCTCTGCCACTGACCTTTGCGCAGCGGCAAGCCTTCGCGCACAGCCGGTTCGTCGATCTGGATGATGCCGATACCCGCCTGTTCCAGATCGACCACCTCATCGCGAATCGCCAGGGCAATCTGCAACGCCGTCACAGAACGCGGCTGGTCGTCGCGCACAAAAGACCATTGCAGAATCGTCACCGGCCCGGTCAGCATGCCTTTCATCGGTTTCTGTGTCAGGCTTTGCGCGTAGCGGGCCCACTCCACCGTCATCGGTGCCGGGCGCGAAACATCGCCGTAAATGATCGGCGGCTTGACGCAGCGCGAGCCGTACGACTGCACCCAGCCGTTGCGGGTAAAGGCAAAACCGGCCAGTTGTTCGCCAAAATACTCCACCATGTCGTTGCGCTCGGCTTCACCATGGACCAGCACGTCCAGACCGATCTGCTCCTGTTTTGCCACCACGGCGGCAATCTCATCCCGCATCTGCTGGCGATAACTGACGTCGTCCAGCCTGCCTTGCCGCCACGCCGCGCGTGCCGCGCGAATGGCCGCAGTCTGCGGAAAGGAACCGATGGTGGTAGTGGGGAACGATGGCAAATTAAAGCGCCGGCGCTGCGCCGCCTGACGTACGGCAAAGGGCGACTGCCGCCGATCCACCTCTGGCGGCAGGCTGGCAAGCCGCGCACTCACGGCGGCATCGTGCACACGCCGGCTGCTGCGCCGTCCCGCCAGGGCCATGCGGTTTTGCTGCAATGCCGGTGCGGCAGCGGCAATATCGCCGTCAATTAACTGCTGCAAGACGTGCAATTCCTCCAGCTTTTCGCAGGCAAACGCCAGCCAGGAACGGATCTCGCCATCCAGCCCGGTTTCCTCCGCCAGACTGAACGGCACGTGCAATAAGGAGCAGGATGGCGCCAGCCAGATCCCGCCCGGCCGCTTGTACAAGGCCGGCTGCAGGGTTTCAATGGCCCGGTCAAGATCGGTGCGCCAGATGTTGCGGCCATCGACTATGCCGATGGACAGTATTTTGTGATTCGGCAACCAGTCCAGCACCTGGTTCAGCTCATCGCCTGCCCGCACCGCGTCGATATGCAGGCCGGCTACCGGCAGCTGGCAGGCCAGGCGCAAATTTTCCTGTAAGGGTGAAAAATACGTCGCCAGCAGCACCTTCACCCCGGCCGCACCGAGACGCCAGTAGACGCGTTCGAACGACTGGCGCCAGGCCTCGGGCAAATCCAGCCCCAGCACCGGCTCGTCGATCTGTACCCAATCAATACCCGCCGCACGCAAGCGCCCAAGCAGCTCGACATAGACCTGGATCAGGCTCTCCAGCAGCTCCAGCCGGTCGAAGTCACCACCGCGCACCTTGCCCAGCCACAGGAAAGTCAGCGGCCCGATCAGTACCGGCTTGGCTTTGTACCCCAGCACCTGAGCCTCGGCCACCTCCGCCAGCAGGCGGTCGGCATGCAGGCTGAAACGAGTGGCCGCATCGAACTCAGGCACCAGATAGTGATAATTGGTATCGAACCACTTGGTCATTTCCAGGGCCGCCTGAGCACCCGCATGCGCCGTGCCGGCACAGCCGCAGTCATGGGAATGGGAATGCGTATGCTCTGTCCGGACACCGCGCGCCATCGCGAAGTAACGCTCCAGTTCCGCCTCGTTGCCGTCAAAGCCAAAGCGCGCCGGCTCGCAACCGAACCACTGGATATGGTTGGCCATCTGGTCGTAAAAAGCAAAATCGCCCACCGTCACAAATGCCAGTCCGGCAGCCTGTTGAATGCCCCAATGCCGGGCACGCAGGGATTGGCCGGTCTGCTCCAGTTCGGCGGCGCTTATTTCGCCGCGCCAGTAACGCTCCAGCGCAAATTTCAGTTCACGATGTTCGCCGATACGGGGAAATCCGAGGGTATGAATGGTCGTCATGGTCTGTCTCCAAAAAGCATGACGCCATGATGCGGATTTGCGATAAATGAATCAAACGCATATTATTCAGATAATAATGAATTTGGTTCATATATGCTGGAACTGCGCCATTTACGACTGATCACCGCCCTGGCGGAAACCGGCAGCATCACCCATGCCGCCAGCCGCCTGCACCTGACCCAATCCGCTCTGTCACACCAGCTGGCGGCGCTGGAACACTATTTCGACATGCCCTTGCTGGAACGTCAGCAACGCCCGCTCAACCTGACTCCGGCAGGCCAGGCCCTGCTGGAACTGGCGCACACCGTTCTGCCCGCCGTCGAGCAAACCCGCCAGGCCATCAGCCGCCTGCAGCACAACGCGCAGCAGCGCAGTCTGCGTATCGCTCTGGAATGCCACACCTGCTACGACTGGCTCATGCCGGCCATGGATGCCTACCGCGAACGGCATGCGGAAGTCGAGCAGGATCTGGTGTCCGGCTTTCACACCGAACCGCTGGCACTGTTGCGCAGCAACCAGGCCGACATCGTCATCGTTTCAGAACGCAAGCGGCAGAGCGGCATTGCCTATCTGCCGCTGTTTGCCTATGAAATCGTCGCCCTCATGGCTCACGGACACAGGCTGACTCCACGCCCCTTCCTCGATGCCGCCGACTTTGCCGACGAAACCCTGATCACCTACCCGGTTCCCGACCGCATGCTCGACCTGATCCGCCGGGTGCTGCGCCCGGCTGGCGTCAACCCGCCGCGCCGTACTGCCGAATTGACCGTGGCCATCCTGCAACTGGTGGCTTCCCGCCGCGGTATCGCCGCCCTGCCACGCTGGGCCGTGCAGGGTTATCTGGAACGGCATTACGTCGAGGCGAGACCGGTTGGCGAAAAAGGTCTGTGGAGCGAACTCTATGCCGCGGTACGCAGCAGCGAACTGGAACTGCACCAGGAATTTGCCGTCCTGCTTACAGAAACGGCCTTTGCGAATTTGAGCAATATCAAGCGGATTGCTGCTGAAAAGAGAAAGCCGCGGGCGTAAGACACGCCCGGAAGGGGGCAATTACAACTGCTTCAGCCAGTCTTCCAGTTGCGTGGTTTCGCGCAGCAAATAGGCGCTGTCGTTATAAACATGTGCCATCAGGGCGATACCCTGCGCCCGGCCAAGCACATGCATCGCCATCGCCTGGCCAGCCTCTGCCACACCAAGCAATGCAAGCTGCTGAGCCAGCCAGTCACGGAACAGATCAAACAGCTTACGCGCCTCGTGTTGCAGGACCGGACGATCCTTGCCCAGCTCGGTATTGAGACTGCCGATCGGACAACCGTAGCGCGCCAGTTCGTCCTGCCGCGCCACCACCATGTGAACAAAGGCGATCAGACGCGCGCGCGGATCGGCCAGCTGCGACTCCCAGCTGGCCAGCAGCGCGGCAAACTCCTGCAGCCGTTGCTCGATCACGGCGCGCAAAATGTCATCCTTGCTTTTGAAGTGATGATAGATATTGCCGCGGTTCACCCCTGCGGCGTCCACGATGTCGCTGAACGACGTGGCCTCGAACCCCTTGTGGTAAAAGAGGTCCTTGGCGCACTCGATAATCTCGTTGCGGGTTTTTTCACCCTTGGCTTGTAACATTTACCCTCGATTAAATCGGCCTGACCATTTTCATCGGTCGCGTCTGCCGCACCTGCATTTCGTCCATCTGGGCCCGAACAGCATCTTTCCAGTGATAACGTGGCTGGTAACCCAGCATGCTGCTTGCCCGCCCGTTGTCCGCGGCGACTTCTTCCATCAGGTGAATGATACTACGGGTCACCAGCGGCTCCCACGGCACCAGCGGATCAAGCTTCTCCATCAACCAGGCAAACGGATAGGCCAGCGCAAACGGCACGCCGAAATGGGGCTTCGGCAGCCCATATTCGTCGTGCAGGAACTCGACCACCTGGCGTACGCTCGGCACTTCCGGCCCCACGATATTGAACCCGACATAGCCCGACAAGCT
>JAJZTZ010000111.1 GCA_021847305.1 Pseudomonadota bacterium | reverse complement strand
GCCGGTCAGGCTATGCACCAGCCGATACAGCTTGAACACTGCCTGGCCGTAGGCGTTTTCCACTCTGTGCTGCTGCAGCAGGCCGGCAATTTCCTGCAACTTGTGTGGTAGCTGATTGGCAAAATCAAGCGACAGCTGACGCAACAGATCCTGCATGTCCGGTGCGTGCACCTGGTTCATTCCTGCCTGTCCCAAATGTCGCGCACTTGTTGTGCCAGTTGCATCGGATCAAACGGTTTGGCAATGACGTCCAGCGCCCCCATTGCCTTGAATGCTTCAATTTCCTGCGGCTGTACCTTGGCCGTCATAAACACCACCGGTACATCGACATTCTGTTCGCGCAACGCCGCCAGGGTCGCCGGCCCATCCAGCCCGGGCATCATCACGTCCAGCATAATCAGATCGGGCGCAAAATCGGCGTAGTTTTGCAGCAAAATCTGCCCGTTGTCGCACATTTTCACAGTAAATCCGCCCACCATTTCCAGTGCCAGTCGGGCAACTGTCTGGATATCCGGCTCATCTTCAGCGTAAAGAATGCGTGTCAGTTGTTTTCGCGCCATCTGTCTTCCTTTGAAGACCCTGAGCAAGTTGTCACCACACCCAATGCCTTGACCTTCGGGGCGGTGACAACTTGTTCAGGGCTTCCTCATCGCGTTATTGGTTTTCTGCCTGCTACGTCTTTAAGAAAGCGCTGATTTATTCCATTTGGGAATAAATCAGCAAGGCGGCTGCGCGGCACATGTCCGCACAGCCTCACGCTTTCAATGACTGGCGTCATTGAGCGGCCGGGCGAAAAATCAGCCCGGCACGGAAACGCGAATAAATCAGCATTTCCTTAACTATAGCCGCCCGCCCGATGTTTGGCTACTGCAGCGGCCAAGCTCAGCCAAGCTCAGCCAGGAGGCGCTGGATCAGGTTCTGCGCCTGGGCAGCATAACTGCCGCCAAATAAATTGAAGTGATTGAGTACATGATACAGGTTATACACACCGCGTCTGACCGGATAACCCGGATCAAGCGGCCAAGCAGCGCGATAGGCAGCATAAAATGACGACGGGAAACCGCCGAACAACTCCGTCATGGCAATGTCTGTTTCCCTGTCACCATAGTAGACCGCCGGATCAAAAATAACCGGAATCCCATTTGCCGCGGCCGCGTTCCCCGCCCACAAATCGCCATGCAACAGTGACGGCGCAGGGCAATAAGCAGAAAAAAACCCGTCCAGCTTTGCCTGCAAACGTTCACCGGTTTGCAGCAGCGCCTGTGGGGCACCATTGCCGCCAGCCAGCCTGAGCTGGAAACCCAACCGCTGTTCACGCCAGAACTGCACCCAGCTGTCCTGCCAGTCATTCAGTTGCACAGTCGCACCGATCACGGTGTTGCGCTCAAAGCCGTACCGGCTGGCGCTACTGCGGTGCAGCTCAGCCAGCTGCTCCCCCAGTCGGGCTGCCGTCGATTTATCCAACTCGTCGAGCGGCAGGAATTCCAGCAGCAGCCAGGCCGCGTCACTGGCGACCCCGCTTGCCACGGTATGCGGCACACGGACGCAGCCAGTCTGACGCAAGGCTGCCAGCCCGGCCGCCTCAGCAGCAAAGAGGTCGGCTTTGGCCGGTGCATTGAGTTTGAGAAAGTAACGTTCCCCAGCCGCCCCTTCAAGCTGCAAGGAGCGATTGATCGAGCCACCCGACTGCGGCACCTGGCGACTCAGGCTAAACGGCTTGCCACCGGCTGCCGTGACGGCTGCCTCAACTTGCTCCTGCCAGTTGGCAAACGTTGCATTTGCATCTATCCTCAACCCATGACTCCTTCACGTGATCTGCATGGCTGGCAACTGTTCCTTGGCGGCATCCGTCTGCCGGTGCTCGCGCATACCCCGGCCGCCCTCCAGGAGCTGGAAAACCGGATGGACAATCTGTCGGCCCGCCATCTTTCCCACGTTATCCTGCGCGACCCGCTTATGGCGCTGCAGGTCATCCTGTATTTGCAAACGCACCAGGGGCGCTTGCGCAATCATGATATCACCACGATCGGTCAGGCTTTGCTGATGCTGGGAATGGGCCCCTTCTTCCGGCATTTTGCCAACCAGCAAACCATCGACGAATTGCTGGCCGGGCAAACCGATGCGCTGGAACAGTGCCATACCGTCATCAGTCGCTCGCGCCTGGCGGCGCTCTATGCCCACGCGCTGGCGGAGCAGCGGCATGACACGGACAGCGAAGAGGTGATGCTGGCCGCGCTGCTGCATGATATCGCTGAAATCCTGCTGTGGTGCTTCGCCCCGCAACAGATGACCGCCGTGGCCGGGTTGTTGCACACCACGCCAGGATTGCGCAGTGCCGAGGCCCAGCAGCAGGTATTCGGTTTCGCTATCACTCAGCTGCAGCACAAGCTGGTTACAGAATGGCATTTGCCGCAGATTCTGCAGTCGCTCATGAACGAAGCCAAGCCGGATAATCCGCGCACCGGCTGCACTGTTCTGGCTGTCGACCTGGCCAGACATGCGACATACAGCTGGTATGATCCGGGTGTGACTCACGATCTCGAGGCCATTGCCGGTTTGCTGCACACGTCGGGCGATGAAATCTGGCGGCTGGTCCGCGAAACGACGCTGCAAGCCAGCCAGGAATGGCAGCTCTATGACGTCCGCCCGCTGGCAGCCAGGCTGGTAGAAACAGGATAAACGGAGGCCGGGAAACCTCCGTGTACAGGATTACGGCGCGATACGGGTGCAGCCGCGGCCGGCCTGCTTGGCTTCGTACATCGCCTTGTCGGCGCGCAACACCAGCGAATGGCCGTTTTCGCCTTCAAGCAACTGAGAGACCCCGGCACTGAAGTTAACATCGATGCGGCCATTGTCGGTCTGCAGGGGGTTTTCCTTCAGCAGCTCGCGCAAGCGGTCCGCCACATGCGCAGCGCCGCTCAATTCCGAGTCCGGCAGCAACAGCAGGAACTCTTCGCCGCCATAGCGAATAAACACGTCCGATTCACGCAGCACCGAACGGGCCAGCATGGTCACATGCATCAGCAGCTTGTCGCCGGCATCATGACCATAGGTATCATTTACCCGCTTGAAATGGTCGATATCCAGCATAATGGCGGACAGCGGCCGGTGATAGCGCATGGCGCGCGCCACTTCCTTGTTCAGCACGATGTCCATGGCGCGGCGATTCTGTGCGCCGGTCAGGGAGTCCTCATTGAGCGCCTTGCGCGCCTCTTTCAGCTCACTGCGCATGCGTTCCAGCGTGCGCTTGGTGGCAATCAGATCACGCGTTGCACCGTCAACCGAAGTGTGAATGCTTTCGGCCTTGCCGACCACTTCATGCAACAAGCGCAGAATTTCCGTCTTTTCCCGCGCGCTGGTGAGGTCCGTAACGGATTTTTTCAGATCGCTGTTACGCTCACCCAGATCGGTATGCAGCTCGGTGGTGCGTTGCACAACTGAGTCAAGCAGCCCCTTGAGCGCGAAAAGAATATTGACGCACTCCCCACCCTTCTCCAGGTCGCCAATGTTGCCGAGCATGGCATCATTGGTGCCGGCCAGCTCGTAAAAATAGCGAATGTAATTGGACGGCGTAGGCGGCAGCCCCAGCTCACTCAAATGGATCAGTGTCTTGCGTGCCAGATCGGCAACATTGGCGGACATAGCCAAACCTCTAAAATTCAATCAGCGCGCCGAATTATACCGCGCCAGCCAGCAATTAGTGAAAAGACAAAGAATATTCATCCAGCTAAGCGACCTGATTCATCTTACCTAACAGCGCATGAATCCGATCAGCTTCGCTGCCACGCAGGATTTTCTGCGTCTGATTGGCAATCGACGCCAGGCTCGATTGCAGCACCTGCTGTTTGACTGCCAGCAATTGTGCCGGATGCATGGAAAAATTGCGCAACCCGAGGCCCAGTAGCAAGCGTGTCAGATGTGGGTCACCGGCCATTTCGCCGCACACGGACACCGAGATACCCGTCTTGTCCGCCATGCGAATGGTGTGCGCAATCAGTTCCAGCACAGCCGGGTGCAGCGGGTCGTACAGGTGCGCCACAGCATCGTCGGCGCGGTCGATCGCCAAGGTGTACTGAATCAGGTCATTGGTGCCGATGGACAGAAAATCCAGCTCACGGGCGAACATTTCCGCCATCAATGCAGCTGCCGGCACCTCGATCATGCCGCCGACAGCCATGGTGGGATTGAACGGGATACCATCCTCCACCAGCGACTCCTTGGCCTGCTCCAGCAGAACCAGCGTCTGACGCAGCTCCTGCATGTTCGACAGCATGGGAATCATCATGCGCACATTGCCGTAATAACTGGCACGCAAAATCGCCCGCAACTGGGCGCGGAACATGGCCGGCTCTGCCAGACACAAACGGATGGCGCGCAGGCCCAGTGCCGGGTTCAGGCTTTCCCGCGTCACGCCGTTAAGCGGCTTGTCGGCACCGAGGTCGAGCGTGCGGATCGTTACCGGCAACGCTCCCATGGCCACAGCCACTTCACGGTAGGCCTCAAACTGTTCGTCTTCCGACGGCAGATCGGGGCGATTCATGAACAGGAATTCGCTGCGGAACAGGCCAATACCGGTTGCGCCGTTGGCCAGCGCCTGCTGCACGTCCTGCGGCAATTCGATATTGGCGTGCAATTCGACCGGCACTTCATCAAGCGTTGCCGCCGGGGTGGAAATCAGTCGGCGCAGCTTCTGTCGTTCCAGCGCATACTGATCCTGTCTCAGGCGGTATTCCGCCAGGATGGCCTCGGCCGGATTGACGATTACCACCCCTTGCTCGCCGTCGACAATCAGCATTTCGCCGTCGCGCACCAGTTGCCGCGCCGAATGCAGCGCCAGCACGGACGGCAGATTCAGGCTGCGGGCAATAATGGCCGTATGCGACGTAGCGCCGCCGACATCGGTGATGAATGCGGCAAAAGTATGCTGTTTGAACGCCAACATGTCGGCAGGGGACAGGTCATGCGCCACCAGAATTTCCTGTTGACCGCCCACACCTGGCAAACTGAGCTGCGAAGGATGTCCGAGGAGGAATTTCAGTACCCGCTCGACCACCTGCACCACATCGGCCTTGCGCTCGCGGATGTAGGCATCATCGATCTTGTCGAATTCGGCCAGCACGGAATCAAGCTGCAGCTTCAGCGCCCACTCGGCGTTGCATTGCTGTTCTTCGATCAGCTGGCGCGGTGCTTCCGACAGCGTGCTGTCGGCCAGAATCATCTGGTGCATGGACAGAAAAGCGCCAAACTCCGACGGCGCACTGGCAGGAATCTGCTCACGCAACACATCCATGTCCGCACGCGTAGCGGCAATGGCGGCTTCAAAACGTGCGACCTCTTCCGCGACATGCTTTTTCGGCAGCACATAATGCGGCACTTCCAGCAAGGCGTGCGAAACCAGGCGGGCGCGGCCAATGGCCACACCGCCGGAAACACCGATGCCATGCAGCGTAAAACTCATTCGCCCTCGCCGAACTTGTCGTTGATCAGCGTCACCAGAGCCTGCATGGCCTGCTCCTCATCATTGCCGCTGGTTTCGATCTGCACGGTACTGCCCTTGGCCGCCGCCAGCATCATCACCCCCATGATGCTTTTCGCGTTGACCCGTTTGCCGTTACGCGACAACCAGACCTCGCTGGCAAAACCGCTGGCGGTCTGCGTCAGCTTGGCCGACGCCCGGGCATGCAAACCCAGTTTATTAATGATTTGCGCTTCTTGCTGCAACATAATCGTGTTCCATCAAAACAATACCTTCATGCCCACCGCTGATCGCCTTGTCCATCACCACCCGCAAAGACTGGCTGCGGTATGTCAGGGCACGCACCAGCATCGGCAGGCTGACGCCGGCTATCGCTGCCACGCGACCAGGCATAATCAGCCGCCCCACCACATTGCTGGGCGTTGCGCCATAAATATCGGTAAAAATCAGCACCCCGTCGCCGCTGTCGAGCTGTTCCAGCAGTTTCCGGCCGTGCTGCTCCACTGTAAGCGGATCATCGTGGGCACTGACCGCCATGCTGGCAAACTGCTCCGGCATTTTGCCCATGACATGCGCCACACTATGCAGAAAACCGTCGCCCAAATCACCGTGGGCAATAATTAAGACACCTATCATGCTTGCTCCGTCCGACCCAGTGAGGCCGGAAAGACAGAAAAGCGCGATTCTAGGGCAAAAAACCCCTTTACGGCCAAACTTTTATCGTCTTCGGCCGCGTCACCCACTCCAGCCGTCGGTAGAGCGCTTCGGTCACCTGCACACCGCCCTTGTCATCTACCATCAACGCAGCGACTCCCATGGCTCTGGCGCTCTGCGGGAATTTAGCCACGCCGCCGATGAACACCGGCTTGCTCGCCACATCAGACAACACCCCGGCCTGTGGCCCGGGTTCTGCCAGCACGGTGGCCGCCCACACGCCTCTGGCCGGCCAACCGGTTGCCGGATCGATGAGATGGCAGTAACGCTGTCCATTGACTTCGAAGTAACGCTGATAATCCCCCGAAGTACCGATGGCCTCGCCGTCATGCAACGCCAGCACGGCCATCGGCGCATTCTCCCGCGGATGACGGATACCCACGCGCCAGGGTTCACCATTGCGCGTGCCCAGCGCCAGCACATTGCCGCCGATATTGATCAGGGCGTTTTTCACCCCCGCTGCACGCAATAGCGCCGCCGCGCGGTCAAGCGCATAACCTTTGGCGTAACCACCCAGATCCACCTGCACGGCCCGGTTGCGGCTGCTAATCTGATTGCCGTTGAACTGCAAATCATCCAGCTTGGGTTGTGCCTGTACCCAGGCAGCAATCTGGTCCGAGCCCGGCACATGCGGCACGAATTCATCCGCATGAAAGCCCCACAGACCAATCAACCCGCCAATTGCAGGATTGAACAGATTACCCGACCGGTCGGCCCAGCCGCGGGCATCCCGCAGCACCGCCAGCATTTGCGGGTCAGCCGCATAGGATTGGCCCGCGGCCAGAGCCGCATTCAACTGCTGCAAGGGCCCGGGTTGCCAGGCATGAAACTCATGGTGCAGCCGATCGAATTCGGCGAACACCTGGGCGGTAAGCTGTTGCGCTCGCTCGGGCGGCACGCCTGCAATCGTTACCTCCACCAGCGTACCGAAGACGTAACTCTGCTGCTGCGTCACCGGTGCTTTACTGCAGCCGCTGAGCAGCAACAGCGCCAGAACCAGCCCTGCCAACCCTATTCGAAACACACTCAGACGGGCTTCAGGCATTTCTCAGGCCCCCGCTCTGCCAAAATCTCACCCACGCCAAGGCCGGGCAAGCCCGGCCCTCACCCTTATCAGTACATCCGGGCCTGAATTTCATGTCCCCGACCTTCTGGCCCAACTTTGCCTGATATTTCACCCACGCCAAGGCCGGGCAAGCCCGGCCCTCAACCTTACCAGTGCATCCGGGCCTGAATTTCATGTCCCCGACCTT
>JAJZTZ010000011.1 GCA_021847305.1 Pseudomonadota bacterium | reverse complement strand
AGTTTCAAATGTCCGTTACCATGCGTCAAATGCTGGAAGCTGGTGTGCACTTTGGTCACCAGACCCGTTACTGGAACCCGAAAATGTCTCAGTACATCTTCGGTCAGCGTAACAAGATTCACATCGTAAACCTGGAAAAGACCCTGCCGTTGTTCCAGGAAGCCATGAACCACGTTCGCCGTCTGGCATCCAACCGTGGCACTATTCTTTTTGTGGGCACCAAGCGTCAGGCTCGCGACATCGTGCGCGAAGAAGCCGAGCGTTGCGGTATGCCGTACGTTGACCACCGCTGGCTGGGTGGCATGCTGACCAACTTCAAGACTGTTAAACAGTCCATCAAGCGTCTGCATGAAATGGAAGCCATGATGAAGGACGGTTCCATCGAGCGCCTGTCCAAGAAAGAAGCTCTGGGCCTGCAGCGCGAACTGGAAAAGCTGGAGCGCAGCCTGGGCGGTATCAAGGACATGAACGGCATTCCTGACGCCATGTTCATTATCGACGTGGGCTACCAGAAAGGTGCCGTCGTTGAAGCCAACAAGCTGGGTATCCCGGTTATTGGCGTGGTGGATACCAACAACTCTCCGGAAGGCGTTGATTTCGTGATTCCGGGTAACGACGATTCCAGCCGTGCCATTCGCCTGTACGCTCGTGGCGTGGCCGACGCAGTGCTGGAAGGCAAGTCGCAAGTCATCAACGAAATGGTCGCCGGTGACGATTTCGTCGAGGTGACGGAAGCAACAGAACAATCGGCGAACTAAGTAGCCGCCTAAAAGGGGCGTAAGCCCCTTTTTTTATGTCTTGATTATCTGAATTAGTCCGTATACAGGAGAGGATAAAATGGCGGAAATTACCGCAGGCATGGTAAAGGAACTGCGTGAGCGCACTGATGCGCCCATGATGGATTGCAAGAAAGCACTGACTGAAGCCGCTGGCGACATGGACAAGGCAGAAGAAATTCTGCGCGTGCGTCTGGGCAACAAGGCCAGCAAGGCTGCTACCCGTGTAGCGGCTGAAGGTGTAGTGGCAATCTACGTATCCGACGATGGCAAGCTGGGCTCCATCGTGGAAATGAACTCCGAGACCGACTTCGTTGCCAAAAACGACGAATTCCTGGCGCTGGCGAAAAACATCGCTGAACTGGTAGCCAAGAACAACCCGGCTGACGTGGCTGCGATTGCTGCATTGCCGCTGGGCGACGGCACCGTTGAATCCGTGCGCACCCAACTGGTAGGTAAAATCGGCGAGAACATGAGCATTCGCCGTTTCGTGCGCATCGAAGCTGCCGGCAAGCTGGCCAGCTACGTGCACGGTGGTTCCAAGATCGGTGTGCTGATTGACGTGACCGGTGACGAAGAACTGGCCAAAGACCTGGCGATGCACATTGCTGCTTCCAAGCCGGCTGCACTGACCAAGGAAGAAGTATCTGCCGACCTGATTGAAAAAGAGCGTCGCGTAGCTGTCGAGAAAGCCAAGGAAGCCGGCAAGCCGGAAGCCATGATCGAAAAGATCGCCGAAGGCAGCGTGCAGAAATTCCTCAAGGAAGTCACCCTGCTGGGTCAACCGTTTGTAAAAGACGACAAGCAGACCGTAGAGCAGATCCTGAAATCCAAAGGTGCTACCGCCAACCGTTTTGTACTGTACATCGTTGGTGAAGGCATCGAGAAGAAGAAGGACGACTTTGCCGCTGAAGTAGAAGCGCAAATGGCCCAGGCTCAGGCAGCCAAAGGCTAAGAACGGCAAGCCGAGCAAAAAAGGGAGGCTTGCCTCCCTTTTTTGTACCCGGAATGATGTTTTCCTAAGCAGTTTGTATAGAATGTAGGACAGACTGGTTGGGAAAAAATGATTCTAATGTGTGTGAGGTGAACATGTCTCAGGCGCCTGTATACAAGCGCATTTTGCTCAAGCTGAGCGGTGAAGCGCTGATGGGGGACGACAGCTACGGTATCAATCGTACGGTGATTGAACGGATGGTCGCGGAAATTGGCGAAGTGGTCAAACTGGGTGTTCAGGTGGCCATCGTCATCGGCGGCGGCAATATTTTTCGCGGTGTAGCGCCGGCCGCCGCAGGCATGGACCGTGCGACAGCCGACTACATGGGCATGCTGGCCACGGTGATGAATGCTCTGGCGTTGCAGGACGCCATGCGTCAGCAGGGTATCGTCAGCCGCGTGCAATCTGCTCTCAATATCGAGCAGGTGGCCGAACCGTATATCCGCGGTAAAGCCATGCGTTATCTGGAAGAAGGCAAGGTGGTGATTTTCGGTGCCGGTACCGGCAACCCGTTTTTTACCACCGATACCGCAGCCGCCTTGCGCGGCATGGAAATGAACGTCGATGTGATGCTGAAGGCCACCAAGGTCGATGGAGTGTATACCGACGACCCGAAAACCCATCCCGATGCCATGCGCTATCAGCGCCTGACTTTCGATGAGGCGATCGTGAAAAATCTCAAGGTAATGGACGCTACGGCCCTGACGCTGTGTCGTGACCAGAAACTGAATATCAAGGTTTTCAGTATTTTCAAGGAAGGCGCGCTGCAGCGCGTGGTGATGGGCGCAGACGAAGGTACGCTGGTTACCTGCTGATCACCGGGAAGGAGATGACAAGATGATTAGTGATGTTAAAAAGACCGCTGAACAAAAAATGCAAAAATCGATCGAGGCACTGAAAACCGATTTGGGTAAAGTGCGTACCGGTCGCGCTCATACCGGCATTCTTGATCATGTCATGGTTGACTATTATGGCAGCCCGACGCCGGTGAATCAGGTGGCAAACGTCACGCTGGTCGATTCCCGCACTCTGGGAGTGGCCCCGTATGAGAAAAAATTGGCGGCTGCCATTGAAAAGGCCATTCGTGATTCCGATCTCGGGCTGAATCCGTCATCCGTGGGCGATATCGTGCGCGTACCCATGCCGGCGCTGACAGAAGAGCGCCGTAAAGACCTGATCAAGGTGGTACGCGGTGAAGCGGAAAACACCCGCGTGGCCGTTCGTAACATCCGCCGTGATGCAAACAACCACCTGAAGGACCTGCTCAAGGACAAGACCATCAGCGAAGACGAAGAGCGCCGTGGTCAGGATGACATCCAGAAGCTGACCGATAAATACATCGCCGAAGTTGATAAGGTACTTCAAGCCAAGGAAGCGGACCTGATGGCAATCTGAGTTGCCAGAAACCTATGTCGATATTCCAGAGTTCTACCCAGGCTGTTCCAGACCAGCAGGATATCCCACAGCACGTCGCGATTATCATGGATGGCAATGGCCGCTGGGCGAAAAAACGCTTTCTGCCGCGCGTTGCCGGGCATCAGCGGGGGGTTGAATCCGTTCGCTCCATCATCAAGGCGTGTGTCAAGCGTGGGGTCAAATACCTGACGTTATTCGCATTTTCCAGTGAGAACTGGCGGCGGCCACAGGATGAAGTGTCCTGGCTTATGCAGCTGTTCATGAAAGCCCTGGAGCGTGAAGTGGGCAAGCTGCATGAAAACGGTATTCGCCTGAAAATTATCGGTGATCGCAGCCGTTTTGATGCTCAGCTCAATGCGCTTATCGATGCGGCCGAGGCACGCACCTCCGCCAACACGGTTTTGACCCTTACCATTGCAGCCAATTACGGCGGCCGCTGGGATATCGTTCAGGCAATGAATCACTTGCTCAAGGCACAGCCGCAGGCGTGCAGCGCCGGTGTAGATGAGAGCGCGCTTGCGCCTTATTTGTCCATGGCCTATGCGCCAGAGCCGGATCTGTTTATCCGCACCGGTGGCGAGCAGCGCATCAGCAATTTCCTGTTGTGGCAGCTTGCCTATACGGAACTTTACTTTACCGATACCCCCTGGCCCGATTTCGACTCACGCGCCCTTGATCGGGCAATTCATTCCTATCAGAAGCGTGAACGCCGTTTCGGCAGGACCAGCGAACAGTTGCAAGATAATGCTTAAAACCCGTCTTCTTACGGCCTTCGTTCTGCTGGCCGTTTTTTTTGTCATTCTGTATCTCCTGCCTTCCTGGGCCTGGTCTGTTGCTCTGGCGTTGGTTGTCTGGAGCGGTGCCGGTGAGTGGGCTCGCCTGGCCGGTTTGTCTGCGTCGTTGGCGTGGATTTACCGCGCCGGAGTTTTGCTAGGCGGCCTGGTTTTGCTGCCCGAGTTCAACGCCAATGCCAGTGCACCGCTGTTTCTGCTGAGCCTGGCGCTGTGGGTGCTGCTTGTTCCCTGGTGGCTTGCGGGCGCGCGTCATGTCAAAAGCCACTTTATCCTGGGTATGACCGGCTGGCTATTGCTGGTGCCCACCTGGATTGCCCTGATTGAACTGCGTGAAGCAGGGCAGGGGCTGGTGCTTGCGACGCTTGGGCTGGTGTGGATATCGGACAGTTCGGCCTATTTTGCCGGACGGGCATTCGGCAAACACAAACTCGCTCCCTCGATCAGCCCTGGAAAAACCTGGGAAGGCGTCGTCGGTGCTCTGCTGGCTGTGAGCATTTATATGGCCATTCTGATGCAGACTGGCGCTTTTGGGGTGGCCGAACATATCAAGCAGGGCTGGATTGTCGCTCTGCCGCTGGCATGGGGACTGACGGCGCTGGGCATCGTCGGCGATTTGTTTGAGTCGTGGATCAAGCGTTGCGCCGGGGTGAAGGACAGCGGTACCCTGTTGCCGGGCCATGGCGGCGTCCTTGACCGCATTGATGCCTTGACTGCTGTGATGCCGCTGGCTGCGCTGGCGCTGTTGTTGAGCTGAATTCAATTTATTGGGGCAAGCAATGTCCGCATCCGTTAAACAAAAATTGACTGTGCTGGGAGCAACGGGGACCATCGGTGTGAACACACTGGATGTCGTTGCCCGTCATCCTGATGCCTTCGAGGTTGTTGCCCTGACCGGCAACGGGCAGGTTGAGCGTTTGTCGCAACAGTGCGTGCAGTTTAATCCGCGTTACGCTGTGGTGCTGCAGGAGTCGGCTGCGGAGCAGTTGCGCTCCCTGCTACGCGAGGCAGGCTGCCAAACCGAGGTTCTGTGCGGCGTGGAAGCGCTGGAATTCGTTTCGGCTTTGCCGGAAGTCGACAATGTCATGGCGGCAATCGTCGGTGCTGCCGGCTTGCGCCCCTCGCTTGCCGCAGCGCAGGCCGGCAAGCGTGTATTGCTGGCCAACAAGGAAACGCTGGTGATGTCCGGCCGACTGTTCATGGATGCAGTGCATCACAACGGCGCCGTACTTCTGCCTATCGACAGTGAGCACAATGCCATTTTTCAGGCCTTGCCGCGTGATTACAACGGTGACATGCAGCGCGCCGGGGTAAGCAAGATACTGCTGACGGCGTCCGGTGGGCCTTTCCGGCGCACCCCGGTGGAAGATCTCAAACAGGTCACGCCCGAACAGGCCTGCGCCCACCCCAACTGGGTCATGGGGCGGAAAATTTCCGTTGATTCGGCAACCATGATGAACAAGGGCCTGGAAGTGATCGAAGCACACTGGCTGTTCAATGTGCCGGGCAAGGATATTCAGGTTGTCATTCACCCGCAAAGCGTCATTCATTCACTGGTACAGTATGTCGACGGGTCGGTGCTGGCCGAACTGGGTAATCCGGATATGCGCACACCGATTGCTTACGCGCTGGGGTATCCGGAGCGGATTGATGCCGGAGTGGGGCAGTTAGATCTGTTCAAGGTGGCGCAACTGAATTTCGAGCAACCCGATCTGGACCGTTTCCCGTGTCTGCGGCTTGCTTTCGAGGCGCTGGAGCGGGGCGGGTCAGCGCCGGCTATTCTCAACGCCGCCAACGAAGTGGCTGTGGCCGCATTCCTCGACCGCCGGCTTGCCTTTACCGACATTGCGCGCCTTAACGAGGAAGTCTTGCAAACGGTCAGCGTCAATGCAGCCGCTACTCTGGAGGAAGTGATTGCAGCCGATCAGGTTGCGCGCGCTACCGCCCAGAACTGGCTCGAACGTCGTGGAATGCAGGCTGCCTGATGGCCGCGCTTCAGACAATTCTCGCATTTCTGGTCATGATTGGCCTGGTCATCACTTTGCATGAGTGGGGCCATTATCGGGTCGCCAAGGCGTTCAACATTAAAATCAAACGTTTTTCCATCGGCTTTGGTAAGCCGTTGTGGCGGACGCTGCGCGGTCCGGATCAGACGGAATTCGTGCTTTCGCTGATACCTCTGGGCGGCTACGTGCAGATGCTGGATGAGCGTGAGGGTCCGGTTGCGCCAGAGGAACTGTCGCGCGCCTTCAACCGCCAATCCGTTTTCAAGCGCTTCGCTGTCGTGGCGGCCGGGCCGTTGGTCAATCTGCTGCTGGCGTTGCTGCTGTTCTGGGGCATTCTTTATTTTCACGGTGAGCAGGATTTCCGGACAGTCATAGGTGCACCGGAGGCGGGAACACGGGCAGCACAAGCCGGTTTGCATGAGCGTGACTGGATTGTCGCCGTTGATGGCGTGGCAGTTGATCATTGGAACCAGTTACATGAACATCTGGTGGCTGCGATAATCAATGCCGAACCGCTGCAGGTTCAAGTGCGCAATCCAACCGGTCAGTTACGCTTGCTTTCGCTGGATGTGCGCGGCCTCAACGACGGGGAAATCGGCCAACAGACCTTTGCCCGGATTGGCCTGGCGCCATATTTCCCGCCTGTGCCGCCAGTCATTGGCGTGCTGGATCCGGAAGGTGCTGCCGCGCGCGGTGGTTTGCTGGTGGGCGACAAAGTGCTCGCGGTATCCGGTATTGAAGTAAATAATTTCAATCAGATGGCTGAAATAGTTAAAGCAAAACCTGAGAAGCAGCTGGATTTTTCGGTGCTACGCGGCGGTATGGAGCGAACCCTGAAAATCACCCCGGTTCTGCATGGCACTATCGGCCGCATTGGTGCCGGCCCGGATGCCAAACTGGTAGCAGGCTTACTCGACCCCTATCGCATTGAGCTTTCTTATTCAGCCCTGGGTGCGGCTCATGAAGCATTGCGCAAATCGGCAGATATGATTGCCATGACCGTGCGCGTGCTGGGAAAAATGCTCACCGGTTCGTTTTCGATGCGTAATTTGTCCGGGCCATTGACCATGGCCGATTATGCCGGCGAAACCGCCAGGATCGGGATCATCGCCTTTTTGGGCTATGTTGCTGTTGTCAGCCTGAATATCGGCTTGTTCAATCTTTTTCCGATCCCCTTACTCGATGGGGGGCA
This sequence comes from Pseudomonadota bacterium, assembly GCA_021847305.1. Lineage (GTDB taxonomy): Bacteria > Pseudomonadota > Gammaproteobacteria > Burkholderiales > JAJZQI01 > JAJZQI01. The sequence goes on along the minus strand of JAJZTZ010000011.1, from coordinate 28,264 downwards.
CCTGATGTATTATACGGTGGAGATGATAACCGGCACCCCGGTTTCCGATCGCGTGATGGAAGTCGGACAGCGAATCGGCATTGCCGTTCTGGCAGCGCTGATGGGGGTCGCCATTTATAACGATATTAGCCGGATTTTTGCGGCCTCTTGAGTAGTCACATGAAGCGAAAGCTAATCCCTGCCATTATTGCTGGCCTTTTTGCACTTCCCGCCTGGGCCATGGAACCCTTTGTCATCAAAGACATTCGTGTCGAGGGCATTCAGCGTACTGAAGCCGGCACCGTGTTCAGCTATCTGCCCGTCAAGGTGGGCGATACCCTGGATGACAGGCGCGCCTCCGAGGCGATTAAAGCCCTTTACGCTACCGGCTTCTTCAAGGACGTAAGCCTTGAAGTGCAGGGGAATGTGCTGATCGTCAATGTGGCCGAAAGACCCGCAATTGCGGAAATTACTTTCAACGGCCTGAAGGAATTCAATAAGGATCAGTTGAAGGAGAGTTTCAAGCAAATCGGTCTGGCTGAATCCCGTATCCTGGACCGCTCAGTGCTCGATAAGGCCGAGCAGGAAATGAAACGCCAGTATTTCAGTCGCGGCAAGTATGCTGTGGACATCAAGACCACAGTCACACCACTTGAACGCAACCGTGTAGCCATTACCTTTGACATTAATGAAGGTGAGGCGGCCAAGATTAAACAGATTCATATCATCGGCGCCCATGCTTTCAAGGAAAGCGATCTGCTGGACATGTTCTCCCAGGGAACATCCAACTGGTTGTCGTGGTACACCAAAAACGATCAGTACTCGAAGCAGAAGCTGCAAGGTGATCTGGAGAACCTGCGATCCTACTATCTGAATCGCGGTTATCTCGAATTCGCCATCAATTCAACCCAGGTGTCGATTTCTCCGGACAAGCGCGATATTTACGTTACCCTGGGAATCAGTGAAGGCGAAAAATATACCGTTACCGGCATTAATATGGGCGGTAAATTCCCGGTGCCGGAAGATGAATTGCGCAAGTTGATTACCCTGAAAACCGGGGATGCCTTTTCACGCGAAAAACTGACTGCTTCGACCAAAGCCATTTCTGATCGTCTGGGTGAAGATGGTTATGCTTTTGCCAACGTCAATGCCGTTCCTGATTTGAACAAGGAAAAGCATGAAGTGGCATTCACCTTTTTCGTCGATCCGGGCCGTCGCACCTATGTTCGCCACATCAATGTGACCGGCAACACCAAAACACGCGACGAAGTCGTACGGCGTGAATTCCGTCAGATGGAAGGGGCTTGGTATTCGAACAAAAAAATCGAACAATCCAAGACCCGTGTGAACCGGCTGGGCTTCTTCTCGGACGTGAATCTGGAAACGCCCGCGGTGACCGGTACGACGGATCAGGTTGACCTTAATGTCAATGTTACCGAGAAACCAACGGGCTCCATCATGCTCGGTGCCGGTTACTCCAGTGCCGAGGGTTTCATTCTTTCCGGTTCCGTGTCGCAGAATAACGTTTTCGGTTCCGGCAACCAGCTGGCTTTGCAGATGAATTCAGGCCGAGTGAACAAGGTCTACTCGGTCTCTTATACCAATCCTTACTTTACCCCCGATGGCGTAAGTCTGGGCTACGATGTGTATCAACGCAATATCGACACAACCATGCTGCAAACTGCCCCCTATACCAGCCATACCACTGGTGGTGGGGTACGTCTGGGCGTTCCTTTTACTGAAATCGATACCGTACTGTTCGGCCTGTCGGCTGAAAACACTTCGATTGGCGTAACAAGTACCAGTCCGCAGCGCTATATCGATTTTGTTAATCAGTTTGGTAACCGTAACACTACCGTAATTGGCAGCATTGGCTGGGCGCGCGATGAGCGCGACAGCCTGCTGTATCCGACCAAGGGTACTTACCAGCGTCTGTCAACTGAGTGGGGTTTGCCGGCGGGGGATATTGAGTATTACAAGGCCAGTTACCAGCGTCAGTGGTTCTACCCGCTGTCACAGAATTTTACTTTGATGCTCAACGGTGAAGCTGGTACAGCCGGTGGCCTCAACGGCCAGCCGCTGCCATTCTACAAGAGTTATTATGCCGGCGGCGTTTCCTCGGTGCGCGGGTTTGATAACGCGACCATCGGCCCGAAGGATATCAATGGCCTGGCACTGGGGGGGACCAAACGTATCGTTGCCAATGCTGAACTGTTCTTCCCATTTCCGGGTATGCACAATGACAAATCGGTACGCGTCAGTGCGTTCTTCGATGCGGGCGATGTTTGGGGGCCAGGCGATTACCTGGGCCGCTATGCCAAGTTCGATACCCAGGATATTCGCTACTCGGCTGGTTTCGGAGTCAGCTGGATTTCCCCGGTTGGCCCGTTGCGCTTCAGTCTGGCGACTCCTTTGAAGAAAGCTGATGACGATCGTATTCAGCGCTTCCAGTTCATGCTGGGCACCACATTTTAATTTGTGACAACAATGTCACGGAACGGACAGGAGAGAGATTGTGCGTAAATGGATTATTGCAGCCGCCTTGCTGGTAAGTGCGCAGATACCGGCGGTGGCGCTGGCCGATGCCAAGATCGGCTTTGTCAACACCGACCGGATTTTTCGCGAAGCAGCGCCGGCACTCAAGGCGCAGAAAAAGCTGGAAAAAGAATTCGCTTCACGCGAACAGGATTTGCAGAAAATGGCCAAACAGGCTCGTGATCTGCAATCCCAGCTGGAAAAAGATGGCATGACCATGAGCGATACCGATCGCCATAATAAGGAACGCGACCTGGCCAACCTGAATCGTGAATTCCAGCGTTCTCAGCGCGAATTCCGTGAGGACCTGAATCTGCGTCGCAATGAAGAATTGGCCGCTGTGCAGGACCGCGCCAATAAAGTCATCCAGAATATCGCCGAGACCGAAAAATTCGACCTGATTTTGCAAGAAGCGGTCTATTTCAGCCCGCGTATTGATATCACCGACAAGGTGCTCAAAGCACTCGCTAACGATAAATAATTGCAACCACTATGCAACTGGCGGAGTTAGCCCGCCTGCTGGGTGAAACACTGGTAGGTGACGGGGCGATTGAAATACATCAGGTGGCCAGTCTGGAGGAAGCCCAGACTGGCCACTTGTCTTTCCTGACCAATTCAAAATATCGCAAGCAACTGGACAAGACGCAGGCCAGTGCGGTGATTTTGCATCCAGATCTGCAGGAAATCACGCATTTACCGCGCATCCTGGCGCATAATCCGTATGCCTGTTATGCCAAGGCCACGGCTCTGCTCAATCCGCGCAAACGCTTTGAACCCGGCATTCACCCGACTGCGGTCGTTGCGCAGGGGGTACGGATTGACCCATCCGCCAGCATTGGCCCGCTGGTTACACTGGCCGCCGGAGTGGAAGTGGGGGTCAACGCCGTCATCATGGCTGGTTGCCACCTGGGCGAAAACGTCAAGATCGGTGACGATAGCCTGCTGTATCCCAATGTAACCGTTTACCATGGCTGCCAAATCGGTAAACGCGCCATCATTCATGCGGGTGCGGTCATCGGTGCCGACGGATTCGGATTTGCCAATGAACATGGCAAATGGCTGAAAATTCCGCAAATCGGGCGAGTCGTAGTAGGTGACGATGTGGAAGTTGGCGCCAACACGACCATTGATCGTGGCGCACTCAACGATACGGTGATAGCGGACGGAGTCAAGCTCGACAACCAGATCCAAATCGCCCACAACGTCCGGGTGGGCGAAAATGTGGCAATGGCCGGTTGTGCCGGGGTTGCCGGCAGTGCCGTAATCGGCGCGGGTAGTACTGTCGGCGGCGGTGGTATGGTACTGGGCCATCTGACCCTGGCTGAAGGGGTCCATGTCACGGCCGGCACCCTGGTCACCAAATCGATCACTGAGCCGGGAAAATATTCTTCTGCCATGCCGGTCATGGAGCACAGGGCATGGCTGCGCACTGCTGCCAACATGAAACACATCGATGAATTGGCGGCGCGCATCAGCGAATTGGAAAAGTCATTGGAATCATTGAAAGGAAACAAGACGTGAGCGAACAGAGCATGATGGATATTCATCAGATTTTGAAATACCTGCCGCATCGATATCCGTTCCTGCTGGTCGACCGCGTTCTGGAATGTGAACCGGGTAAGCGTATTAGTGCGATCAAAAACGTCACGATCAATGAGCCATTTTTCCCCGGACATTTCCCGCATCACCCTGTGATGCCGGGTGTGCTTATCATTGAGGCGCTGGCTCAGACAGCGGCAATTCTTTCATTCAAGACCATGGATACATTGCCGGACGACAAATCAGTTTATTACTTTGTCGGCATTGACAGCGCCCGTTTCAAACGTCCGGTCGGCCCTGGCGACCAGTTGGTGTTGAATGTTGAAATTACCCGTACCGTAAAGGGTATCTGGAAATACACCGCACAGGCTCTGGTAGACGGCAAAGTGGCTACCGAAGCCGAACTGATGTGTACTCTGAAGGCGCTGTGAACTCAATGAGCGAATTGATTCATCCCACCGCCATCATTGCACCCGGGGCCAAGATCGCGGCAGGGGTAAGTATCGGCCCATATGCCGTGATCGGCGAACACGTTGAAATTGGTGAAAACACCAGCATCGGGGCGCATGCTGTGATTACCGGACATACCCGGATTGGTCGCGACAACCGCATTTTTCAGTTTGTCTCATTGGGGGAAATCCCGCAGGACAAGAAATATGCCGGCGAACCGACGCGGCTTGAGATTGGTGACCGGAACACCATTCGTGAGTTCTGCACGTTCAATTGTGGCACCATCCAGGACACGGGTGTTACACGTATTGGCAACGACAACTGGATCATGGCCTATGTGCATATTGCTCATGACTGCATTGTCGGAAACAACACGATTTTCGCCAACAATGCATCGATAGCGGGGCACGTTGAAGTGGACGACCATGCTATCCTGGGCGGCTTTACCGTGGCCCACCAGTTCTGCAAGATCGGCTCTCACGTGATTACCGGTATGGGTACGATTACCTTCAAGGATATACCGCCATATGTCACTGCGGCCGGTCATGAAGCCAAGCCTTTCGGCATCAATTCTGAAGGCCTGAAGCGCCGCGGATTTTCGCCGGAGGCCATCGCCGCCATCAAGCGTGCCTATAAGACGCTTTACCGGCAGGGCCTGGGGTTGGCCGAGGCTCGCGAAGCATTGGAGGAGCAGGCAAAGGACCAGGCAGAAGTGGGGCTGCTGGTTGATTTCCTGGCTCGCAGTACACGCGGGATTGTTCGATAAAACATAAGAATCACGCTCGTGGTAAAAAAAATTGCCATAGTCGCCGGCGAAGCTTCGGGGGATCAGCTTGCCGCGCACTTGATAAAAAGTCTGAGGCAGCGAGTACCTGAGCTTCAGTTTTACGGTATTGCCGGTCCGAAAATGCAGGCGGCCGGCGCAACTAGCTGGTATCCGATGGAAATGCTGTCGGTTCGGGGCTACGTTGAGGTTTTAAAGCACTACCGGTCGATCGTGCGCATGCGCAAGGAATTGATTGCACGCCTCAAGTCCGATCCGCCCGATCTTTTCATCGGTGTGGACGCACCCGATTTCAATCTTGAAATCGAGCGCCAGCTAAAAAAAGCCGGCGTGACCACTGTTCACTATGTCAGCCCGTCAATCTGGGCGTGGCGGGCAAAGCGTGTGCTGGCAATCAAGAAGGCTGTATCGCTGGTGCTGTGCGTGTTTCCTTTTGAGCCGGAACTGTACAAACCACATGGTGTGCCGGCCCGCTACGTCGGATATCCGCTGGCCGACTTTCTGCCGCATTCGGCAGATCGTAAACCGATGCGCGAACAGTTGCGCCTGCCTGCCGTTGGCCCGGTTGTGACCTTTCTGCCAGGCAGCCGTAATAGCGAGCTCGAATTTCACGCCGAATTGTTTATTGAAACGGCCAAACGCCTGGTTGAGCAGGTCGAAGGGGTGACGATTCTGGTTCCCCTGGCGACACGTAAGACGCACGAGTTATTTGAAAGCGCTCTGTATCGTCTTGATGCAGCGCATCTGCCGCTAAAAATCATGTTCGGCCATGCGCATGAGGCCATGACTGCGGCCGATGTGGTATTGGCCGCCTCCGGTACGGCCACGCTTGAGGCCGCGCTGCTGGGACGCCCCATGGTCATCACCTACAAAATGCCGAAATTCTCCTGGTGGCTGATCAAGCGCAAGCGCTTGCAACCCTGGGTCGGCTTGCCCAATATTCTGGCAGGACGATTTGTCGTTCCGGAATTACTGCAGGAAGCCGCAACGCCAGAGGCCTTGAGTGCGGCATTGCTGGAATTGCTGAACGACAAGCAGAAGCGCGCCGAGATCGAAACGGCTTTTGATGAGCTGTATCAGAATCTGCGGCAAAACACGGCGCAGCAATTGCAGGATGCTCTGCTTCCCCTACTGGGAGAGGCCCATTAAAAATCCGCCGCTGCAATACATTGCTGATATCTGCGGTGTCGATGAGGCCGGCCGCGGGCCGCTGGCCGGGGGCGTTTTCGCCGCGGCGGTCATTCTTGACCCGCAGCGGCCGATCGCAGGGCTTAATGACTCAAAGAAGTTGAGCGAAAAAAAACGTGATCTGCTGGCCGAGGAGATCAAACAACATGCTCTGTCGTGGGCAATTGCCAGCGCTGACGTCGAGGAAATCGATCGTCTGAATATATTACAGGCGACCTTTCTGGCAATGCGGCGTGCGGTTGAAGCGCTTGGTGTGACGCCGAAGGAGGCATGGGTAGACGGGAACCGGGCACCCGGAATGCCTGTGTCCGTGCGAACCGTAGTGCAGGGGGACGGTAAAATTGCTGCTATTGCTGCGGCTTCGATTTTAGCCAAAACTGCCCGTGATGCGGAAATGCTAAAGTTGCATGAAGCGTTTCCGCAATACGGATTTGACCGCCACAAGGGCTATCCGACAGCGCAGCACATTGCGGCATTGGAGCAATTCGGTGTATCTTCCATACATCGAACCAGTTATGCTCCGGTGCAGAAAATTCTCCGACAGCGCGGACTTGAACTATAAAAACACAATCTAAGGCAAAAACCAACAACAAGGAAGACATGGCATGACCCCTCTGAAGTTCTGGCTGTTTTTTCATGTAATCAGCGTGGTTATCTGGGTTGGCGGTATGTTTTTTGCCTACATGGCGCTTCGTCCGGCAGCCGTGGAGGTGCTCGAGCCGCCCATGCGTTTGCCGCTCTGGGCTGCAACTTTCCGGCGTTTCTTTCCCTGGGTGTGGGGAGCCGTGGCACTGATCCTGATTTCCGGTTTGATCATGATTGGACAGATGGGCGGAATGGGGCAGGTGCCTGTGTATGTGCACATCATGCTAGCCGTAGGGCTTGCCATGATGGCCATTTTCGCCCATGTATTTTTTGCCCCGTACAAGCGTCTGCGTCGTGCTGTTGCGGCACAGGATTGGCCTAGCGGCGGTAAGGCGCTGGGGCAAATCAGGATGCTGGTGGGAACCAATCTGTCATTGGGCCTGCTTAATGTTGCTATCGCGATTCTGGGGGCGCTGTGGTGATGCGTGCGACAGTGTGGAATTCTCGACGGGAGATTGAGCGATGACCGTCATCGTTGGTTGGCTGGTTGTTCTGGGAGCGGTTTTTGGCGGCTACGCGCTGGCAGGGGGGCATATGGCCGCCTTGTTCCAGCCGCTCGAATTGCTGATGATTGGCGGCGCTGCCGCCGGTGCGTTCTTTGTAGGCAATACGCCCAAGGCGATTAAGTCGACATTTAAAGCTGTGCCGATGGTATTCAAGGGTTCGAAGCTGAACAAGGCGGCTTACATGGATCTGCTTGCCCTGTTATTTGAAATTCTTTCCAAGGTACGTAAAGAGGGCCTGATGTCGATTGAATCCGATGTCGAGACGCCCGAATCCAGTCCGATCTTCTCCAAATATCCCGCTATCGTGGCTGACCACCATGTACTGGACTTTATTGCCGACTACCTGCGCATGATGGTAGGCGGCAATCTCAACGCTTTTGAAATTGAAGCGTTGATGGATCAGGAAATCGAAACCCATCACAAGGAAAGCGAAGTCGCTCCCGGCGTGATCGCCAAGGTTGCTGATGCGATGCCTGCGTTCGGTATTGTGGCTGCGGTAATGGGGGTGGTGCATACGATGGAGTCCCTGGATAAGCCACCTACTGAACTGGGTATTTTGATTGCTCACGCGCTGGTAGGTACCTTCCTGGGTATTTTGCTGTCCTATGGCTTTGTGGCGCCGATTGCCAGCGCCCTGGAGCACAAGAATCATGAAGAGAGCAAAATCTATGAAGTGATCAAGGTGACGTTGCTGGCTAGCCTGAACGGTTATGCTCCTCAGGTTGCCGTGGAATTCGGCCGCAAGGTGCTGTTCTCAACTGATCGACCGTCTTTCCTCGAACTTGAGGAAGATATCAAGTCGCGCAAAGGCAAGTAAGCTGAGGATCTGCGTGGATAAACGCGATGAGTGACGATTCCCAACGCCCCATAATTGTCAAAAAGATCAAGAAAAGCGCCCATGGCCACCACGGTGGCGCATGGAAGATCGCTTATGCTGACTTTGTGACAGCGATGATGGCGTTCTTTTTGCTGATGTGGCTGCTTGGTTCAACCACCAAAGCCCAGCAGGAAGGGATTGCCGATTACTTCAAGACACCACTGAAGATTGCCCTGAGCGGCGGCAGCGGCGCGGGTGACGCCACCAGCATGATCAAGGGTGGGGGTGAGGATCTGTCGCGCAAAACAGGGCAGGTGAAAAGGGGTAGTGAACCGCAGGTCGTAAAACAGCCGCAGGAAACCAGCGTCAAGCCGATCGCCGCGCCGATGCAGGAAACATCCAAGGCCGACAAGGCCAAGGATGAAATCATCGAAAAAGAGAAGCTGCAAAGTCTGAAAAGCAAGCTGGAAAAGATGATTGACCTCAATCCCTTGCTCAAGCAGTTCAAGAATCAGCTGATGCTCGACATTACCAATGAAGGCTTGCGTATCCAGATCGTCGATGACAAGAACCGCCCGATGTTCGATAGCGGCAAGGCCGAACTGAAGCCCTATACGCGGGTTATTCTGCGCGAAATCGCCAAAGTTCTGAATGAAGTGCCCAATCGCATCAGTTTGTCTGGGCATACCGATGCCACGCCGTTCGGCGCCCCAGGGTCTAACTATACCAACTGGGAGTTGTCGGCCGATCGCGCCAACGCGTCGCGTCGTGAGCTCATTAATGCCGGCATGCAGCCGGACAAAATGCTGCGTGTAGTCGGTCTGGCATCAGCGGTGCCTTTTGATGCCGCCAATCCATACAACCCCATCAACCGGCGCATCAGTATTATTGTGCTTAACAAGCATACGGAAGAAGCCATCACCAAGTCCAGCGGCAAGGATGCCGCTGTAAACGGTGACGACATTGCCCCAGGCTCTGCAGCTGGAACTGAAAAGCCGAAAGAGTTGCCGGCAAGCAAATGACGGGCAGGGGTTAAAGCTGTCCGGACAGGCATCTCGGAAACACTGGTTGGAGGCTGGATGACTACTAGAGCGCTGTTGTCGCGCCAATACATTAAGGCCCCAGTGGTTTGGGCCATGTTGCAGCAGCTTGCAGCATTGGGTTTGGCAGTTTTGCTGGCTTACCTGTTTTCATTGTCCATTGGTCTTACGATCATCACGGCTGCATTGCTGGCCGGTATGATTGCCTGGCATTCGGACTTGCCACGCTGGTGGCTGCCTCTGCAGCTGGCCTTTTGGCCGGCACTCGCTTACCTGCATTATCTGGCGCTGCCTCCTCTGGTATACCTTGGCGGGTTGCTGATCCTGCTTGCCGTATATGGCAGCGTTGTCTTTGCCGGTGTGCCGCTGTTTCTGAGCAGTGACAGAGCCACTGCGGCGGTGGCCGGTTTGCTGCCAGCTCATCGTGATTTCCGTTTTCTGGATGTCGGCGCCGGAGCGGGTGGCCTGCTGGCTCAGCTTGATCGACAGTTTCGCTTTGGTCTGTTTGAAGGGGTCGAGCGGGCACCTTTGCCTTTCGTAATCGGCTGGATTCGGTCAAAGCTGCGTGGTGCGCAGTTTCGGATACGCTTTGAAAACCTCTGGCAGACAGATTTGAGCCGGTATGACGTCGTTTACGCCTATCTGTCTCCAGCTCCAATGCTGCGACTGTGGGACAAGGTGCAGCGAGAAATGCGTCCAGGCAGCCTGTTTATTTCGAATACTTTTGTCGTGCCCGGCGAAGCCCCGGATCAGTCCATTGAGTTGCACGATTTGAGCCGTTCCACCCTTTATGTCTGGCGAATCTAGGTGAGTTATGGCTAAAGACCTTAATCAGTGGGTAAAAGCGCTGCTTGACCGACCCTTGCCGATTTTGCGCAAGAGCCGCGAAGAAATGGCCAAACTGGCACGCCAGGAGCTGAAGGTGAACAATGATGCCATTGCCGCTCTGGCGTATCATGATCCGCTGCTGACTTGCGCCATTCTCCAGCGCGTTAATCGTACTCCCCGCCGTGGGCTGGCCAGTGAGGTCACCACGGTTGATCATGCGGTGATGATGCTGGGCGTGGCACCGTTCTTTGACTGGGTGCAAACGCTGCCGCTCCTGGAGGAGCAGGTGCCGGCAGATGAGCGTGTATGGCGTGGCTTGCGGCAGGGAATGGCGCGCGCCTATCTGGCGGCGAGTCAGGCATTTGACTGGGCGGTGCTGCGTAACGATGCCAAGGCGGATGAGGTATTTATAGCGGCCTTACTGGATACCCTGCCGGAGTTGTGCCTGTGGTTGGTGGCGCCCGCGGACATGCGTGCCATTCGCCGTATCATGCAGCGCCAGCAGCTCGACTTTGCTCAGGCTTTTGCCCAGTACACCGACTATTCACTGCAAGATTTTGCCCTGCTCCTGCTGCAGGCATTGCGGCTGCCCGAACTGTATCTGGATTTCTGCAATGGCAAAAATGCCGCCCGTTCGCGCGGGATCGAGGTGACCTATGCCTCGGCACTGGCGCGCAAGGCAGAACGTGGCTGGTGGGACGAGTCCTGGCCGGCATTGGTGGAACAGATTGCCGACGTGATTCGTTACCCGCTCGTTGATCTGGGCAGCCGGATCGATCGTACCATGGTGCACGCGGCAGGCAAATGGAGCTGGTATGGTGTGCCGCCCGCAGCCGCCTGGTTGCCCATGTTGCCGGGCGAGTGGCCGCCTGAAGTCGATGAAGAGGATGCAGTATCCGCACATCCGGCCGAGACAAGCGCTGTCTGCCTGATGCCGCATCCGGATATGCTGAAGAAAACCATTGCCGACATTGGCGAGCATCTGGATGGCAGCTATAACCTGAATCAGTTGATGGCGCGTGTCATGGTCGGAATGCATGAAGGCCTGGCGCTCGACCGGGTTGTGTTTGCGCTGGTAAGCAGCGATCGGACCCATGTAAAAGCGCGCTTCAGCCGTGGGGTTGAGGAAAACTCGCCGTTGCAGACGCTGAATTTCAGCCTGGCTGAAGCGCATCTGTTTACCCGTCTGATGAGTAAAATGCAGGGCATCTGGCTGCAGCAAGCCAATTGGGACAAGTTTGCTCCATTGATGACGGCAGACCTTTTCCGCCAGGTGGGGGAGGGCGAGTTCTTCGCCATGTCGGTTTTTGTCCATGGCAAACCGTTGGGGTTCTTTTACGCCGACCGTCGCCACGATGGCTGTGAACTGGATGAGCATACCTACGCGGGATTCAAGCAGCTTTGCCTGAAAACGGCTGAAGGGCTGGCCCACTTGTCGAAAAAACCGCATTAACCTGGATCTGTCGCACAATGGATGTCATTGCTTCATCCGCCAACCCTTTATACAAACAGCTGCATAAACTGACTGAATCAGCCAGAGCGCGCCGACAGCAGGGACTGGCGTGGCTGGACGGGGAGCACCTGCTGGAAATGGCCAACAATGCCGGCTACACGCTTGAGCGGTTGCTGCTGGCCGAAAGTGCGCTAAACGGTATCGGCGCTCACTGGCGTGCCCGGCTTTCTGCTACGCCGGCCAATTGCTTCAGCGACACTCTGTTTCGTCAGCTGGCTCCGGTTGAAACCCCGACCGGCATAGCCGGGCTGGTGCGAATTGACGAGTCGCCCGAAGTCAAAGGACAGGAATTCTGGGTGCTGCTGGAAAACCTGCAGGATCCGGGCAATCTCGGCACGATTTTGCGCACAGCCGCCGCAGCAGGCGTTTCTGATGTGTGGTTGTCGCGTGGCTGTGTTGATCCCTGGTCACCCAAGGTGTTGCGCGCCGGCATGGGCGCGCACTTTTTACTCGCAATTCACACTGGCCGGGATTTGTTCGAAGTTATCGGGCAATTTCCGGGTAAAACGCTGGCTGCCACCCTGGATGGCAGCACCGACTTGTTTACGGAAGAGCTGTCCGGCTCCTGTGCCTTCATTTTCGGTAACGAAGGTGCCGGGTTGAGCGCCGAACTGAGTGCTCTGGCGGAACAGCGGATACGCATTCCCATGCCGGGCAACATGGAGTCATTGAATGCGGCGGCAGCTGCAGCCATTTGCCTCTACGAACACGTCCGGCAAAAGATGCGGGCGGGAACGGTGCGCTAAAGCAACCGGTCCAACAGCCGACGTGGCTCAGAACAACATCAATGGAGCAGGGGAACATGCATTTCATCAAGACTTTCTCGCAAATCGGCATGGGCGATGTGCCCAGCGTTGGCGGCAAGAATGCCTCGTTGGGGGAAATGTTCATCCATCTGCGCCAGGCCGGCGTGAAAGTCCCGGATGGTTTTGCCACCACGGCGCAGGCGTTCCGGGATTTCCTGCAACATAATGCGCTGACGGAAAAAATCAGTGCAAAACTGGATGCGCTGGACGTGCAGGATGTGCAGACCCTGGCGGAGACCGGCAAAACCATACGTGACTGGATCATGCAGGCGAACTTCCAGCCCGAGCTTGAAGCAGAAATCCTGAGTGCCTATGCCGGTCTGTCCGGCGAGTGTACTGAAGGCATCGCCGTGGCCGTGCGCTCATCTGCGACAGCAGAAGATCTGCCCAACGCATCTTTCGCCGGCCAGCAGGAAACCTATCTCGACATCGAGGGGGGCGCAGCTGTGCTCCAGGCCGTGAAGATGGTATTTGCCTCCCTGTATAACGACCGGGCAATTGCTTATCGGGTGCATCAGGGGTTTGCCCATGCGGCGGTTGCATTGTCTGCCGGCGTGCAGCGCATGGTACGCAGCGACATCGGCGCATCCGGTGTCATGTTCACGCTCGACACGGAATCCGGTTTTGATCAGGTCGTCTTCATCAACGCGGCTTACGGACTGGGTGAAATGGTCGTCCAGGGCGCCGTGACTCCGGATGAGTTTTATGTGCATAAACCAATGTTGCGACAGGGAAAAATGGCGGTTGTTCAACGCACCCTGGGAAGCAAGGCAGTGCGGATGATTTATGCCGACAAGGCAGCCGGGCAGACTGTTCAGGTGGTGGATACGCCAGCTGATTTGCGCAGCCGTTTTTGTCTGACTGACAGTGAGGTGATGCAGCTGGCGCGTTATGCCTTAGCCATTGAACAGCATTATGGCCGTCCCATGGATATCGAGTGGGCCAAGGATGGCGCCAGCGGCGAACTGTTCATCGTTCAGGCGCGCCCGGAAACGGTACAGGCACGTGCGAGCGGTAATGAGTTGATCAATTACAGTCTGGAAAAAAGCGGACCGGTGCTTCTGGAAGGGCGCAGCATCGGGCAGAAAATCGGCGCCGGCCCGGTGCGCGTGGTGCTGCACGCGGCGGATATGCAGCAGGTTCAGCAGGGCGATGTCCTGGTCACGGACATGACCGATCCGGATTGGGAGCCGGTCATGAAACGGGCGTCCGCTATTGTAACCAATCGCGGCGGCCGGACCTGTCATGCAGCCATTATCGCCCGCGAGCTGGGGATTCCGGCCATCGTCGGCGCAGCCGGCGCAACCGATGCCCTGAAAACGGCGCAGGAGGTGACGGTTTCCTGCGCTGAAGGCGAAATTGGTTACGTATATGCCGGCAAGCTGCCGTACAAGGAGCAGCACATTAAGCTAGATGCCATGCCCCAGCTTCCGCTTAAATTGATGATGAATGTCGGCAATCCGGAACGCGCCTTTGGCTTCAGCCGTTTGCCCAATGACGGGGTGGGGCTGGCACGGCTAGAATTTATTATTGCCCGGATGATCGGAGTGCATCCGCGTGCTGTGCTGGAGTTGTCGCAACAGCCGTCAGAGTTGCAGCAGGCCATCCGCGAGCATGCGTCCGGTTATGCTAGCCCGCTCGACTGGTACGTCGACAAGCTGAGCGAGGGTGTGGCAACGCTGGCAGCCGCATTCTGGCCGAAACCGGTGATTGTGCGTTTTTCCGACTTCAAGTCGAATGAGTACGCCAACCTGCTGGGCGGTACCGCCTACGAACCGGTAGAGGAAAATCCCATGCTGGGTTTTCGCGGCGCCAGTCGCTACGCCAGCGAACAGTTTGCCGCCTGTTTTGAGCTGGAATGCCGCGCCATGCTGAAAGTGCGTAACGACATGGGACTTACCAATCTGCAATTGATGATTCCATTTGTGCGTACGCTGGAGGAAGCGCAGGCGGCACTGGACAAGATGTCCCAGTTCGGTTTGCGCCGCGGCGAGAATGACCTCAAAGTCATGATGATGTGCGAAATTCCGTCGAACGTTTTGTCCGCCGACGCTTTTTTGCAGCTGTTTGACGGTTTCTCCATCGGGTCGAATGACCTTACGCAACTGACTTTGGGCGTCGACCGCGATTCCGCTCTGGTGGCCGGCAGCTTTGATGAACGCAACCCGGCGGTAAAAATGTTGCTATCCATGGCAATCGAAGCATGCAAGCGCAACGGCAAATACATCGGCATTTGCGGACAGGGGCCGTCCGACCACCCCGATCTGGCCGAGTGGCTGATGGAGCAGGGGATTGGCAGTATGTCACTCAACCCCGATACAGTTGTCGCTACCTGGCTGCGTCTTGCCCAGTGACTTCGCCCTTAACGCCGGAGGGCATTTCAGGTAAAATACAAATTTCCTGACGCCATCAAATCAAGATGACTCAATACGTATTCGTTACCGGCGGTGTAGTTTCCTCTCTGGGTAAGGGAATTGCAGCCGCTTCTCTAGCCGCTATTCTTGAAACTCGCGGCATTACCGTCACCATGATGAAACTCGATCCATACATCAACGTGGATCCGGGTACCATGAGCCCGTTCCAGCACGGCGAAGTCTTTGTAACCGAAGACGGCGCTGAAACTGATCTGGATCTGGGGCACTACGAGCGCTTTACGCATGCGAAGATGAGCAAGCGTAACAGCTTTACCACCGGTCAGATCTACGAAACCGTGATCAAGAAAGAACGTCGCGGCGACTATCTGGGCGGCACAGTGCAGGTCATTCCGCATATTACCGATGAGATCAAGGCGTCCATTCGCGCCGGTGCGGGCAACGCCCAGGTGGTCATTGTCGAAATCGGCGGTACCGTGGGCGATATCGAGTCGCTGCCATTTCTCGAAGCCATCCGTCAAATGGGGGTCGAACTCGGGCGCGACAACACCTGCTTCATGCATTTGACGCTGGTTCCCTACCTGCCTTCCGCAGGCGAGATCAAAACCAAACCGACCCAGCACTCGGTAAAAGAGCTGCGCGAGATTGGCATTCAGCCGGACGTGCTGTTGTGCCGCGCCGACCGTCCGGTGCCGGATGAAGAACGGCGTAAAATCGCCCTCTTTACCAATGTGCCGCAGGATGCCGTAATTTCCGCCTATGACGTGGACAGCATCTACAAGATTCCGGGGCAGTTGCATGTCCAGAAACTGGATGAAATCGTCTGTCGTCACCTGCGCCTCAACGTTCCGCCGGCTGACCTGTCTGGCTGGGATAGATTGGTGCATGCGCTGGAAAACCCCGAGCATACGGTTGATATTGCCATGGTGGGCAAGTACGTCGGTCTGACCGAGTCGTATAAGTCGTTGTCTGAGGCGCTGATTCACGCCGGCATTCATACCCGCACCAAAATCAAGATTCACTATGTTGATTCCGAGCAACTGGAAACCGGTGACGTTTCCATGCTGGCCGAGATGGATGCCATTCTGGTGCCGGGCGGATTCGGCAAACGTGGTGTGGAAGGTAAAATCGCCGCAATCCGTTATGCCCGTGAAAACAAGGTGCCTTACCTTGGTATCTGTCTTGGCATGCAGTTGGCGGTTATTGAGTATGCGCGCGACGTTGCCGGTCTGACCGGTGCCCACAGTACCGAATTTGAACCGACCACTCAGCACCCGGTTGTGGCATTGATCAGCGAATGGAAAGACCGCAGCGGAGCCACAGAGCAGCGTGATTCCGCTTCCGATCTCGGTGGCACCATGCGTCTGGGCGGCCAGGAAGCCATTCTGGCGGATGGCAGCCTGGCGCAGAAAGTCTATGGTTCCAACCGGCTGATTGAGCGTCATCGTCATCGCTATGAAGTAAACGGCAGCTATCTTGATACGCTGCAGGCGGCCGGACTGACCGTTTCCGCCCGTTCGGCAGGTGAAGGCTTGTGCGAAATGATTGAACTCAAGGATCATCCCTGGTTCATGGCTGTGCAATTTCATCCGGAGTTCACGTCCACTCCGCGTGACGGTCACCCGTTATTCAAGGCATTTGTTGAAGCGGCATTGGAAGAACATGACAGAAGAGGTAAGGCATGAAGCTATGCGGATTTGAAGCAGGTCTTGAACAGCCGCTGTTCCTGATTGCCGGCCCGTGCGTCATTGAATCAATGCAACTGGCACTGGATACGGCCGGCCAGTTGAAAGAAATGTGTGCTGAACTGGGTATCCCGTTCATTTACAAATCTTCCTACGACAAGGCCAACCGCAGCTCCGGTAAATCCTTCCGCGGCCTGGGCATGGATACCGGGCTGAACATTCTGGCTGAAGTGAAAAAGCAGATTGGCGTGCCAGTACTGACCGATGTGCATACCGAGGAGGAAATTCCTCTGGTGGCCGAAGTGGTCGATGTATTGCAAACTCCCGCCTTCCTCTGCCGCCAGACTGATTTCATTCATGCGGTAGCCAGTTGCGGCAAACCGGTCAATATCAAAAAGGGCCAGTTTCTCGCTCCCTGGGATATGAAAAACGTGGTCGACAAGGCCAAGGAAGCCAACGGCGGCCAGGATAACATCATGGTGTGCGAGCGCGGCGTATCGTTCGGTTATAACAACCTGGTATCGGATATGCGTTCTCTTGCCGTCATGCGCAATACCGGGTGTCCGGTCGTATTCGACGCAACCCATTCGGTGCAGCTTCCCGGCGGGCAGGGGACAGCTTCCGGCGGACAGCGCGAATTTGTCCCCGTGCTGGCACGTGCAGCAGTCGCCTCCGGTGTGGCCGGTGTGTTCATGGAAACCCACCCTGATCCGGCCTGCGCCTTGTCGGATGGCCCGAATGCCTGGCCTTTGCCGCGCATGAAGGCGCTGTTGAGCACGCTGAAAGAACTCGACACCCTGGTCAAAAAACACGGTTTTATTGAATCTGAACTTTAATTAAATCAAAATATTGCAAAAGAAAGCTGAGAGAATACATGAGCGCAATTGTTGACGTGATCGCACGCGAAATCCTGGACTCCCGGGGCAACCCCACTGTAGAAGCTGACGTTCTGCTGGAATCTGGCGTTATCGGCCGTGCCGCAGTGCCGTCCGGCGCATCCACCGGCAGCAAGGAAGCGATCGAGCTGCGTGATGGTGACGACAAGCGTTATTTCGGCAAGGGCGTGCTCAAGGCAGTGGAAAACATCAACACCGAAATCTGCGAAGCGATTATCGGCCTGGACGCGGAAGAGCAGAGCTTTATCGACCGCACCCTGATTGAACTGGACGGCACGGAAAACAAATCGCGCTTGGGCGCCAACGCCATTCTGGCGGTATCCATGGCTGTTGCCAAAGCGGCTGCCGAAGAATCCGGCCTGCCGTTGTACCGCTATCTGGGCGGTGCCGGTCCGATGCAGCTGCCGGTGCCGATGATGAACATCATTAATGGCGGTGCACACGCCAACAACAACATCGACATGCAGGAATTCATGATCATTCCGATGGGCGCCAAGTCCTTCCGTGAAGCCCTGCGTTACGGTGCGGAAGTGTTCCATACCCTGAAGAAGATTCTCGACAAGCGCGGCATGATTACCACCGTGGGCGACGAGGGCGGTTTTGCGCCTAACCTTGACTCCAACGAATCTGCGCTGCAACTGATCGTCGAAGCGATCGAAAAAGCCGGCTTCATGCCGGGCACCGACATCGCTATCGGGGTAGACTGCGCCAGTTCCGAGTTTTACCGTGACGGCAAATACCATCTGGAATCCGAGAACCTGCAACTGACCTCCGAACAGTTTGCTGACTACCTGGCCAGCTGGGCTGACAAGTACCCGATCATCAGCATCGAAGACGGCATGGCCGAAGACGATTGGGATGGCTGGGACATCCTCACTCAGCGCCTGACCGATTCCGTTCAGCTGGTGGGCGACGATCTGTTTGTGACTAACGCGAAAATTCTGCGTGAAGGCATCCGTCGCGGTATCGGCAACTCCATTCTGATCAAGGTGAACCAGATCGGCTCGCTGACCGAAACCTTCGATGCCATCGAAACCGCCAAGCGCGCGGGCTATACCTCGGTGATTTCGCATCGCTCCGGCGAAACCGAAGACACCACCATTGCTGATCTGGCTGTGGCAACCAACGCACTGCAGATCAAGACCGGTTCCTTGTCGCGTTCCGACCGCATGGCCAAATACAACCAGTTGCTGCGTATCGAGGAAGAGCTCGGCGACCAGGCTGTTTATGCCGGTCGCGATGCGTTCTATCAGCTGGGCTGATAGACGGGCGACGGGCGCATCATGCGCTGGCTGACCTTACTGTTCGTTGCCCTGATTGCCCTGCTGCAGTATTCACTGTGGCTGGGCAAGGGCAGCTGGCTGAATGTATGGGAAGTCGGCAAACAGCTGGACAAACAGGAAGCGGACAACAAGGCTAAAGAGGCGCGCAATTCCGCACTCGAGGCTGAAGTTGTCGACCTGAAGCAAGGCTATGATGCGATCGAAGAACGTGCCCGTAGCGAACTGGGCATGGTGAAAGACGGTGAAGTGTTTTTTCAGGTACTGCCCGCCGGAACGTCTTTTACGGTAGAACCACAAGCCTCCGGCCCCAAGGCAGGCTCCGGCAATCCGGGCAAGAAACCGGAGAATAAGGCCGCTTCAGCCATGAGCGTGGCCCCGGCACAAAACCCCAGTCATAAACCCTGATTCTGTCGCAACAAAAGAACCGTCAGCTCAGTCGCACACCGGCGTGCTGCGGTGTACTTCTTCAAATCGCTCCGTGTGCCGGTCGATAAGAATATCGATATCATAGCGCTCACAGAGCTCCTGCAATACCCGTTCAAACCCGCTGCTATCGGCAATCCCTTCATACACTTCCATCCAGGTTGCGCTGCCGTCGAGCTTTTTCAGCAAGCGTCCGTGCACGCCGGTACGACAGGCTATCCGGCTGAGCAGGGTGTATATGAGTGGCTCAACTTCGCCCTGCTTGGCCGGGTCGACCTTGTAGTAGATATAAAAACTGCACGCCATCAGGCAACGTTGTAGGGCAGGGCAAGAATATCGGCAACCGCGCCTTCCGGCGATTTGTGACGAATCGGACCGGCTTCCACGCTGCTGATCTGCAGCACTGCCAGTGCTTCAGTTCGGTCGTCTGCGGCCGGGTGCAGATTCACCAGCATGCCGATGGCCTGATCGCCCATATCCACACCATACAGCTCGTCACCAACAGCAGCCTGGGTGTTGGCCGGCAGGCTGATGCGATACATGCGGCGCTTCAGCTTGCCCAGATACTGGGTGCGAGCGACGATTTCCTGGCCGGGATAGCAGCCTTTTTTGAAGTTAACCCCGCCCAGCACTTCATAATTGGCCATTTGCGGTACGAACTGTTCCTGGGTGGCGGGGGTGATGAGCGGGACACCCGACTGGATCAGCCACCAGTCGAGGGCATGACTGCCTACCGGCTTGTGCCGCGCGGTAAACTCGGCGCGTAAGGCGGCACCGACATCAGATTTGCACACCACCAGGAAAAACTCCTGCGGCAAACGGATAACGGATGCCCGTTCACTATGCTGTACACGGTATTCCTGGGCCGGGCAGGCACCGAGAATGGCATTGATGCTTTCAGCTGCCTGCGGACCATACACGGCAAAGGCGGACAACGCAGTACTCATGTCTTCGGCTTTGACCTTGGAACGCAGAATGTACATGGCCAGCCGTTTGCGAATCGGCTCAGCCATTTCCGCCGGTAGCAGGGCGTGAACCGCGTCTTCGTTGAGCCACAGCAGAAAATTCGCCAGCATGCGGCCTTTGGGCGTACAGTATGCGGAAAGCTGGGCAGTGTCGCTTTTCAGCTGCCGGACATCATTGGTTAATTGTCCCTGCAGGAAGTTTTGGGTGTCTTCGCCGTAGAAACGGATGATGCCCAGGCGGGACAAATCGACTACAACGGTTTCCTGTCCAAGCAGGGCAGTTTCATTCAGGATGTTAGGTTCTTGTGAAGCCATGGTTCAGTGATCCACTCTTTCGGGTTGCGGCACGCTATAATTGAAGCCAATCATAACTTAAACACGAATAAATCTCATCCACTCGACCCGATCAAATTTCTCAACCGGCAGAAAATGTCACCCGATCCACACCGCAGACATCAACGTCCGATCTATCTGAATGTGCATCCTTTACGGCTGCCGCTGGGGGCTGTCGTTTCGATTGTTCACCGTTTCGCCGGTGTGATGCTTTTCCTCGTACTGCCCTTGCTCCTGGCGGTCTGGCAGAAGTCACTTGATATAATGGGGTTTGCCCAACTTGGCCGCTATGCGTCCGAATGGCATGGCGCGGCGGTTGTGCTGTTTTTTCTGCTTGGCTGGCATGCCGCCGCAGGCTTGCGCATCATGTGGCTCGAATGGCGCGGCGGCGCACCGATCGGGCTGCTGCGCAGTACGGCCTGGCTGGTTGTGCTGCTGGCACTGGCGGCAGCCAGCGGAGGCCTGCTATGGCTCTAGGCGGCTTTGACCCGGGGCGGGGCGGCAGCGGAACATGGCTTGGACAGCGCGTCAGCGGCCTGGTCGTGCTGGCTTACTGTGTCTGGCTGCTGATGCAGATTGAACTGCATTCTCCCTTGTCGCATCATGACTGGCTCCAGCTGTTTGCCGGAACGGGCAGACAGGTGGCATTCCTGCTGTTTTTGCTGGCACTTTGCTGGCATGCATGGCTGGGCGTCAAAAGCGTGTTGATGGATTATGTACCGCTACTGGGCTTGCGTTTAATGCTTCTCAGTCTGGCCGGGATTGCACTGCTGTCTTACATGCTGTGGGCAGCGATTCTGTTGTTTGGAGTACCCGCATCATGAGTATGCCCCGTCGAACATTCGATGTTGTTGTGGTTGGCGCCGGTGGCGGCGGATTGAGGGCGGCGTTGCAACTGGCCAGTGCCGATTTGCGCGTAGCGGTGGTGTCCAAGGTCTTTCCAACCCGCTCACACACTGTTGCCGCGCAAGGCGGCATCAATGCAGCCCTGGGCAATGTGACGCCGGACAACTGGCAATGGCACATGTACGATACCATCAAGGGATCGGATTATCTGGGCGACCAGGATGCCATTGAATACATGTGCCGCACGGCGGCCCAGTTGGTTTATGAACTGGAGCACTATGGCGTGCCGTTTTCCCGTCTGGACAGCGGCAAGATCTATCAGCGGCCTTTTGGTGGTCAATCGACCGAATACGGCAAAGGGCAGGCTGTCCGTACCTGCGCAGCGGCCGATCGCACCGGCCATGCGCTGCTGCATACGCTTTACCAGCAGAATCTGAAAGCCCATACGCATTTTTTCGACGAATACTTTGCTGTCGATCTGATTCGCGATGAGGCCGGTTATTGTCTCGGCGTCGTCGCTCTGGATATTGAAAGCGGCGAGCCGTTGTTGATCGAGGCACGCGCCACACTGCTGGCGACCGGAGGCGCAGCGCGTATTTTCCGCACCTCGACCAATTCGCACATCAACACGGGGGACGGGCTCGGCATGGTGTTGCGGGCCGGCATTCCCCTGCAGGATATGGAGTTCTTCCAGTTTCACCCGACCGGTATTGCCGGTATCGGTAACCTTATTTCCGAGGCGGCTCGCGGTGAAGGGGGCTATCTGATCAATGGCCAGGGAGAGCGCTTTATGCCGCGCTACGCGCCCCATGCCGGCGATCTGGCAAGCCGTGATGTCGTCAGCCGCGCCATCATCGAGGAAGTGCGCGCCGGGCGTGGCTGCGGGCCGCAGGCCGATCATGTGCTATTGAAGCTCGATCATCTGGGAGATGCCATCCTGCAGCAAAAGCTGCCGGCCATTCGCGAGCTCTCGATCCGGTTTGCCCATGTCGACCCGGCCCAGGCACCCATTCCGGTTTTTCCGACCGCGCATTATATGATGGGCGGCATCCCGACCAACCGGCACGGCCAGGTGGTCGTGCCCGACCATTTTGGACCAGAGGAGCCGGTGCCTGGCTTGTACGCAGTAGGTGAGGGGGCGTGTGTCTCAGTACACGGTGCCAACAGGCTGGGAGGCAATTCCCTGCTGGATATCCTGGTATTCGGCAAGGCCGCCAGTGAGCATATTCTCGAGTATCTGCGGGAAAATCCTTTTCCCCGCCCGCTGCCGCCCACGGCTGCCGATCTGCCGGCAAGTCGCCTGGCCCGCTGGAGCCAGAAGGGCGATGGCGAACGGGTGGCCGATATTCAAAGCGATATGCAGCGCATCATGGAGCAGCATTGCGGTGTGTTTCGCGAAGCCGAATCGCTGGAACAGGGTGTCACGCTGCTACGGGAGCAGCAGGAACGGCTGCAGCACGCCCGGTTGCGGGATCATAGCAAAATCTTCAATACCGCGCGGATTCAGGCGCTCGAACTGGAAAACATGATGGAAACGGCGCTCGCCACCATGGCTTCGGCCCGCTACCGCACGGAAAGCCGCGGCGCGCACAGCCGGGTGGATTATCCGCAGCGGGACGATGACAATTGGCTCAAGCACAGCCTGTATTTCCGTGAGGGTATGCGCATGGACAGCAAACCGGTTCGCCTCAAGCCGCTGACAGTGGAAACATTCATGCCGCAAGTCCGGCGCTACTAGGAGCGCGGGAGTGCTTTTCGAAATCTATCGCTTCAATCCGGAAACCGACAGCAAACCCCATATGCAGCGGGTCGAGCTGGACATTGATCCGGCAGGAAAAATGCTGCTGGATGCGATTCTGCTGCTCAAGCAACAGGATGAAACCCTGTCGGTGCGTTATTCCTGCCGCGAAGGGGTGTGCGGTTCGGACGCCTTAAACGTGAACGGCCAAAACCGGCTGGCGTGCATTACGCCGCTGCCGGAGCTGTCTGAACCGGTGCAGTTACGCCCGCTGCCTGGGCTGCCGGTCATTCGCGATCTGGTGGTCGATATGGCGCCTTTTTTCCGCCAGTACGAAGCGGTTAAGCCGTATCTGCTCAACCATGACCCGCAACCGGAAATCGAACGGCTGCAAACGCCGGAGCAGCGCGATCAGCTCGACGGGTTGTACGAGTGCATCCTCTGTGGCGCCTGCACCAGCTCATGTCCATCGTTCTGGTGGCATCCCGAGCGTTTCCTCGGACCGGCTGCATTATTGCAGGCCTACCGTTTCATTGCCGACAGTCGCGATCAGGCGGGCGAGGAAAGACTGAGTTATCTGGAAGACCCTTACCGGCTGTATCGTTGTCATTCCATTCTCAATTGCACTGCCAGCTGTCCCAAGGGATTGAATCCACACGCTGCCATTGCCCGTACCAAGCAGTTGCTGATTAAGCGCAAATTATGAGCAGCGATATCCTGTACCGCTGCCGGCGCGGCATGCTTGAGCTGGATCTGCTACTGGAGAGCCGGGTTGCGCTTGTATATCCGCAGCAGACCGCAGAATGGCAAGGCCAGATCGCACGCTTGCTTGAACTGGAGGATGATGTGCTCTGGCGCTACCTTATTGTCGGCGAACCGTCGTCGGACCCGGAAATTGAGCAGGTGTGCCGTTGGATACGCCAGGCTTAGTCGTTCAGCTGCAGCCGTCGCGACAGCTCGCTGTGTTGCTGCTGGTGCTCCACAGCGTTTGCGCGCTCGCACTGCTCGGGACTGCGCTGCCGTGGTTTGTGCGCGGAATTGCCTGGCTCATGGTGTCAGGCAGTCTGATCTACAACCTGAAAAAATACTCCTGGCTGTCCTTGCCGGATAGCATTACGGCGCTGCACTGGAGTGTCGATTCCCTGCGTCTTGCGTTACGTAACGAAACCACTTTGCAAGGCCATGTGGCGGGGGATACCACAGTCTGGAATCATCTGCTTGTGCTGCGTGTTCAACTGGACGGTAAAACCATCAGCCTGCCGCTTTTGCCGGACAGTGCGTCGGCAGACGCACTGCGGCAATTACGTATTCGCCTGTTGCACAGCAGGCCGGTTGAACAGAGGTGAACAGCGCCTAGCCGTCCTTGTGACAGGGAGGTGCATAGGGCCCCTGCAAGATGGTATCCACGGCGTTTTCCGCTTTTTCGGGATAATCCTTGCTGTAATGTAAGCCACGGCTCTCGTGCCGCTGCATGGCTGAACGCACGATCAAATCTGCCGTCACCACCAGATTGCGCAGTTCGATCAGGTCATTGCTGACACGGAAGTGATTGTAGTATTCGCAGATTTCTTCGCCAAGCAACTGGATGCGATGCAGTGCGCGTTCCAGGCGTTTGTTGGTCCGGACAATACCGACATAATCCCACATGAAGCGACGCAACTCGCTCCAGTTGTGCGAAATAACAATCTCTTCGTCGGCATCGGTAACGCGGCTTTCATCCCACTCCGGCAACGGCGGCAGTGGTTTGCTGTCCTGTTGCAGAATGTCTTTGGCGGCAGCCTGACCGAACACAATGCATTCGAGCAGGGAATTGCTTGCCAGCCGATTTGCGCCATGCAGGCCGGTGCTGGCCACTTCACCCACGGCATAGAGGCCGGGAATGTCGGTGCGGGCGGCCAGGTCGGTCATCACGCCCCCGCAACTGTAATGGGCGGCCGGAACCACGGGAATCGGATCCCGGGTGATATCAATGCCCAGTTCACGGCAACGCTGCATAATGGTTGGGAAGTGGTGGTAGAGAAATTCCGCCGACTTGTGCGTGATATCAAGATACACGCAGTCCAGACCGCGTTTCTTCATTTCAAAGTCGATCGCTCGCGCCACTACGTCGCGCGGTGCCAGTTCAGCCCGTTCGTCATGCTCGGGCATAAAGCGCTTGCCATCCGGCAGACGCAGCAGGCCGCCTTCACCGCGTACCGCTTCGGTTATCAGAAACGATTTTGCATGCGGGTGATACAAACAGGTGGGATGGAACTGGATAAATTCCATGTTGGCAACCCGGCAGCCAGCGCGCCACGCCATGGCCACACCGTCGCCGGTGGCAACGTCCGGATTGGTGGTGTAAAGGTAAACCTTGCCCGCGCCGCCGGTGGCCAGAATGGTAAACGGTGCGGCAAAGGTTTTAACCTGGTTGTCCTGGGTGTTGAGCGCATATACGCCAAGGCAACGCTGTTCGGCAAAACCGAGCTTGCCAGCTGTAATCAGGTCGATAGCAATATGGTTTTCCAGAACGGTAATGTTCGGGTGGCTCAACACGCTTTTTTGCAGCGTGTCCTGAATGGCTGCGCCGGTTGCGTCTGCCGCATGCACGACGCGGCGTTTGCTGTGCCCGCCTTCGCGGGTGAGGTGCAGCTCTTCCGGGTGGGTTTCGTCATGACTGAACGGCACGCCTTTTTCCAGCAGCCATTCAATTGCAGCATGACCGTTCTCCACGACAAAACGGACGGCATCCTCATGACAGAGCCCGGCGCCGGCGATCAGGGTGTCACGCACGTGATCTTCCACTGAGTCGTCGCTTGCCATCACGCCTGCGATCCCCCCCTGAGCCCAGTTGCTGGCACCATCCAGCAGCTGCTTTTTGGTTAGCAGCAGGACCTTTTTGTGATCGGCCAGCGACAGGGCAGCACTGAAACCAGCCAGGCCGCTACCAATGATAATGACGTCAAAACGTTGCATAACAGGACAGAAAAACGCAGGAGGGACAATCATAGCAGAGCCAGCGTGGGATGAGATGAACTGATCAATGTTTTCGCGGTCAATTGTTCAGAATTATCGTCATTCCCGGACAGGGCCGCGTCAGCTGCGAGCGAAGGTCATTTGCGCGTGCCTGTCCGTAAAGAGGGAGGCTGCGTTATACTTCAGGACCAAACAACAAATAGCATCTATCAGATGTCCGACAGGGAAATTGACTACGAGCTGGTAATGCGTGCCCAGAAGGGCGACAAGCACGCGTTCGAACTGCTTGCCAGCAAATACCAGCGCAAGCTGGTGCGTCTCTTGTCACGTCTTATCCGTGACCCGGCCGAAGTTGAAGACGTGGCCCAGGAAGCCTTGATCAAAGCCTATCGTGCATTGCCCGGCTTCCGTGGCGACAGCGCCTTCTACACCTGGCTATACCGCATTGGCGTGAATACCGCCAAGAACTATCTGGTATCGCAGGGACGACGGCCTCCCACCACAACAGAATTCGACAGTGATGAGGCGGAAACTTTTGAAGGCGGAGAAGCTCTTAGGGATATCAATACTCCCGAGAGCGCGTTGCTGAGCAAGCAAATAGCCGCCACAGTTCAGTCGGCCATGGAAGCATTGCCGGAAGAACTGCGTACCGCAATCACCTTGCGGGAAATCGAGGGGATGAGTTATGAGGATATCGCTTCAGCCATGAATTGCCCGATTGGTACCGTGCGCTCACGTATTTTCCGCGCACGGGAGGCGATTGCAGAGAAGTTGCGACCATTGCTGGATACGCAACAGAACAGGCGCTGGTAAAGCAGAGCGGGGTGAATGAAATGAATGAACAATTTTCTCAGTGGCTGGATGGCGAGCTGGACGATGAAGCATGGCAGGCCTTGCTGGCGCAATCCGCGCAGCAGGAAAACCTGCGGGAAAAATGGCATACCTATCATCTGATTGGTGATACCTTGCGCGGCACGCCGGCAACCTCTGCCGGTTTTCAGGAGCATTTCGCTGCCCGCCTGGCCCAGGAGCCGACCATTCTGGCGCCGGTAGAAGTGCCGCGCAAACAACGCTGGCAATGGGGCATCTCGATTGCAGCCTCGCTCGCGGGCTTTGTCGCCGTCGCGATCGGCGCAGGGCAGATGTTGCTGCATCCTTCCGCACCTGAGTCGCCGCCCATGCTGGTTGCGCAACAGGATGCCACCTTGCCGAGCGATTACATGCAGGCACACCAGCAATTGGCTTCCCACGGTGAACCGATCACCCAGTCGATGCTGGTTGCCTATGAAACTTCCCCACGACGGTAACTGTATGCGTCTATTGCTTGCATTGTGTTTAACTTTTTCAGTAATTCCGCTGGCTGCTGCAACTGAAGATAGCGGGGCGGTCTGGCTCAAACGAATGGCGCAGGCCGCACACAAACAGAACTATTCCGGCACTTTCGTGCATCAGCGCGGCAGTCAGATCGACAGCCTGCGGGTCTTGCATACAGCCGACAACAGCGGCGAAATGCTGCAACTGGAAGCGCAGGATGGCACACCGCGTCGCCTGCTGCGTCACAATGATGAGGCCTACTGCATCATTCCCGGCAATCCGCCCGTGGCCCAGACTGCGCAGGCCAGCCGGCGGATCTTCCCGGCCTTGCTGCCGGATGACACGAATGCACTGCTGAACAATTACCGTATTCGTCTGGATGGTGTAGACCGTGTGGCAGGCCAATCCTGTCAGGTTGTACTGCTGGAACCGCGGGACCAATACCGCTACGGCTATAGCTTCTGTGCTGCCATTCCGAGCGGGCTGATGCTTAAGGCCAGCCTGCTGGAAGACAGCGACGCAAACAGCGATCAATTTGCTTTCAGCGAACTGTCGCTGGATCCGCCCAGCGACACTACCCGCCGGGCACTGAAGAGTGAATGGCAGGACCATGACCGCATGCAGATCATGCCGGCGCCGACGTTGCCTGCGGAAACACATTGGCAAGTGACGCATGTGCCCGACGGCTTCCGCCTGGTATCAGCTCTGCAACGCATCATGCCGGAACGGCAACAGCCCGTCAGCCATCTGGTGTACTCCGATGGCCTGGCGACGGTCTCCGTGTTCATTGAGTTGCCGCGCAAGAATGTACCTGCGACCGAACG
>JAJZTZ010000110.1 GCA_021847305.1 Pseudomonadota bacterium | reverse complement strand
GAACGGATCAACATCGAACTGTCGATCCGCAACAAGCTCAAGCTGGTCGAGGCACTCAAGCAGTATTTTGCCGGCGACCTGCCGCTCGATCAGGATGACGAAATCCTGCCGGTGGCCGAGGTGCTGGGCGACCGCGTCAACGAAACCCGCACTCTGCTGCAGCAGACCGGCCAGCGCTGGCAGTGGCTGCTGGACAACATGGATGCCCCGCTGGCAGCCTATTACAAACAGTTCGGCCTTAATCTGCCGCCGGCCGACACCTCGGTGTTCCGCGCCCTGCAAAACCATGCCGTACGCGTGTCGTGGAAGCAGGAGCTGCGCGCCCCGCTGCGACAGATTTTCCTGGGCAAGGAATACGAGCCGATTCTGGCCGCCTGCGAAGAACTGCACCAGAAAATCCTCAAGAGCCGCGTGTTCGTAGCGCTGCACATGCACGCCGGCGACGGCAACGTGCACACCAATATTCCGGTCAACTCCGACGATTACCCCATGCTGCAGGAAGCCAACGGCGCCGTGGTGCGCATCATGCAGCTGGCGCGCGATCTGGGCGGGGTGATTTCCGGCGAACACGGCATCGGCATCACCAAACTGGAATTTCTCGCCGAACACGAAATCGCGCCGTTCCACGCCTACAAGGCCAAAGTGGACCCGGAAGGCCGTTTCAACCGCGGCAAACTCATGCCCGGCGGCGACCTGCGCCATGCCTACACCCCCAGCTTCAACCTGCTGGAAGCGGAAAGCATCATCATGGAGCAAAGCTCCATTGGCGAAATTGCCGACTCAATTAAAGACTGCCTGCGCTGCGGCAAGTGCAAGCCGGTGTGCAACACGCATATACCCCGAGCCAATCTGCTTTACAGCCCGCGCAACAAGATTCTCGGCACCAGCCTGCTGATCGAAGCTTTCCTCTACGAAGAGCAGACCCGTCGCGGCGTATCGCTGCAGCATTTTGACGAGTTCTCCGACGTGGCCGACCACTGTACCGTGTGCCACAAGTGCTACAACCCCTGCCCGGTGGACATCGACTTCGGCGACGTGTCGATTGCCATGCGTAATTTCCTGCGCGAACGCGGCAAGAAGAAATTCAACCCGGGTACGGCCGCGGCCATGCTGTTCCTCAACGCCACCGACCCGAAAGTCATCAAGACCGTGCGTACCGGGATGATCGAGTGGGGCTACAAGGCGCAGCGCCTGGGCAACAAGCTGCTGCAAAGCGTGGTGCAGAAACAGACTGCCCATCCGCCCTCCACCGTGGGCCAGCCGAAAGTGGAACAGAAGGTCATCCACTTCTTCAACAAACCCATGCCCAAGACCATGCCGCGCAAGACGTCGCGCGCCCTGCTGGGGCTGGAAGACAGCAGCATCGTGCCAATCATCCGCAACCCGGCCAGGGTGAGCGAGGATTCCGACGCGGTGTTCTACTTCCCCGGCTGCGGTTCGGAACGTCTGTTCTCGCAAGTCGGCCTGGCCACCCAGGCGATGCTCTACCACGTAGGCGCGCAAACCGTGCTGCCGCCGGGCTATCTGTGCTGCGGCTATCCGCAAACCGCCTCCGGCTTCAAGGACAAAGGCGACGCCATTACCGCCGCCAATCGCGTGTTGTTCCACCGGGTGGCGAACACGCTCAACTACCTCGACATCAAGACGGTAATCGTGTCGTGCGGTACCTGCATGGACCAGCTGCTGCAATACGAATTCGACAAGATCTTCCCCGGCTGCCGCCTGCTCGACATCCACGAATACCTGCTGGAAAAAGGCATCAAGCTGGAATCGGCCACCGGCGTGCGCTATATGTACCACGACCCGTGCCACACGCCGATCAAAACGCAAAAC
Source organism: Pseudomonadota bacterium (assembly GCA_021847305.1). Taxonomy (GTDB): domain Bacteria; phylum Pseudomonadota; class Gammaproteobacteria; order Burkholderiales; family JAJZQI01; genus JAJZQI01. Next base: position 5,746 of record JAJZTZ010000110.1, on the reverse strand, counting down.
CCGCTGGCCGTAGCCAACAAACTGCTGGATGGCAACGTGCAGCTGTCGGACCGCTGCTGCGGCGAATCCGGCACGCTGGCGGCCAGCCGCCCGGACATTTCCACCCAGGTGCGCTTCCGCAAACTGGAAGAAATCCAGAAAGTGGCGGCTAAAGTGCACGAGAGCGCCCCGCAAGCGCCGGTAAAACTGCTGACCGCCTGCCCGTCGTGCCTGCAGGGCCTGTCACGCTACGAAGGCGATACCGGCATCGAGGCCGATTACATTGTGGTCGAACTGGCAAAGAACCTGCTGGGCGAAAACTGGATGCAAAATTACATCGACAACGCCAACAACGGCGGCATCGAAAAAGTACTGCTGTAGCACACCAAAATCAAAGAAAAAACCAAGTGAGCCAAGACTCACAAACAGGGGGAGAAGGAGATTGATCGTGTCGGATAATTGCGAACTGTGCGCCGGCCCGGCCGGCACGCTGCTGTGGAAACACGAGCTGCTGCGCGTAGTGCTGGTGGACGACCCCAGCTACCCGGGCTTCTGCCGCGTCATCTGGACCGAACACACCAAGGAAATGACAGACCTGACGCCGGCCCGTCGCGCTTTTTTAATGGCCGCAGTATTCGGTGTCGAGCAGGCCATCCGCGAAGTGCTCAACCCCGACAAGGTCAATCTGGCCAGCCTGGGCAACATGGTGCCGCACCTGCACTGGCACGTCATTCCGCGCCGCATTGGCGATAAGAATTTCCCCAACACCATCTGGGGCAAAACGGAAAATGAAGGCCAGCCCGATCCGCTGACCAAGGACCAGATCAGCAAGCTGAAAAAAGCGATTGAGAAGTACTGTTCAGTGCTGAAACACTGAACGCTATTAGGCGTGAGGTGCAGACGGTATCGTCATATTAATCACCTCACATCTCACGCGCAGCCGCCTCACACTTTTTGCACCACCCGCACATAAAACCCGCAGCGCTTGCCCGGCGTCGGATTGTCCGGCACCGCATTGAGCGGGTATACGCCCTTGCCCAGACCATGGGCGTCGACTTCGGTGATGGCGGCGATTTCGGGAGGTGGAGGGTCCTGCTCTGCCAGCAGACGGATACCCACCACACCTGGCCGCAAGCCGGCCGATTCGATGTACATGCGGCGGGTGACTTCATTGATAAGCACATTGATCAGACTGCCCAGCGCCGCCTTGTCCACGCCCTCAAGGATTTCAGCCGGCAGCTGCTTGACCAGCTCCGAACCGCTGTGCTGCATGCTGAGCGGGTTGGCAAGCAATCTGTAGACAGGTTCTGCCAGGGTCGCCGGCAGAGCAGTCACTGCTTGCAGATGACGCTGCACCAGCTCCAGGGTCAGCGGCACCCGCTCGGTGCGCTCCTGCATGGGCACGCCGATTTCCACCACCGCGCCCTTGGGTTTGAAGCGCAGGCCCAGCCAGTCAAAAATTGACATTAAAAGTTCTCGATGCGCGCTTCATAGCGCAGGACTATCAAACGATAAATATCATCGCCGATCTGCACGTGAGTGGATTCGCGCCGGTCAATGTCGATAGTGCCACCGCCCGCGGGAGACAGGGTGCGAAAACCGAAAACTTCGTTCTCGATCAGTCCGTTGAGGATGTCCTGCAATTCTTCCACCGGCAGCTGCTTGCCGGTATTGTCCAGCAGCACGCACTCCTTGCCGCGTTTGGTCGTACCGGTTACGCGCACGGCGTCGTCACGCAGGGGATTCAGTTCGTCAAAATCGGCACTGGGGTCAACAAATTCAGAAAAGTCGCTCATGGTTCAGTTCTGCCGGACGAGTCCCGGCAAGGCGTAAATCAAAGGGATGTAATCATACCACTATCGGGATAAGACGAGGGTACGCAGGTCATTGAATACATTTTGTTAAGTTATGATAATCAACTAGCAAAATACTTTCAAAAACTGTGCTTACTAGTTGACTTTAAGCGGTTTCCAGCTATAGTGAGCAGCATGGAACAGGAATTGGCACAACTTGAAGAACGCATCACGCAAATCACCGATTTGTGCCAACGCCTGCGCGCCGAGAACGTACGCCTGCGCCAGCAACTGGCCAGCAGCAACGATGAAAATCGTCACCTGCAGGAAAAGGTTGCCATCGCCGTCGAACGTCTGGAAAACCTGCTGAATACCCTCCCCGCCGACGCATGAGCACGCCCAAGAATCTCGACGTAAACATCATGGGCCGCGAATTCCGCGTGGCCTGCCCGGCCGACGAAGAAGCCTCGCTGCTGATGTCGGTGGACTACCTCGACCGCAAAATGCGCGAGATCCGCGATGCCGGCAAAATCATCGGCATTGAACGCATTGCCATCATGGCGGCGCTCAACATCACCCACGAACTGCTCTCCTCCAAGGGTGGCAGCAGTTTTGACATCAGTGAATTTAAGCGTAAAATTGACGGCATGAAAGCGCGTCTGGACGAGGCCCTCGACGGGCAGGACGAGCTGTTTTAACTCTTTCCTTTTGTCCCTGCGCTGTTCGTGACGGTTACGAGTTCCTTGAACCAATGTCTACACGACTCGGTTGTGGCTCATACGATTGCAGGTGTGCGCGTCCCTTGCGGACGTACCCGAAGTGATCCCGCTACGACCCCCTGAACCCCCGGTTCAGGATAGTAACCCATCGGCAGAGGCGGGGACACCCATACTGTGACACTTCCCGATAAAGCAGACATTCGCCGGCAAATGCGCCGCCGCCGTCTGGCGCTGAGCCAGACCGAGCAGCGCCGCGCCGGCCAGGCTTTTCTGCGGGAAGCGTTGCGCCACGGCGTATTACGTTACCAGCACATTGCCCTGTATATGCCGGTTGGCGGCGAACTGGATGTGTTGCCGCTGCTCAACCGCCTGCTTTGGCTCAAGCGCCACTGCTACCTGCCCAACCTGCCCAAATCGCCGCGCCAGCGTAAAATGCGCTTCTCCCGAGTGGGCACGCGCGGCAGCTGGCAGCTCAACCGGTTTGGTATCAGCGAATTCCACAGCCTGAAAAAATTCCCCGCCCACCGGCTGGATGCCGTTATCCTGCCACTGGTCGCCTTTGACCCGGCCGGCGGCCGGTTGGGCATGGGCGGCGGGTTTTACGACACCACCTTCAGCTTCCTGCGCCGCCGCGGCAGATGGAAACAACCCAAACTGATCGGCGCGGCCTACCGCTTCCAGCAGGTAGACTGCCTGCCGCTGGAACCCTGGGATGTGCCGCTGGATGATGTCTGGGCAGTTTAACCAAAGAATATCAATGGCAATCAAATCGACAGTTTTCAAAGCCGACCTGCAAATTTCCGACATGGATCGGCACTACTACCAAAACCACAATCTGACGCTGGCTCAGCATCCGTCGGAAACCGACGAGCGCATGATGGTGCGTCTGCTGGCCTTTGCGCTCAACGCCGACGAAAACCTCGCCTTCGGTCAGGGACTATCAACCGATGACGATGCGGACCTGTGGCAGAAAGATCTGACCGGCGCCATTGAAAAGTGGATTGATGTCGGCTTGCCGGAGGAAAAACTGCTGCGCAAGGCCTGTGGTCGGGCACCCGAAGTGCTGCTGTACTGCTATGGCGGACGCACGGTGGATATCTGGTGGGAACGCAACAAAAAAGACCTGCTCAAGCTCGACAACCTGTCTGTTTATGTCGTGCCGCAGGAAGTCAGCCAGCTGCTGGCACAGATGGCGCAGCGTACCATGCAGCTGTCCTGCACCATCCAGGACGGCGAAATCATGCTGGCCGACGACAGCCATACCCTGCATACTCGAGTGGAACGACTAAAATGACTGCACCCGTTGATATCGATAGCGTGATTGCCCGCACCCGTTGCTGGGTGGAAAAAGTGGTCATCGCATTGAACCTGTGCCCCTTCGCCCGCATGCCTTACGATGCCGGCCAGGTTCGCTTTTTTGTCAGCGAAGCGGCTACCCGTGAACAACTACTGCAAGACCTGCAGGACGAACTGGAACGCCTGCGCGACACACCGGCAGATGAAATCGACACCACCCTGCTGATCCACCCCAACGTGCTCAACAACTTCCTCGACTACAACGACTTTCTCGACGTGGCCGATGCGCTGCTGGAAGAAGGCGGTTATGCCGACGAATTCCAGATTGCCAGCATGCACCCCAGCTACCGCTTTGCCGGCACCCGCGCCGCCGATGCGGAAAACTACACCAATCGCTCGCCCTACCCGATTCTGCACCTGCTGCGCGAGGACAGCCTGGAACATGCCCTGTCCACCTATGCCCGGCCGGACAAGATCCCCGAACGGAACGTCAAGCTGATGGAAAAACTCGGCACCGAGCACATGCGTGAGCTACTGGAGCAATGCCAGTCACTCAAAGTGGATGACGCTGAATGAGCACCCTGCTTGGCATTGCCATCAAGCCCGTCAAGCGCGGGCCGATGCAGCCGCAGGAAGCAGGCCAAATCAGCACTGAAACCGGCCTGCAGGGCGACGCGCGCGGCAAACCGGGTAAGCGGCAGATCACCGTGCTGGGCCTGGCCGACTGGCAGGCCGCCTGCGCCGAGCTGGGCATCGAGCGCCCGTGGACCGACCGGCGCGCCAATTTGTTACTCACTGAAGTGCCCAAAGTGCCGGGCAGCCGCATTGTCCTGAGTGAAGTTATATTAGAAGTCACCGGCGAATGCGACCCGTGCGAGCGCATGACAGCCCTGCACCCCGGTCTGTTTGCCGCTCTGGCAAAAGACTGGCGCGGCGGCGTCACCTGCCGCGTGCTGCAAGGCGGCGCCATTCAAGTCAACATGCCTGTACTCTTTGAGGCTCCCGAACATGTATGAAGTCCGCCCCGGCCAGTCGGTCGAATTGTTAAAAGAACTGCACATCCTTACCCGCGACGGCAAAATGAATCAGGACAGCCGCCGCAAGCTCAAACAGGTATTTCACCTGTTCCAGTTCATCGAGCCGCTGCTGAAGGAAATCCAGCAGGATCACCCGGATATCAGCCTGGTTGACCACGGCGCCGGCAAATCCTACCTCGGCTTCATCCTCTATGACCTGTTCTTCAAAAGCCAGGAAGGCCAGCCGCACATTTACGGCATCGAAACCCGTGAAGAGCTGGTCAAGCATTCGCAGGATCTGGCCGCCCGCCTCGACTTCAAGGGCATGTCGTTTCTCAATCTAAGCGTTTCCGAATCGATCAACTCGCCCGCTCTGCCTGCCAGGGTGGACGTCGTCACCGCCCTGCACGCCTGCAACACCGCCACCGACGACGCCATTCACTTTGCCCTGGAAAAACAGGCGCAGCACATCGTGCTGGTTCCCTGCTGCCAGGCCGAAGTGGCCGCCGTACTGAAAAAAAACAAAAGCCGCATGCTGAGCCAGACCCCGCTGGTCGAACTGTGGCGCCACCCCATCCACACCCGCGAATTCGGCAGCATGGTGACAAACGTGTTGCGCTGCCTGCAACTGGAAGCCCACGGCTATCAACTGAATGTAACCGAGCTGGTCGGCTGGGAACACTCAATGAAAAACGAACTGATCATCGCCAGCCGCACCCAGCAGCCGAACCGCCGTTCAGCCAAGCGTTTGCAGGAGATGTTGGGGATGTTGGGGTTGGAGGAATTGAGCGGGCGGTTCTTTTTGCCTACGTAGCTTGGGTTTGTTATAGCTGCCAGTTGTTACATAATGAGCATTGACTGGCCGGGGGCGCCCGGCAACGCCTTCCTTTCTTTGCTTCGCCAAAGAAAGGAAGCAAAGAAAGGCGACCCTGCATTTGTCGAC
>JAJZTZ010000109.1 GCA_021847305.1 Pseudomonadota bacterium | reverse complement strand
GGTAGCGGTTGACGCATTCCAGCGCAAAGCCAACCTGGGCTTTGACCATGGCCGGGGTGAGCTGGCCGTCGGTGCTGAGGTCAATGCTGTTCTTGAAATTCAGTTCGCCGTCGTTCCAGTCGAATTCAAAATTGCCCAGCGGCAGGCCGTAATTGGCGCGGGTAATAAATTCGCCGACGGCCGGAATGAGGGTGTCAGACACCAGAACTTCTTTCGGGCGGACATAAACCAGCAGACGGCGGCTATCCTCGTGGGCGTGCACATAGGCATCGAGCTTGCCGTTCGGTGCCGCAACGGTCATGTTGATGACGGGGAAGCCCTCTACCCGCATGGTATCAAAGCCAGCTTCGGTGAGAGTGTTGAAGGCGATTTCAATCAGAGACATGGTGACAGTTTTATTTCAGGTTCAAAGGATTTTCTTGTGTTTGGATGCCAGCGTCAAGCTTGAATTGGTCCAAACAGACTAGTTAATGCGCCGCCCGGGTCGGCAGCCCGCATGAATGCTTCGCCGACCAGAAATGTGCTGACCTTGTGCTCGCGCATCAGGGTCACATCGGCCGGCGCCAGAATACCGCTTTCGGTTACCACGATGCGGTCGGTCGGAATGCGGTCGAGCAGATCGAGCGTGGTGGAGAGCTTTGTTTCAAAGGTGCGCAGGTTGCGGTTGTTAATGCCAATCAGCGGGGTTTTCAGCTGCAAAGACAGTTCCAGCTCAGCGCCGTCATGCGACTCTACCAGCACCGCCATGCCCAGCTGCATGGCCAGATCTTCCAGTTCCTGCATCTGCGTCAGGCTCAGTGCTGAGACAATCAGCAGGATGCAGTCGGCGCCCATCGCCCGGGCAGCATAGACCTGATACGGATCAATCATGAAGTCTTTGCGCAGCACCGGCAGCGTGCAGGCGGCACGGGCCGCTTTCAGGTAATCACTGTGCCCCTGAAAATAGTGCTCGTCGGTTAGCACCGAGAGGCAGGCCGCGCCATGGCTGGCATAGCTGGCCGCGATGGCGGCAGGGTCGAACTGCGGTCGCAGAATGCCCTTGCTCGGGCTGGCTTTCTTGATTTCGGCGATGACGGCCGGGCTGCCGTTGGCGTGCTTGGCGCGGATGGCGCCGACAAAGTCGCGCGGCGCCGGCATGGCTTCAGCCTGGCGGCGGACTTCAGCTAATGAAATGCGCGCCGAGTCGGCGGCGACTTCTTCAGCCTTGGTGGCGAGAATCTTGTTGAGAATGTCAGACATAAATCAGGCCTGCTGGTTGAATCGTTGGGTGAGATCGGTCAATGCCTGCAGTTTGGCCAGTGCCGCGCCGCTGGCAATAATTTGCCGCGCCAGGGCAATGCTGTTTTTCAGGCTGTCAGCCTTGCCGCCGATATAAAGCGCGGCGCCGGCATTGAGCGCGACGATATCGGCTGCAGCCCGATGACTATTTTGCAGGGCGGCGCGCAGCATGCTGCAGGCTTCTTCGACGTTATGTACGGCCAGTGATTCGGTGGGCGCCGGCGTCAGGCCGAAATCGGTGGCGGATACGCTGTATTCGCTGACCTGGCCGTTTTTCATTTCGGCAATGAAGGTGCGGCCGGACAGGCTGATTTCGTCCAGCCCTTCCTCTGCATGCACGATCAGCACATGCCGGCTGCCGAGGTCACGCAACACTTCCGCCAGGGGGCGCAGCCAATCCTGGCTGAACACGCCGAGCACCTGGTTCTGCGCGCCGGCCGGGTTGGTTAGCGGGCCTAGCAGATTGAACAGAGTGCGTACGCCCAGCTCGCGCCGGACCGGAGCGGCAAAACGCATGGCTGAGTGGTGGTTGGGGGCGAACATGAAGCCGACGCCCACGGTGTTGACGCACTCGGCCACCTGCTCGGGTGTCAGGTTGACGTTGACGCCGAGCGCCTCCAGCACGTCGGCACTGCCGGAGGTGGAGGAAACCGAGCGTCCCCCGTGTTTGGCGATCTGCACGCCGCCGGCCGCCGCCACAAATGCGCTGGCGGTAGAGATATTGAAGGTATGGGCGCCGTCGCCGCCGGTGCCGCAGGTATCCACCAGTGTGGCCGGGTTGCCCAGGCTGACTTTGGTCGACAACTCGCGCATCACGCTGGCGGCGGCGCCGATTTCCGTCACGCTTTCGCCCTTGCTGCGCAATGCCACGAGCACGCCGGCGATCTGCACCGGGGTGTATTCGCCGCTCATGATCTGGTGCATGACGCTGAGCATCTGTTCGCGGCTCAGGTCGCGGCGGGCGATCAGCTCGGTCAGGGCTTCCTTGGCAGTCATGTTCATGCGCGGCCTTTCTTCACCAGAAAGTTTCGCAGCATCTGGTGGCCGTGTTCAGTCAGGATGGATTCGGGGTGAAACTGCACGCCCTCCACCGGCAGGGTTTTGTGGCGTACGCCCATGATTTCGCCGTCTTCCGTCCAGGCCGTGATTTCCAGACAGTCCGGCAGAGTTTCCCGTTCGATGACCAGCGAATGATAGCGGGTGGCGCGGAACGGGTTGGGCAGGTCGCTGAACACGCCGGTGTTGTTGTGGAACACCGGCGAGGTTTTGCCGTGCATCAGCTGCTTGGCATGAATGATCTTGCCGCCGAAGGCCTGGCCGATGCTCTGATGGCCAAGGCAAACGCCGAGGATGGGGAACTCGCCGGCGAAACGCTGGATCAATGGTACGGAAATGCCCGCTTCGTTCGGCGTGCACGGTCCCGGAGAAATGACGATGTGGTCGGGTTTGAGCGCGGCAACGGCATCAAGATCAATCTCGTCGTTGCGGACTACTTTGACCTCGGTGTTCAGTTCGCCGAAGTACTGCACCAGGTTATAGGTGAAAGAGTCGTAGTTGTCGATCATTAACAGCATGGCTGGGCTTCCGTACAAAGCATTCTGATGTCGCGCGTGATGCGACAGGATAAAGCGCTATTTTGTCTGAGTTCCGCCTGATGTGAAAGGACTTTGACGGCCTGCCGGCATCTATGCGCAGCCTTCTGTGTGGATAAATTGCCGGGCCGGCAAGAATTGTGGAGGAGGATTGATAATTGTCAATGACGCCAGGGTGGCACGTTAGTACTATTTTTTGTGACAGATTCTCCATCGACCGATGAGTAAGCTATAAATAAAAACACTATTCGGGAAATTTAACGTTAGGTAGTGCATGTATAAAAACAAATCCCGGGCGCATTGCCTCGATACCGAATGGATCGGGCATCCTAAATGCAGTACCTGTTCCGTGCGCAGTACGGTGTTGTTCGCCGGACTGGATGAGTCGGAGCTCGACGGGCTATTGCAGCCTGTTAATCAGTTTCTGTTTCATGCCCGATCGTCCTTGTACGAACAGGGCGAAGCCGGTCAGTTTGTTTATTCGATTCGCAGCGGGGTGATCAAGCTGACGCAAAATCTGGCGAATGGGGCGACTCGCGTGGTACGGCTGATGCAGGCCGGCGATGTTGTCGGTCTCGAGGCGCTGCTGGGCGAGGCTTATCATCACAATGCGGTGGTGCTGGCGGACGCCGATATCTGTCGTATCCAGGCCAAAGTTATTCACGATCTGGATGAGCGCACCAACCATCTGCGGCGGCAGCTGATGCAGCGCTGGCAAAGCCATATCACCGAGGCAGACGAATTTATCGTGCAGCTGTCCACCGGCAGTTCGGCCGCGCGTCTGGCGCGCCTGCTGTTGAAGTTGCGGCGCATGCATGAAGCGTTTATTACCCTTAACCGTGAAGATATCGGTGCCATGCTCGGCGTGACAACCGAAACGGCCAGCCGTCTGATGGCTGAATTCAAGCGTAATGGCTGGGTTCAGGAAGCGCAGGGGCGCTGTGTCGGGTGTGACGCCAAACAGCTGGAACGGGTTGCGCTGGATCTGGGTTAAAAGCTACCCGGTTGTCCGGTTTTTGCTGTTACAATTAAGGATATATAAGTCATTAATTGTTTTGTTGCGAAATTCTTTTTGCAAAATAAATGTTTGTAGCTGACTGGGGGCTAAATGAATACGACAAACAAGGATAAACAGTTTGCAATGCGTCCGATCGCGTTGCTGGTCGGGCTGCTGGTGACCGCCAGTCCAGCCATGGCGGCTCCGCCGGACACGACGCCGGGTGCCGGCACTCCGGCCCAAAGCGGTGAGGGCCCCACCAACCAGAGTCAGTCGCGTTCCGGCGAAACAGTCGGCAGTCCGGTTGCCCCGGCTACCGTTGACGGTAACGCCCCTGCAAACCGAAGTGCCGCAGCCGACCGCGCCGATGGCTTTCGAGCCGCAGTACCAGGGGATTGAGGCTGGCAGCTTTTTGCTCTATCCGTCGGTTAATCTGACGGTGATGTCGGACGACAATATTTACGGTACACGTACCGCGGAAAGTCGCGACGTGGTGACGACGCTGTCGCCGTCCATCGTCGCCCGCTCCAACTGGGACAAGCACCGGCTGGTTTTCAATGCCGGCGTATCGGCTGATAGCTATAACAAGTACAGCAGTGAAGATGTGGTCGACTGGTGGGTCGGTGCCGATGGCCGCTATGACCTGTCGGAACGGTCCAATGTGTTTGGCGGGGTGCGTGCCACCAAGGAACATGAAGATCGTGCCTCGGCCGAATCCCAGATCGCCGGCGGTAGCGAACCGATTACCTATACCACCGAGCATGTGCATGTCGGCTATGCGCATCAGTTCGATCGCCTCAACCTGCGTGTCGCCGCAGTGGATGAAAAGCTCGATTTCAATAACCCGCCGGGCATGACCGCGGGTACCAGTAATGATGACCGCGACCGTACTCTCCAATCACTCGGTGTGCGCGCCGGGATGCCTGTATCGGATAAGAATGAGGTGTTTGTCCAGGCGGTCACCGATGAACGTGATTATGATCGCACTCTGGACGACAATGGCTACCAGCGCAGCTCCAGTGGGCATCGCGTGAGCGTTGGGGTGCATTCGCACCCGGCTGCCAACATGCAGGCAGAATTCTTTGCCGGCCAGATGAAGCAGAATTACGATGACGCCCGTCTGCCGGATGTCGACAAGCCTTATTACGGCGGCAAATTCAGCTGGATGCCGGACATGCGGACTCGCGTCAGCGCCTCGCTGGACCGTTCCATCAACGAAACGACGCTGTCCGGTGCTTCCAGTTACGTCGATACCACCGTCAGCGGCCGCGTGGAACGTGAAATCGGCCCGCAGAGCGTCTTCAATACCTATCTGAGCCACAGCGAAAGCGAATACCAGGGCAATCCGCTGTACAACACCACCACGACCGCGGGTGCCGGTTTGCGTCACTACGTCAGCAGCAATGTCTACCTGGCGGCGGACTACCGTTTTACTCATCGTGACTCAAACGACGTCAATTACGATTACTACCGCAATCAGATCATGTTCAGCATCGGTTATGGTCCCAAGCGTCATTTCGCGTATGAAGAAGGCGAAGAGGTGCGGCCGGTCGTAGAGCTGGTGCCGGGCGGTAACTGGAAAGGCTTGTACCTCGGCGGCATGCTCGGCCATGGCGGCTTTGGCACCCAGACCCTGGGCGAGCGCGGTGGCAGCGGTATCGACAGCGGTCCGATGGGAGCACTGGGTTCCACCTGGGGTGTGTTCCTCGGTTACAACTTCATGCTCAGCGACCGCTGGCTGCTGGCACCTGAACTGGAAGCGGAAGACAGCGATGCCGGCTGGTACCACAGCAAGGACAAGGGCGATGCCAACACCGGCTGGGTGGAAAAGCATGACAGTATCGGTGCCGCCCTGCGTCTGGGCTACCTGACCCAAAGCGGCAGCATTCTGTATGGCCGTGCCGGCCAGGTGCGCACCAATCTGCATACCTATTATGGCGAAAACGACGTGCCGAGCGGCGCCTACCATCAGGATAATGCCCTGACCGGTACGCGTTACGGTCTGGGTGCGGATATTCCAGCGGGCAACAATATGTTCGTGCGCATGGACTACACCTATACCGATTACCCCAGTTTTACGGCTGACTATCAGACCACTACAACACCGGGTGCTGAGCGTATGACCGTGGATGAAACCCTGTTTCGCATCGGTCTGGGCTGGAAGTTCGGTGGCAATCTGCCGCAAGCCAAGGTTTCTGCGGCCCCCGTATCGGGTTTCTACGCCGGTGCCGGTCTCGGTCATGGCAGTCTGGATTCGCAGCTTGATGGTATACAGAACGATTCAAGCGGCTGTACCAACTGCGCCTTCACCGGTGCGTTTGCCGATATGGGCAGCAGCGCCGGGATGTTCGCCGGCTATGGCTGGGCGCTCAGTCGCTGGTATGTCGGCCTTGAATTCGAAGCCGATGCCAACGGCCCGTACTGGCAACACATTCGTACCGGCAATGCCCGCGATTTCTCGGCTGACAAAAAGGGTGATATGGGGCTGGCCCTGCGTTTAGGCTACACCCTCCAGAACGGCGTACTGCTCTACGGTCGTGCCGGTCAGGTGATTGGCAAGTTTAATACCACGTACGAAAAAGGTGGCTCTCCGTCGACCTATATCAACCAGGACAACAAGCTTAATGGTAATCGTGTCGGTCTGGGTGCTGAAGTGCCGTTTGGCAGCGGCTTTGTGCGCATGGACTACAGCTATACCCAGTACGATAACTACAGCTTTGTAACCACTCAGTCCAACCCGGATTCGATGACCTATTCCAATAGCGAAAGCCTGTTCCGTCTGGGCTTGGGTTATCGCTTCTAAGTGGGGTACAAATGAGCTATAAAAAACTGGTATGAATTGCGTTTTATCAATGACTACCGGATTAAAAGGTCTTAAATTGAAACTGTAAGCGCTGCCGGCACAGTCACTTGGCTGTGCGGCAGGACGGAAACCCTGCCAGGCTAGTGTATTGAGTTTCCGATTCTCAATGAGGAGAAAAATGATGCAGAACGTGTTTAAACTGAAAACCCTGATTGCCGCCGGCGGTGTTGCAGTATTTGCCATGCTGGCTGCGCCCGTTATGACGGCTGGTCATGTTTCCCTCATTTCTGCCGCTCAGGCAGAAGAAAGCCACACCGACAGCGGTGGCCATGAGGGCGGCAAAGGTGGTGACAAGGGTGCCAAAAAAGGCAAGGGCGGCTCGCATGAGTCCGGTTCCGGCGGTGCCTCCAAGTCGGCTGAATCCGCCCTGAGCGAGGAAGAAGAAGGCGGCAAGGGCAGCATGGGCAGCACCACTCATGGCAAGGGCTCTTACCAGGACAAGAAAATGTCCGGTTCCGGTAAGGGAGGTCCTTCTGCCGAGAGCGATGCCAAGGGTCCCCGTTATAGCGGTGGTGCCAGCACGGGTAGCAAAGGTGGTAAACCGGTTTGGTCTCAGGAAGGCATCGATGAAAGCGTTGAAATGGGCCGTCTGAATGTGGCTCGTTCGCCCGCCAAGGTAATCGACAAGGCAACGCTGACGGCGCTGGCTACTCTGCAGGCTAACCCGGCACTCTACACCTTGCCGAATCTGGATGCCGTAATTGCTGCCATCAAGAGTGGTACCATCAACGGTACGGCCATTGTGCGGATTGATTCGCCGCTGGAAAACCTCGGTCTGTACAAGGATGTGCGTGCAGATGGCACTATTGCCAACTTGACGACCCCACTGTCGCCGACTGATCTGGCAGCTATTTT
>JAJZTZ010000108.1 GCA_021847305.1 Pseudomonadota bacterium | reverse complement strand
ATGCTCGCCGAAGCGCAAAAAGATTTCGACAAACGCCAGCGGGATGTCGGTACGCCCGTCCGGCAGCACCACGCTGCTCTTGGATCGTGACTCAGTTGCGTATTCCACCCCAATACCACCACCCATTCCGGTCCAAACCCTGCCAGCGATTCCGGACGAAACCCGCCACCCGCTCCACTCGAAACCCTACCGCCCATTCCAATCCAAAGTCGGCCACCCATTCCAAAACAAACCCGCCACGCAGGCGGGTTGATGTAGAGGGATTACGAACTTCAGGCAGAGGCCAATTTCCGACTGCGTTGTTTGCGCATCGACTCGCCTTTGAGTTCCAGCCGATGCGATCCGCTGACCAGGCGATCAAGGATCGCGTCAGCTACCGTCGGATTGCCGCCGCTCAAATAGTCATGCCAGCGATCAACCGGTAATTGGCTGGTGATCAGCGTCGAACGCGCACCATTGCGACACTCGATCACTTCCAGCAGGTCATTACGTCCGACGGCGTTAAGCGCCGCCATGCCGAAATCGTCCAGAATCAACAAATCCACCTTCGACAACTGGAGTAGGCGCTTGCGGAAGCTGCCATCGCCATGGGACACGGCCAAGTCTTCAAGCAACAGCGGTAGTCGTTGGAAATTAACCGATAGTCCCCGCCGGCAGGCCTGGTTGCCCAGTGCGCAGGCCAGCCAAGTCTTGCCTCCGCCAGTCGGGCCGGTGATGATCAGATTGTGCCCATGCTGGATCCAGTTGCATAGCGCGAGCGAGGCCATCTCGGATCGCTCCAGTCCGCGACCGGGGCGGAAATCGATATCTTCCAGGCAAGCGCTTTCGCGCAATTTAGCAAGCTGCAGCAGGCGCTGCAGACGGCGGTTTTCTCGCCAGGTGGCCTCCTGGTCTACCAATAATCCGAAGCGTTCTTCGAAGCTGAGCGGCCCTGTCATGGTGCTCGCCAGTTGTTCCTCGAAGCCCTGGGCCATGCCAAAAAGCTTCATGTCGTTCAGTTTGCGCAAGGTGTCGTGTGTCATCATGGATGTTCTCTTTCAAGTCAGTGGTAGTAGCCGGAACCGCGTACGTTCGGGTGATGAAATGCCGCCTCGTGGAAGTCGGCTTCTGGTGGCTGTTGCCGGTCCAGGCCGGTGTTCAGGATGGAGCGCACGCTGCTAAGCGAACTGGCGCCGATGTCGAGGGCACGGGTACAAGCCGCTTCCAGGCGTTCGGCTCCGAATTCCTTCTCCATCCGTTTCAGCGCACCTGCTGAGCGGTAGCCTTGTTCCTTAACCTTGCTGGTGCAAAGCAACTGGTTCAGGAACGCCTGGGTCTTCGCGCCGACAGTGGCGGCCCATGCCAATTCGCGGTCAGCAGACCATGTCCCGAAGTAGCGATCCGCCGGATGCAGATGCTGTGGATCAATCGCGGGGACGCTGCTACTGGTTCGCTCGTGGCTTGCCACGCGCCGGCCTCGATGCAGGATTTCGATGATATTGGCGGTGATTCGCAAATCGACAGGTTTGCGGCACAGCGTATAGGGCGCGCTGTAGATGCCGCCGTCGACCTCGAAGCGGCCGTCCAGTCCCACCGTCACCTTGCGGAATTCGGTGTACTCGAAGGTCTCGGTCGGTAATGGTGTCAGGGCTGGGTGATCAATTTCCTCGAACTGGCTGCGTCGCGAGCCAGGCAGTTTCTGGAACAGGCGGTTATTGAGATCGACCAGAAGCTCCTGGATCGCCCCATTCAGTTCGGCGAGTGACGTAAAGACCCGCTTGCGTAGCCGAAAGAGAATCCAGCGCTCGACGATCAGCACGGCATTCTCGACTTTCGCCTTGTCCTTCGGCTTGCGCGGGCGTGCAGGCAGGATTAGCGTGCTGTAATGCTCGGCCAGATGCTGATAGGCAGGATGGATTTTCGGCTCGGTGCGGCTCGCCTTGGTCACTGCCGATTTCAGGTTGTCGCAGACCACGACCTGCGGCACGCCGCCGAAGAACTCGAACATCCGGGTGTGCGCCGCGATCCAGTCGGGGAGTTGCTGACTCCAGTGAGCCTCAGCATAGGTATAGTTCGAGGCGCCGAGGATTCCGACGAAGATTTGCGCCTTTCGGATTTCCCCGGTTTCCGGGTTGGGGATGCCCACCGTCGGCCCGGCATAGTCGACAAAGGCCCGCTCGCCAGCCACATGGGTTTGACGCATGTAGCGCTTCAGGCCTTTTTGCCAATCCCGGTAGCGATCGCAAAACAGGCTGTAGCCGATCCCATCGGGTTGCTCCGCCAGGAACTCCTCGTGCAGCGCCTGGAGCGTTGCCCCTTTGCGTTTCATTTCCTGGTGAATGACTGCCCAATCCGGCTCCGGCTTGCGGTGAAGGTTGACGCCCAGCGGCGGAAACAACAGATTCTCCAGTTGGGCATCGTCGAGATCGGGCGAGAGCGGCCAGGCAAGGCCAGCAGCCACAGCCCGGGTCAGATAGTCAGTCACCACATCGCGGCTAAGCCCGAGGCTTTTCGCGATACGTCGCCGGCTGGCGCCGGCTTCGAGGGCAAGGCGCAGCACTTGCCGAATTTTGCGCATGGCAATTCTCCTGTTGGCCATGATGATGTCCGCCATACAAGCAGGGCGGCTGTTTCTCCAGGTAATACCCACCCGTACCCCCTTGCGGGCGGCATCCAGATCGGTCATTGGAAACAAGGGGAAAAGGCCGCCGGCCTTGACAGGCCGACCGGAGGAATCGCAAAATCCGTGTGAAGTGAATACACGGTAGTTCTGAAAGGGTTCGGAGTTGGCGCTCCGAGCCCTTTTGCTTTTCCTGGCCTCGACTCATGATCGTGCGTCAGGTCATCCGGGCGCCTCCCCATCGATGCAGTTCTCTACCGGTCGCGGCCGTCGTGTTGGCGCTCGTGGTTTGAAGCAATAGCGATCAGGCCAGACTTCCTCTGCCCGCATTCCCAACAATTCGGCGATATAGCTTGCCACGCCGTGGGCCGTTGCACGGTCATGAATCACATTGCTCACCACGCCCTGACGGACACCGAGGTCGCGGGCGATCGCACTCTGGGTCTTTCCGAGGCGCTTCAGGCGATAGGATATTTCGAGAGCATCCATGTTCAGAACGTGACAGGCGGCAGAAGCAAGGAGTAATCTATTATTCAAAACAAACATTGTTATACGCTAACGCGTTAAATATACCTCTATAGAGTATGAGTAATCAAGAAGCTCCACCGCCCATCCCTGACGGCCTTGATGGTCTCGGCGCCCGCCTTTCGCTCGCCATTCTTCACTTGGCAATAAGCCAGTCGGAATTTGCGCGCCGTTTGGGATCGTCTCCAGGGTTTGTCAGCGACATCGTTCGCGGCGTCAAGAAACCGGGTGCCGAATTTCTTGCGGGAATCAAGCAGACCTTCGGGATCAGTACTGACTGGCTGCTGATAGGAGATGGCACGATGTTCGGCGGCGCGGGGATCAACCTCGATCTGCTGCGTGCCATTCGCCTGCAGGTTGCCGTCGCTCGTGCCGCCGTGGTGGAGGACAATCCCACCGCCAAGGCGTTGCTGCTGCTGATTCGCGACGGGCGCCTGGGGGAGGCGACCGCCGATCCTGCCTTGCGCACTTTTCTCGATCAACTCTGCGCCAGCGGCGACGATTTCGAATTGGTGACCGAGTTGTACAACGGCCATTTGTGGACGACCGACCCGGCCACGCAACAGCGCAACCTCCTGGCTGCCGCAGTCGCCCACTTCGAGGCGCGCAAGCCGCTCGACAAGATCGCCTCACTCGCCAAGGCGTCGGGCGCCACCATTCAAATTAATATCGGAACCCACCAGCGCAATGCCGGGCGGGATCATCGCGGGCGCTGACAAGTGCCGCCGAGCCAGTATTTTCAACCCAAATGGCAGAGGCCCCATAATGGAAGAACAGCAAGACACCGACACGATCCAGCTCAATCTCGCGAAGTTCCAGCGTAACGCGGGTCGGGATTACAACGAATACTTCATCCCCAGCAACATCAAGCTGGTGCTGGCGACGATGCCGCAAGCGGAGCTCGATGCACTGGCTGAGGACAATGGTCGGATGTTCCGCTACCGCTTTGGCTTCTCGGCTACCCGCCCGGTGCGCCAGCAGGTCATTGAACTCCAACAGGCCTACGACCTGTCGGACAGTGAAATCCGCTGGCTCAAGCATGCCGGCCATCTGCGCATTTCCCGAGCCGATCTGACCGTCGATCCCAGCCGCCTGATGCCGATCACCGGCTGGATTCAACTGGCCATTTTCAGCATTCTCTGCATTGGCATGATCTTCCAGGTGGCCTTCTCGGGAGCGCCGGAATGGAAACAGGGGCTGGGGCAGACGATGCTGGCGGCACTCTGGTTTGCCGGCGCTGCCATGCTGTTCAAGCTCTACGTTGCGCCATGGAACACCCTGAAACGGTCAGGGGCCATTGATGCCCGTGGCGCCGGTAACGCGTAGCGGTAGTTCTGCCAAACAGTCTCCTGTATTTCGCCCAAACTGAGCCCTGCCGCTGATTTTCAGGCGGCACCACACCTGTGCGACATTTTGTCGCCGAATTTGCTCTTGACATACCGCATGTTCTTTGGGGTAATGATGCATTTGTCGTTGTTCAATGACATACAAGAACAAGGAATATGCAGGGAGCGCAGCAGGAGACGACTGCCCATTCACTGGGACAGCTTGATACACCATCGGCTCTGTGGTTACTGGGCAGTCTGGCCGGCTTTTACCGCCGGCCTTTCGACGCTGCGCTGGTGCTGCAGCGCTTTGCGCCGCCATTTGATTTTCCTTCGCTGATCGAGGCGCTGGAAGCGCTGGGGCTCAAGGCCGGGCTGGCCGAGTGGCCGCAGGACGATTGGTCGAGCCTGCCGCTACCAGCGGTGGTGTTCCTGCCGGAGGCGGAAACCGACCTACAGTCCATCGGCACCATTCCAGAAACCGCCCCGCCCGAGGCTATTTCCAGTCTCTCACCGGCGCTGATCGTCAAACACGGCGAGCATACGCTGGCCTGGGTACGACCAGGCCAGACCAGCCCCGAACCCCTCTCAGTTGAAGCCGCTCGCATACAGTGCCTGCCGCTCATGTTGCTGGTGGCCGACGCCGAACCGCCGGTGTCGGAATCCGTCAGCCGCGCTGAAGCTCCCGATGCCCAGAAAAAGCCCTTCGGTTTCTCCTGGTTCGTGCCTGAGCTCTTGCGCCACAAGCGCATCTGGCGCGACGTGCTGCTGGCCAGTCTGGCCATCCAACTCGTGGGCTTGGCCACGCCGCTGTTCACCCAGGTCATCATCGACAAGGTCATCGCCCATCATTCCGAGAGCACGCTCATCGTGCTCGGCGTGGCGTTGGTGGTGTTCATGCTCTTTACCAGCGGCATGAGCTGGCTGCGCCAGTATCTGGTGCTGCACACCGGCAGCCGTATCGACGCGGTGCTGGGCGAGAAGGTGCTCAAGCACTTGCTGCACCTGCCACTGCCGTACTTCGAGGCCCGTCCCACCGGCACCCTGGTCGCCCGGCTGCACGGCGTGGAGCAGTTGCGCGAGTTCATCTCTGGCGCGGCGGTCAGTCTGGTGCTCGACTTCCCCTTCCTGCTCATCTTCCTGGCGGTGATGTTCTCCTACAGCTGGCAGCTCACGCTGATTGCCGTGGGCATCATGGCGCTGATCGTCACCGCCAGCCTGTTCATGGTGCCCGTCTTCCGCGAGCGGCTGGACAAACAGTTCCTGCTCGGCGCGCGCAACCAGGCTTTCCTCACCGAATACCTGGCAGGCATGGCCACGGTGAAGTCGCTGCAACTGGAGCCGGATGTGGGCAAGCGTTACGGCACCTATCTGGCCCAGTACCTCTCGGCAGGTTTTGCCACCAAGCAGGTCGGCAACACCTACAACGTCGTCGCCAACGGGCTGGAGCAGGTGATGACGCTGTCCATCCTGATCGTCGGTGCGTGGCTGGTGATGCAGCCCGAAGCGGGCATGACCGTCGGCATGCTGGTGGCCTTCCAGATGTTCGCCAGCCGCATGAGTCAGCCGCTGTTGCGCCTGGTCGGGCTCTGGCAGGAGTTCCAGCAGGCCAGTATTTCCGTCAAGCGGCTGGGCGACATTCTGGACATGCCGCAGGAGCCGTTCACCCTGACACCGCAACGCGCCGCTGGCGGCGAAGGCCGCATTGACATTCGCGACGTGGGTTTCCGCTATTCCGAGCAACACCCCTGGCTCTACCGCAATCTGAGTCTGGCCATTCAAACTGGCAAGCTCACCGTGTTGATGGGGCCTTCCGGCTGCGGCAAGAGCACGCTGGCCAAGCTGATGCAGGGCTTTTACTGGCCGCAGGAAGGGCAGATCACACTGGACGGGCGCGACATCCGGCAACTGGCGGCCAATGAACTGCGCGCCACTTTTGGCGTGGTACCGCAGGAGACGGTGCTGTTCTCCGGCACGGTGTACGACAACCTGGCCATGGCCCACCCGCATGCGAGCTTCGAGGACGTGATCGCCGCGTGCAAAGCGGCTGAAATCCATGAGGTGATCGAGAAACTGCCGCAGGGCTACCAGACCGAAATCGGCGAGCGCGGTACCGGGCTGTCAGGCGGGCAGCGTCAGCGGATTGCCATTGCCCGTGCCCTGCTCAAGCGCCCCAAGGTGCTGATCTTCGACGAAGCGATTTCCAATCTGGATCAGCAAACCGCCGAGCACTTCGCCCAGACCATCAACCGGCTCAAGGGCAAGGTGACGATGATCTTTATCACGCATCAGGTGCCCAAGGGCTTGCAGGTGGATGAGGTGGTGAATATGGGGCAGCATGCCATGCACATGAGTTTGGTGAAGGAGGATGTATGAATTTCTGGTCGGCACAAGTAAGCAGCCGGTTCTGGTCATCGCTGCTGATGGCATTGACCATATTTTTTATTGCGGGGTGCAAAGTGGAAGACAAAACGTGGATCGACAAAATGCTGTCTGAAATGGAAACGGCTTGGGTTGAAGCCGACAAAGCTGGTGGCGGGCAGAATGGGCGTGACACAGCGGTCACTGCTGTAGCAAAAAAATACTTTCAGCCAGGGATGCCGAAAGAAGAAGCCTTCAAACTATTACGCGAGCTAAAAAACAGCGGATACGAAATTAATGAGTCTCGGTATGAGGGAACAAAAATCTGGCCTGATGGAGAATTTAGATCCCCCTGGACTCCATCGACTAACCCCCATGCCGATGAAGCAACGATACGAAATGTACAGAGATATCACTCAAAATTGAAAGGCATAAGTCTTTTTTCGGCCAGCAAAATGTATGGGAGAGAGCGGGTGATCATCAAAAAGACCGTCGCCATTAAATTCAAGATTGCAGACGACACAGGTGTCATTAGCGGTGTAGAAGCGGCGCTTTCTGCGGACTCGATTTGAGCAAAAGGGAGATAAAAATGACTGAGCGTATTGAAGTTGGATATACCCCTGCGGCATTTGTCGGCGGTGCAGGCATCTCTCACAAGTACATCCTCTACACGAATAGCAATGGCGAGCAATTCTATGCACGAGGTGGCCCAGGGTATTTTGGCCCAGGAGCTGCAGACGGCGGAAGAAATGAAACGTCAAGCTCTCCTTTCGGGAACATAAAAACCAAGAGCGGTGATTATGATCGCAACTCCCCTGACTGGGGGTCCTTCGTCATTTCGTGTGGAACAAAAACCACCCAATGATC
>JAJZTZ010000010.1 GCA_021847305.1 Pseudomonadota bacterium | reverse complement strand
GCGCTGGCTCGACCTGCGTCACATCGTCGAAGATTTCAATATTTGCGCCTGCTGGTCGATGCCCATCTATTCCGGCGGACAGGACCGGATTATCGGCACCTTTGCGCTGTCCAGTTTCGAAAACCGCATGCCCAGCCCGTTCCACCGTAAACTGCTGGAAATCGGTGCATCCATCATCGGCATCGTGATCGAACGCAGCAAGGCACAGGAAAACCTGCGTATTTTTGAAACCGCCCTGCAAGGCAGCGAAGAAGGTTTCATGATGACCGACGCCAACCAGCGCATCATCATGGTCAATCCCGCCTTCACCCGTCATACCGGTTACACGCCGGAAGAGGTGATCGGTAAAAACCCGTCATTTCTCGCCTCCGGCCAGCATAGCGCGGAATTTTACCGGTCCATGTGGGAGAGTCTGGTGACGTTTGGCCACTGGCATGGCGAAATCTATAACCGGCGCAAAAACGGGGAAATTTTCCCCGAATGGCTGAGCATTTCTGCCGTAAAGGGCAAAAATGACACTCTGACACACTTCATCGGCATTTTTTCCGACATCAGCGACCGCAAAACAGCTGAAGCGCAGATCCAGTTCCTGTCCAATCACGATTCGCTCACCGGCCTTGCCAATCGCCATCAATTCCGCGACCGCGTCGATTTTGCCCTGTCGCTCAACGAGCGGTCGCAGACCCCGCTGGCGCTGCTGTCGATTGATATCGATCATTTCAAATTGCTGAACGAATCACTGGGCCACTTTACCGGCGATGCGGTACTGCATGAATTGGCCAGTCGGCTGAAAAGTTGCGTACCCGATCCGTCTTTGCTCTCCCGTCCCGGTGGAGACGAGTTTCTTTTGGCGCTGGCAGACGCTCGCGACACCGAAGAGCTGACCCGCATTATTTTGCAGATTCTGGAAAAAACCGCCCAACCGGTCAAAATCGGTGGCCAGTCCCTCAACCTGTCCTGCTCCATAGGCGTGGCCATTTTCCCGGAAGACGGCAAGGATTTTGAAACGCTGCTGAAAAATGCCGATGCCGCCATGTACCATGCCAAGGACGCCGGCAGAAACACCTATCGCTTTTTTACCCAGCACATGAATGACATGGTCAATGAGCAAATGCGCATTGCCCATAGCCTGCCCGCTGCGCTGGAAAACCGTGAATTCGTGCTGCACTATCAGCCGCAGTTCGACCTGAAAGGCGGACAGCTGATAGGCGCCGAAGCTCTGGTGCGCTGGAATCACCCGACGGAAGGGCTGATTCCGCCCGGCCGCTTCATCCCTGTAGCCGAGCAGAGCGGCTTCATTCTCAAACTGGGTGAATGGGTCATGCAGGAAGCCTGCGAGCAGGCCATCGCCTGGCAAGAAGCCGGTTTGCCGCCTGTCCTCATGGCAGTCAATCTTTCGGCGTTGCAGTTCCGCAGGGGGGATATCGTCGCTCAGGTTGACCGCATCCTGCAGCAGACCGGTCTTGCGCCCGAGCTGCTGGAACTGGAAATCACCGAATCGGTGCTGATGCATGACAGCGAATCCATGCTGCAGCAAATTCAGCGCCTGAAGGACATCGGCGTCGCCCTGGCGATTGACGACTTCGGTACCGGCTACTCCAGTCTGACCTACCTGAAAAAATTCAAGGTTGATCGCCTGAAAATCGATCAATCCTTCGTGCGCGACATGGCGACCGACCCGGATGATGCGGCGATCGTCAGCGCCGTGATTCAGATGGCCCACGCGCTCAATCTGCGCACCATTGCCGAAGGGGTGGAAAACCGCGAATTGCTGCGGCTGCTGGAGACGTACCAGTGCCAGGAAGTACAGGGCTATTACTTTGCCAAGCCCATGCCCGCGGCCGATTTTTTCGAATTCGCCACGGCACATAACCGCGCGCCGACGGCACGCGACTGAGCGCCCTGCTCAATCAGTCGTTTTGCCCAGTAAATCATCCCGTTTGGCCAGATACTCTTCCCGACTAATGTCACCGCGGGCGTAGGCCTTTTGCAAAATCTCCAGTGCGGTTTCCTGCTGCGCTGAGGGCGGGTGGCCATCCTGACGGGGCTTGGAAATCAGGTATTTCACCAGGGCAAGAATCAGCAGAACGGGAATGGCCCAAACCAGGATCATTCCCAGTCCGCCAAACAGCATCCCCCCGCCGAACATCCAACTGTGATCATACGGTCCGGGTCCATACATAGCGCACCTCCTTCAGATTGACGCCGGTCATGCCGATGTCAGGCTGCTGCTTGCGCGTTGCAGACGCGCCTTTACCTCTGCAGCCAGCTCGGCGATGTCTGGCCGATTGGTCAGTTGCAATACCGCAGCGGGATCCATGAACGCCACGGTTACCCTGCCGTCGGCTTCTTCGCGCACCACCACATTGCACGGCAACAGCAGGCCGATATCCGGGTCGGCCTCGATGGCTTTGTGGGCGAGCGGCGGATTGCATGCCCCCAGGATACGATAGGGCCGCCCATCGACGTTCAGCTTGGCTTTCATGGTGGCTTGCACGTCGATATCGGTCAGCACACCGAAGCCTTCACTTTTCAGCGCCGCAATCGTTTTATCCACCGCCGTGGCAAACGGCACCTGCAACACAGTCGAAAATCCGTACATGACCCAACTCTCCTCTTGCAATTGGCAGGCTCCATAACATGTGACCTGCGTTGTCCCCGGTTGTTCCAGAGCCATCACCACCAGGCGCGCACACCCACGACAAACTGGGTATCGCGTACGGCCTCGCTGGCCTGGCGGGCATAATCGGCTGTACCGCCAAATTTTTGCGTCCATACCACACCGACATACGGAGCAAACTCGCGACGAATCTCATAGCGCAGGCGTAACCCAATATCCAGCGAAGAAACACCAGACCCCAGCCTGCGGGCGGCATCTGACTGACCGTAAAGATTGACCTCCGCTTCCGGCATGAGCACCAGACGCTGGGTGAGCAACAAGTTGTATTCGCCTTTCAGGCGTGCGGCGGTATGACCGCTGTCTCCGACATACACAGTGGCATCCACATCAAACAAGTACGGAGCCAACCCCTTGAATGCGAAAGCCGCCCAGTCGCGCGCAGGTTTTCCGCCCACTTCCATGTCATGCCGCACCCCCAGCTGCGCATCCCAGAAAGGAAGCACGGCGCGGCTGTACAAGAGCTCCACATCGGCTTCCTCGGTCGAGCCCTTGAGCATGTCGCCCTCGGTTTTCAGCCACAGTTTATTGATATCGCTGCCGGCCCATGCCTGTGCTTCCCAATAAGTCACCGTACCGGCATCCGAGCTTCGCGCTTCCAGCCGGTCCAGCATGAACTTGGTCAGATTCGGGCTGACGTGGTCATGTGCCATATCGTGCGACATATCCATATCGGCTGCATAAGCAGGCAACGCCACCCCCATCGCACAGGCCAGCACCCATTTTTGCCACTGCATCATTTTTTTCCCGCTCATGCCACATTCACCTCGCGGAACATGCCGCCCATCATGTGATACAACAGATGGCAGTGGTACGCCCAGCGCCCCCGCGCATCCGCCAGCACCCGATACGACAGCGACTGCCCGGGTTTAACGCTGATGGTGTGCTTGCGTACCTGGAAGCCGCCATCCTGGTTTTCCAGTTCGCTCCACATGCCATGCAGGTGAATCGGATGTTCCATCATCGTGTCGTTGATCAGCACAAAACGCACTCGTTCGCCATACTGCAGCCTGATCGGCTGTGCGTCGGCATATTCCACCCCATCGAAGGACCACATGTAGCGCCGCATATTGCCGGTCAGATGCAGTTCGATGGTGCGGCTCGGCTCGCGCAGATCCTGCGAGCCATCCAGGCTATGCAAATCGGCATAGGTCAGGACACGCCGGCCATTGTGGCGCAACCCCACCCCGGGATCATCCAGCCGAGTGGAAACAACGCTGGCCTGCATATCCACGCCGGGGCCGTTTTCCGTAACCGGATGGTGTGTCACTTCCATGGTATCCGGCTTACGCTGGCTGGCCATATTCATACCCTGCATGTCGGAGCCATTTGCCATGCTGTCGCTACTCATATCCATCCCGGCCAGGCCATCCATGTTGTGTCCGGCATGCGGATTGGCAGGCGCAGCCGTGTGACCGGCATGCCCGGTATGTTCATGCGCCATGTGGCTGTGTTCCGGCGCTGCAGAAGCCTGAGGACTCGCTGCCATGCCGGACATATCCATGCCTGCCATATTGTCCCCCATGGCCATGGCGTCGTCCTTAGCCGGAGCGGCCCCCGTCGCCATGGTGCTGCTGGCGGCAGCGGCAGAAGCCGGCATCGACATGCCCGGCATCTCATTCATGGCGCCCATGTCGTGCATACCCATCCCCATGTCGGCCATGGTCAGTGTCGGCACCGGGTCCATTGGCGGCACTTCGGCGGCCAGCCCCATCTGCGGCGCCAGGGTGCCGCGCGCATAGCCGGACCGATCCATCGACTGGGCAAAAATCGTATAAGGACTGTCATCCTGCGGCTGCACAATGACGTCATAGGTTTCCGCCACCGCCATGCGGAATTCGTCCACGGTCACGGGGTGGACATTCTGGCCGTCGGCTGCCACGACCGTCATCGACAAACCCGGTATGCGCACATCGAAATAGCTCATGGATGAACCGTTGATAAAGCGCAGGCGGATACGCTCTCCCTTGCGGAACAAGCCGGTCCAGTTGCCCGCCGGCGTCGTACCATTGAGCAGATAGGTATAGGTTGCCCCGCTTACGTCGACCAGATCGCGTGGACTCATGCGCATGGCGTCCCACATGGCGCGCTCCTGCCAGGCAGCAGACCAGCCTTTCTGTCGCGCTTCATTGAGAAAATCGGCCAGCGTCGGCTTGACGTAGTTGTAGTAACTGTCACCCTTTTTCAGATTGGCAAACACACGGTTCGGGTCTTCGTCGGTCCAGTCGGTGAGCATCACCACATAATCGCGATCAGCAGAATACGGCGCCGCAGCACGTGGCTCGATCACCAGCGGTGCATACAAACCGGTCTGTTCCTGAAAACCCGAATGACTGTGATACCAGTACGTGCCGCTCTGCTGCACCGGAAAACGGTAGGTGAATGTCTCTCCCGGCGCAATGCCGTTGAAGGTCAGGCCGGGCACGCCATCCATGGCGTTGGGCAGGATAATGCCGTGCCAGTGGATCGACGTGGTGTGATTCATGCGGTTGGTCACGTGAATGGTCACCGTATCGCCCTCGCGCCAGCGCAAGGTTGGCCCGGGAATCTGGCCATTGATCGCCGTCGCCATGCGCGGCTGACCGGTAAAATTGACCGGAATTTCGCTGATTTCCAGATGGAATTCGGTTCCGCGCAGTTCCTGCGGCTGGCTGCCGGAATTGAACGCCCAGGCCGAACGCCCCCCCAAGCCCAACAAGGCACCGCCCACGGCCAGACCCTGTACAAAACGTCGCCGAGACAAATTGGCGGGCAACTGCAGTGCAATATCGTCTCTCATAATGCGCGTAAACTCCTTCTGTTTCTGTTCGCTGCTGTTTATTTATGTCTGCTCAGATAAACCTTGTCCGGCTGGCTGCAGCACGCTCCACCGCGCGCTCCGGCATTGTGGCGGGCATTGTCATCCACATAGCCATACCAGGCCGCCCGCAGCCGTTGCCCCAACCCGTTGTGCAGGCTTGCGCCCCCCTCCAGCAGCGCCTGCTGCAGCAGGCCGTAGGTAAGGCACAAAACATCATAGCGGACTATCAGATAGCGGCCCGTTTTTACTGTCTCCAGTTCCTGCACCCCCGGCATTTCAGCCAGCCGTTGCCTTAACGCTGCCGGCAAGGGTTGAGCCAGTCGAAACCGGCGCGCCAGCACAAATGCCCGGCTCAAGGCGGAACGTACGGGGTGCTCCATGCCCTGACCAGCCTTATCTGGATAGCTGTTGCATGGCACCGTTCATCTGCATGCCGGATGGCATGGCACTGTTATTCATGGCTGCAGGATTCATTTGCCCGCCTTGCCCCATGCTCATCTGGCCGCTGCCGTTCATTTGCATGCCCGCACCCTTCATGTTTCCACCCTGCGGCAGTGCTTGCGTAGCACTGGCGGGGGCGTTTTGCATGCCCTGGCGCATATCCATTTGCCCCATCCCCTGCATATTGGCCATTCCTGTCTGCGCCAAAACAGGCAAAGCAAATCCGCACATAACGGTCAGCGCGGTCAGAATCAGACTCGTTTTTTTCATGGTTTACTCCTTACATCAGGTAATGATGAACGCCAAACAACGTCCGTTTCAATGTCTGGCAAAGATGCGATAGCTGCCGTCGCCCTGCACCAGTAACGTTTCATAAGGCACAGCATAAGCGCCTTCCATGCCCGGCGAACCGGGAGGCATGGACGGTACGGCGAGGCCGGTTGCCTGCGGCTGTTCTTGCAGCAAACGCCGGATATCGGCGGCCGGCACATGGCCCTCAATCGCATAGTTGCCGACCCTGGCGCTGTGGCAGGCGGCGAAACGGCCTGGCATGCCCAACTTCTGCCGTTCCTGCGCCACATCGGCTACATCGTGCGCCCTGACGGTAAATCCGGCCTGCTGCAAATGGGCAATCCACTTCGTGCAGCACCCGCAATAGGGACTCTTATACACTTCGACAATCTCAGCCGCTGACTCTGCCCGCACTCCATTGGCGCTCAGTAACAGAAACACGCTCAATACAACGCTCGATTTATTCATCACAACTCCTTGCAGCGGATTGTGTACATCATTACCCGAGCGTTCGGTCACAAGACTGACAAAAAAATTACAAAACCGTAATCTTTCCCATATGCCGTTAGAGACAAGCGATAATAAGAACATGAAAATTCTGATTGTAGAAGACGAAACCAAGACCGGCACCTACCTCAAGCAAGGGCTCAGTGAGGCGGGATTTGTCACTGACCTGGCGGCGAATGGCATCGACGGGCAGCATCTGGCACTGACGGAAAACTACGATCTGATCATTCTTGATGTCATGCTGCCGGGCCTTGATGGCTGGTCCGTCCTGCGCACGCTGCGCACGGCCGGCAAGGACATGCCGGTACTCTTCCTGACAGCACGTGACCAGGTGGATGACCGGGTAAAAGGTCTCGAACTCGGGGCAGACGACTATCTGGTCAAACCGTTCGCCTTTTCCGAGCTGCTGGCGCGCGTCCGCACCCTGTTGCGGCGCGGCAAGCAGACCGAACCGGAAGTCCTCGGCCTGGCCGACCTTGAAGTCGACCTGATTCGCCGCCGCGCTACCCGCCAGGGCCAGCGTATCGACCTGACAGCCAAGGAATTTGTACTGCTGACCCTGTTCCTGCGGCGCCGGGGAGAAGTCCTGTCACGCACCTTGATTGCCTCGCAAGTGTGGGACATGAACTTCGATAGCGACACCAATGTTGTTGAAGTAGCGGTGCGCCGCCTGCGCGCAAAAATCGACGACCCGTTCGAGCCCAAGCTGATCCATACCGTTCGCGGCATGGGTTACGTCATGGAACTGCGAGACGACTGAGAATGCGCTCGATCACCTTCAGACTCGCCTCACTCTTTGCCCTGGCCACCCTGCTGGTTCTGGCCACCATCGGTTATTTCCTCAGCCGCTCGGTAGAGTCCCATCTGGCCGAAATGGACTGGACCGAGATTTATGGCAAATGGCAACTGACCGGCAACCTCGTCCAGCATATCAGGACCCCCGCCGACAGGCAGGCCCTCCCCCAGCTGTTGCAGTCTGCCCTGGTCGGGCACCCTTACCTGTTCGTCGCGATAAACACGCCTTCGGGAGAGCCCCTGTTTGCCAGTCGACATTTCAGCTTCCCGGCGCAGCACACAACCCTGCCAGCCGGCAGCCAGCCACAATTCCCCGCTATGCTCACCTGGCAGCGTAACGGCAACATATTTCGCGGTATCGCCGCTCAAGTCGCGTCTGCCGAGTCCGGCGCCCCGCGCTACACCATCCGCATTGCGGTGCAGACCGAAGAACACCGTCGTTTCCTCGTCCATTTCCACCACATGCTGTTGCTCGCCCTGCTGTTCGGCATGAGTGCGGCGGCGGCCCTCGGCTGGTTCATTGCCTACCGCGGCCTACTGCCCATTCGCCACATGGCGGCAGTCACCGGAAAAATTTCTGCCAGCCAGCTGGCCGAACGTCTGGCAGTAGAAAGTGTGCCGCAGGAATTGCGCACCCTCGCCATCGCCTTCAATGACATGCTGGCGCGCCTGGAAAATGCCTTCCAGCGTCTGACCGACTTTTCAGCCGATATCGCTCACGAATTGCGCACCCCGATCAACAACCTGATCATCCAATCCCAGGTTGCTCTGTCGAAAAGCCGCAGCAACGAGGAATACCGGGACACCCTCGCCTCCAACCTGGAAGAATTCGACCGCCTCGCCCGCATGATCTCCGACATGCTGTTCCTGGCCAAGGCAGACAACGGGCTGATGACTGCCGCCCAGGACGACGTCGATCTCAACGTTGAAGTTGAACATCTGCTTGAATATTTTTCCCCTGTAATCGAAGAACAGGGAGTCAGCATCACCGTGAATGGCACAGGCCGGGTTCTCGGCGACCGCATTATGCTGCAAAGAGCACTGGCCAATCTGCTGTCCAATGCCATCACGCATACCCCATTCGGAGGCGAGATTAAGGTGACACTTACGCAGCAAACCGACCAGCTGAAAATCTCGATCCAGAATCCCGGACCAGGCATTCCACCTGAGCAGCTGGACAGGATATTTGACCGTTTCTACCGGCTCGATCCCTCACGCAGCGCCTCTCCAGATGGCGCCGGTCTGGGCCTGGCGATCACGGAAAGCATCATCCGTGCACATAAAGGCCACATCTCTGCCTGTTCCTCCCACGGCCTCACCACATTTACCGTCAGTCTGCCAATTCGCTCGTAGCGGCGCCCCTGCACCACAAATAAAAAAACCGGCCACAAGGGCCGGTTTTTTGTATCTGGCGGAGAGGGCGGGATTGTGTCTGGGACTGCTTTGGCAGTCCAGCCATCCCTCGGCAAGGCCTCGGGACCGCGCTCACGCGCGTCCAGGCGAGACAGGCTCGCCTAGTCGAACAGGGTTCTCATCCGATGCCCTGCACCACAAATAAAAAAACCGGCCACGCGGGCCGGTTTTTGTATTTGGCGGAGAGGGCGGGATTCGAACCCGCGTTAGGGTATTACCCTAAACACGCTTTCCAGGCGAGCAATGAAGCCTTTATTGGAGCCAGCTGTAGACGTTTTTATTATTTATTGGCACAATTTTGGCACACTACGGGGAGAATTTCATGGCTACCATCCGAAAAAAAGGCGATTACCAGTGGCATGTCCAAATCCGCAGAAAGGGATTCCCTTGCCAAACGAAGACATTCATGTATCGAGAGGACGCCGAAAAATGGGCTCGCGCCACAGAGCGGGAAATGGATGCCGGCACCTTCACCAGCACCAGCGACTCAGAGCGAACTACCTTGCGGGATTTAATCGCGGATTTCAAAGCCGAGTTTGCCCCACAGCACTACCGTATACGCACTGACGAAAAGGAAGCTTGGCGGTACCAGCTCGCCAGGCTGGATGAGGCACTCGGCGACTACAGCCTTTCCGCTCTGGATCAAAAACTGATCGCCAGCTATCGCGACAAACGACTCAAAGGCAGCGATGACCGCCCGGCCGTCGGAGAATCAACGGTTCGAAAAGAGCTGTACATGCTCTCAAAGGTGCTGGGCTTTGCTCAGAACGAAAAGGGAATTGTGCTCCCGCGCGGCAACCCGATCAAAAAAATCCGCAAACCCTCTGATGGCAAAGGCCGTGATCGCCGGCTTTCTGCGGAAGAATGGAAGACACTCGAGAAAGAGTGCAGAGCTTCACGCAATCCATGGCTGTGGCCTGCGGTACAGCTGGCCGTCGAAACAGCCATGCGTCAAGGGGAGCTACTCTCTTTGACATGGCGGCAAATCGACAAGAAGAGGCAGCTCGCCATGCTGACAGACTCGGAGAAGATCAAAAACGAGGAACCGCGAGCCGTTCCTCTATCTAGCATGGCTATCGCCGTCTTGAATGCATTACCGTCCAGCCTGTCAGGAGCCGTCCTCCCCGTTCAGCGCATGACTCTATACCATGCCTTTAGCTACGCCTGCAGTCGAGCCGGAATCAAGGACTACACTTTTCATGATCTCCGGCATGAGGCGCTGTCACGCCTAGCCGAGCGGGGCGACTTCTCGTTACTTGAGCTTGCCACCGTCAGTGGACACAAGACGCTTCAAATGTTGAAACGGTATACACATTTCAGGGTCGAGGATCTGGCAAAGAAACTCGGTTAGCATAAATTTCATTACATTACCACTCAGAAAACAATGGAAATAGGGACATTTTCGATCTCGCATCGGCCGACACTAGCGGGTAGAATTTTAAATGTTTAAAATATATACTAGATGATATAATGATTGATCTTTATCCGGGCGACTACTTTTATAAGGACCTGGCAGGTATTACCTCAAAAAGGGAATATCGGAGGGGCGACGAACACCTTATTGAGGCATTCTTGAGTGAATTGGTAGCCAATGAAGACGCCCAGTGGTCTCTGACAAAATTGAAAACGGAACACTACAGTCCGCATTTTTCAGTCCGTGGAGTGGTGCTTTTTCAACGACGTGGATTTAATGTATATAGACTAAGGCCTTTTTTCAAAGGATTAAGCAAATACAGGGTTTTATATGCGTATGATGGGCAACAAGAAGAAATATATTTGTTAGCTGTCGTTGTAAAAAAACCAGAAGACCAGCAAATACAAGTAGATTTGAGTGGAGAGTATTACTATGACTATGAGCCTAACCACTGGATCACAAAACGAGTTATGGCCGAGTATGAGCAGCTTGGCTTACCAAAAATTAACTGAGCTTGTAAATGTATTTAAGCAGCCATCATTTGCCACGTCGGATGCGCTCGCACTCAAGGAATGCAAAGTTCAGGAAAAACTGTCTTCCCACGGGAAGCGTCGTTCACTTAGCAGCTTGATCAATGAGCGTGAAAAGAGCAATCCCGAATTTCGGGCAGGAATGCTGGTCGCCAGAAAACAGCTGGCAAATGAGATTCATGAAGTCTCGCCGGCAGATTCATTTATGAAGGCACGTTTGGCTAAGGGTCTATCACAAAGCGCGCTGGCAGAATTGATCGGAACAAGCCAACCACATGTAGCAAAAATTGAAGCTGGCTTGATTAACATAAAATTTGATACAGCTCATAAGCTCTCAGGTGCCCTTGGCATTAGCATGGACGACCTATGGAGGATCGTCGAGGCAACTCGCAAGCCTGAAATCATCGCTGAGGCCAAATAAACATGAACAGGTACGCGTATTGTCATTTCTGTGACGACATTCGGGCTGAAGTAGGTAACAAATTAAGCCTAATGGGCATGTATCGCGGGGAATTGCACGTCCCCATCATGCCTACTTTTTTACCCAAACTGTCTCTCGCCATTTATTGCACAACCGAAGTAGACCAACCATTCAAATCAATGAAAATAGTGGTTGCTTGGTCAAATGGCACGATTTTACAAGATATTGAACTACCTGGCAGCGAACTGGCGACCCTCAGTGCCCAAGCGGTGGAGAATACATCGCCAGAAGATCCCATAACCATTCTAACAATTGGCGCCAATCTGAATATCGTTCCATTTGCGATTGAAAATGAAATGACTTTGATAGCAAAGGTCATCGCTGACGGTGAAGAGTTGGTGGCAGGTAAATTAAGAGTAAAGCATAGCCCCACTCTCGCCCTTTAAAAGGTATGGCCTAAGAATTTGTTAAGCCTCCCAAAGCCGCGCCAGTCGCGGCTTTTATTTTGCCTAATTTGCACGCAGCGCAAAAAACCCAATTCCAACAAGGCGTAATAGGCTCATTCACACAATTTGTACACAGAAATTGTGGATAACTCACCATCTTCGCGGCATCGGTCCAAGCCGCTTCAGCGGAAACACAATCAGCCTTTCTACCTGTTGAGCCAAGTCGACGGACAGCCGGTACCGATCGATTATTTCTGCAGGGATTTTGCCCCGATTTGAGCGAGTGGACAGTATTAACTCGATCAGTTGTGTGTTCGGCCAGTCCAGCACCTCCTTGAGATGCGCCACACGTATGCGCAATTTGGCATTAGGACTCATTTCACAAAACCCGCATCATTTCGCCAATACATCAGCCGGAGTGGGCATGAGCTGCGCCATCGCGCATTTCGTCCAGGCGCGTGATTGCTCCAATTTTTCCTCTGTACAGGGATTGTTTGTGCCGCAAGACAATCCGTCAGGCGCTTGACCGCACGCCGTTTGAATTTTTTCCCAATTGATCTGGTATCCGGCTTGCACCTGAGCCAGGCTCGCAGCTTGATCTGCGGCTGCTGCACCCGAGTCAGCGTTGGCCACCGACACGCAGGCCAATAAACCTACCAACAAAATTCCCCGTTTCATACCCCGCCCCCATCAGCCAGGGCTGCCCGCATTTTCACCACAGGCAAGGTCACAGCCAGCGTCCTGGCGGCAAGGATCAGCAGGAGTATTCCAACCCCCGCCAAAGGCAGGGTAACAAGGCCTACAAGCGCGTATTGCACCGCCTCCCACAGATTGCCACCACTCACGCGCCGAGCCACCTTAGAAACCGCTTCGTGCACTTGGCCGTCCATCTCCACCCCATACATCATCCAGACCGATTTGCGGCAGAAGAAAAGCGTCGGGTACCGCAGCTCAACCAGATAAAATACAGCACGGACACCGGCACGAATGAAGGAGTCAATGTAAGCCGGCACAACCACGTCTTGCAGATAAACCTGGCGCCCCGATTCAACGAAACGCATGTAGTCATAGCGTGCACTCGGCTCACTGCCTCCGTGGTCTTTATAAGGCCCTGTGACGGTCAGCTCACCGCGAATAATTCGTACACTCATCATCCACCTCCAATTTGTTGCGCTATTGCGCACTGAAATTCGAAATTCCACCGATTCCTGAGCGAACCGACTGAATTTTGTTGCGGCATTGCGCAACGGAATTCCCTTTCATCCCGTTTTTCTCTAATTTCGTTGCGACATTTCGCACCGTTATAGAGACAAGCAAACCGGCAGAGCCGTGGCTTGCTTGGCGAACCACCACCATTAACTTACCCGATGGTTGGCTGTTGCCCTTCCCACATTTTTTCGCGGAGCGAACCACGATGAGCTATCAGCTCGACGGGACGACACAGAATCAAGGATTCGCCCCGGAAGCCGCAGCCCCGTAGGGGACCGGGTGAGGACGAAAGCGAAGCGGTGCCTTGAGTCTGGGACGGCACGGCGAGATGATTTGCGTTGAGTGGTACGCTCTCTGTGCGAAAAAACGTGTCCTTCTCGGCATCACGCTGTCGCAGGCAGGGTGATTCCAAACCCGGCAAGCAGCGCGCGCAGCGGAACTGGTGGCAAAGCCACGAGTGGGAGCGAAGAGGCAAGGAGGGCCGGCCCGCGTGAACGGGTGCCCCCATAAACGTTCACCTTTAGATCGATGCGATCGATGCGCACGATCAATCCCTCGGGCCACTGATCAGATCCGCATTAGAGACCCCATTTTTCCCCAACGCAGAAACCCCTGTAGATTCGCCTCCATCGCGCCCTTGCTTACTACCGCCCCCCTGCTGAGGACTCACCGCCCCCATCTGCCCACCCATGTTGGCCACCGCATTGAGCTGTCTATTGGCTTGCTCTCCCTGGACAGCCCCATCTGCTCCAGCCTGTGATGCCACCCATCGAATCACTGCCGTGGCTGTCTGCCCATGCACGAGGGCCAAGCAAAAATGGATCACAGTAACCATGATGACGGCATATAAGACGCATACGGCCATATATCCGAACAAGCCTAGAAACCCGCTGCCCGTGATTTGAGAAACCAGCAACAGAAATCCATTGTTCACCACTCCCGCCAAGGGACTCATCAAAGAAATGGAGAAAATCAGACCAAATAACAGGAGGGTGGGTGTGATAATAACGCTCAATAACAAAAGCATACCCGGCCCAGATCGACCCACAACATCATGGCCTTCCGCTGCCATAAATACGGCCATTAGCGGAGAGGCCAAAACGGCCTCACAAACGCTAATAAAATATCGAGCTACAGCAGTTATCCAGTAGATAAAGGGCATTGCCGGCAAGTAATACGCCAAAATAACACCCGCGACCCAAAGACCGTTTGTAATCACCCTTATTGAATCGTATGTGGTCTCGAATGCGCGGGACACGTTAAAGGCATTGCCGATGGTCCAATCCGCAGCCCGCGAGCCGGCCAGGCCTGCGACGGTAAACTGGATACCCTTGACCGCGACCCCAGCCGAGACGAGATCATTGCCCAAGGATTGCATCTGCAACAAGGGGCTGGTGTTGGCTCCGGCAATCGCTTTGGTTGTCTTGGAAACAAGGCTCAACACAGGGGCGCTCAAAAGTCGCCAGGCATCGTCAGCGCTGCGGATCTGAGAGGCGTCCATCGTCTCAGCATCCACCGCCGCCTGTGGGGCGGCTGAGCGGTCCTTGATATATTCCTCGGTCTTATTCATGAAATCCGAGTACCCTGGCATCATGATCATGATTTGCTGAGCAGCAGGATCGAGGGCAACTGGCTTGGTCACAGGCAACGTGTTCACGCTGGATTGCACTGCGTTCTGGTATCTTAAAATGGAGTTGTACCAGGTGCCCGCGTACAGCCACCCGGCATCCTTGGCATACGATTCAAACAGCGTCTTGCCTGCTTCCGGGCCTTGAGCCACGGCTTGCGATGCAGCTTTCGCGATTGTCTGCTCATACCGCGCTGCGGCTTGTTCGAGTACGCCCGGTGCCGGCAGTTTGCCGCCACTGGACACAATGCCAGCAGCCACCGGCTGCAGCTCAGCAAGCAGTTGCTCCACCGCGCGTGATTGCGCATTGAGGATGGGGGTCTTAGCGACGTTTGCATCACCCGCCCCCATGGCGGATTGAGCCGACTCTGTCCAGGAGAGTGAGCCGCAAATATCCTTATTCACATAGCCGTCAGACGCCCAGGAATAGGTTGTGACTGAATAGACCGAGTTGGCCGTTGAAGATGCCAGCTGGGCCAAGCCATACGCAGGCGACATCGCCCCCGCTACGCCACCGCCGTTGATTTCCCCGGTATTGGATAATGTTTGAGTGCTTCTCACCACCTTAACAAGCGGATCATTGCCGCCGCCGGCTTTTATCTGGGCGTTATAGGCCTCCATACAGACTTCAGACCGCAGGATAGATGCGGCCAAGGATCTGGCCGAAGGCACGGACACCGGCGCGAGCGTATTGCCGCGCTGTAGGCTGCTCATAGTAGCTGACCAGACAGCATCGGCCATGCCAATACCCTGAAGGCAAAGCCATAGGGTGGTGATTTGAATGAGCGAATAACCAGAAGAAGACAAGGGCAATAAAAAAGCCGTGGATCCAACGTTTCTGAGCGGAACCCACAAAGAGGACATCTTGCGGCCCAACAAGACGCCATCGTGTGCGCTGTCGAGCGTCCCTTTAATGGTTGTGTATCCCACAAAAATCATACCCAGGAAAAGGACGGCTCCATTGAACACACGCATGGCTGAACCGAGCACAGTATCGTTTGCCCCGCCGTCACCTCCTCCAATGATGGAAGAAATGATGGATGAACCGAAGATTTGCGCCAACACGTCAACCGCAGCATCCCCTGGTGGCGGAGTGAAGGCGTGTAATCCGCCATCGGCGGCAAAAGCGCTGCCAGCGACGGCCAGCAGCGCGGTGGTAGTGATAAATTTGAAAAATTTAGTAGACATGGATTTTGCCCATCCAGTCCAAGATCAGGATGACCCAGGCCGAGACTCCCAGCAAGCCAACGGCGAAGTTGGCCAGCCAGAGAGGCACAGGGCTGTGCAACTGGCGGGCAATACGGGTTTTGATGAGCGGCGCTTTGAGCTTGATGATTTTCATTTTTTGCCTCCAGTCCGTCCGAAAAACCAATCGCCAAACCCAAACAGCTCGTGCGAGCGGATCTGCGCCATTCTGAAGCGGGTTGTGACGAATTTCGCACCGGACATCCACGCCACACCCAGGCTCATCATGAAATTGTTGATGGGATGTTGAGACAATGGGGTGAGAAGAAAAAACACCAGTGCAATCACAGTAACAAGTCCATATAAAAACGAGATACCGGAAAGCTGTGAAAACCGCTCGGCCAGATCATTATCCGTCAGGGCGAGCCGTTCGACAGCGGCCTGGAAGGTCTCAACCCGGTACTGTTTTTTGCTAACTCCGGCTCCGGCCCGCACCGCAGCAGACATGCTGCGGCCGATTCGGGCAAAGCTGCCGGCAAGGCTGGTCAGGCCAATTGAGTATGCCCAGCTGCGCCCCACCCAGCCGGCTCCCTTGCCAACTTTAGTCATCAGTCCCATCACTCATCCCCCTGAATCATGTTTTGCATAAACAGCTTTGCCATCTCGCGGCCTGTGCGCGTGGTGCAGGAATGGCGGTATGCAGTCGCAATTGTTTGCAGATCTTCGTGTACCAGCGCGGCCATCGCTGCAGCATAAGCTGGAGGCTGGTGCTCACAGCCAGGGATCTGGTGAAACAGATCCTCCACCAGGACCGGGCTGATCGAGACCTGATTGCGGCGAATTTGAGTTTTGGTTTTCATAAAAATCTCCGGGCAAAAAAGAAAATGAACAGCCCCACGCGGGCCTATCGCGGGCGTGGGGCATCAGATTTTTTTGAAATTTCTTCGGCCTCCTCCGGGGTGCGACCGTCGGCCAGCGCCTGGTAAAACTTCACACGTTGCTGCAGCTCTTGCTGCACGTCTTCGGGCAGATTGCCGGCGTCGAGCTGCTTTTGCAGGGCATCGGCTTTGGCTTGGTGGGAGTCTTCCAGCTCGCGGCGCTGCTTGAAGGCTGCATCGAGCTCGGCCTGACGTCCGTCTTCCTCGCTTTTGAAAATCGGGGCAATGACCTCTTCCTGCCAGGAAGGCAGCGGGGTTTTCATGGCTTTTGATCGCGCCCAGCTGGCGCGTAATTCTTTGTCGCCGGCGGCGGGGTCTGCCAACAGGCGACGGGCGTGCTTGATAGCCAGTTCGGTCTGAGGGATCTGGAATTGTTGAAGCTGGAATCGTTCGTCGTTTCTGGCCTTTGCCGCCTTGATCGTGGCCACCACCTCGGGGTGTTGGCAGGTTCGATTCCAATGCGCCTCGGCGCGAGCTTTTGCGGCGGCAAAAGTCTTTTGCTCAGCTGCGCGATTGAGGAAGGAAAGAACGCCTTTTTGTGTGCCAGGCTGGGGCAGCTTGTCGAATTCATCGAATGCCGCCCTGGCGGCCTCGTCGGCGTGCGCCAGCACGGCATTCAGACGCACGTTTTTGAGGTCCTCAGCTTCACCAAGCTCGCGCCGGCGGCGGCTGTACTCCTCGGCTTGGCGGTTTAATTCTTCCAGTTTGATGGAAAGCGGCACCACCCAGGCTGGGGTGGTGCTGTCCTGTCTCTTTTCTGGCTCGGCTGCGCCGGGCATGGGCATCATGCCCATGCCTGCTGCTGCACCTTGTTTTTCACTCATGGTCTTCTCCTCCTTGAGAGTGGTGGATGAACTTGGGTCAATGATTTGCAAGCCCTGGGCGACCGCTTCGGCTTGCAGTGCTGCACGAAATTGAGGGGTGCTGCCGGGGTTAATGGATAAGCGGGTCCAGCCCTTTGCGCGGGCGAGTTGGACCATGCTGATGACCGTTACACGGTCATCAGAACTGGCTGCCATTCTTTCCCCATGGTCCGTAATGGTGGTGATGCCATTTTGGGTTTTAAGGCGGATCAGAATCTGATCGTTCCTTGTTGCGTCCACGAAGTGCAGGCGCTCTTTTAGCTCTACGCTGATTTGCTGACGGTAGGCCGTTTGCAATAGCTTGGCTTTGAACAGTTGGCGACGTGCCGGATCGCCAGCGCAGTCGATTACTCGCTGCTCTGGCTGTGACTGGTACAGTCCACGATCGCCACCCCCTCCAAATCCCTGAATAGTTCTTTGCAATAGAGTGTCGCGTGCTTGTTTGTGTCCCTGGCCAATACTCTGTGATCGCAGGACAGGCATATGGACTGCACGAGCCCTGCTAGTCCGCAATCCTGGACGATCCGCAGGGCGGTCGTTTCTCCATGCAGTGAAATGGCGGGGGTGTTTGGTGTTACTGGATCTTGCTGCTGGGCGACGTGTTGCTCCAGTTCGTTCGTGACGCTCATATTTTGAGATCTCCTTTTGGGTGTGATCAAGTTGGCTGGAAAGATGTTGAATCTCGCGGTTTTTAAGGCCGCGCCGGCTCACTTTGCCGCGCTTTTCCATGCCGGCGGCCTTACGGCCAACGTGTTTGCCTGGTGTTTTTTGAATTCCACGATCGGCATATGACCTGTGGTCAATTCGCTCTTTTGCGCCCACCTTTTGCAGGTGGCGATTTGCGACCTGTGTCCAGGCAGCACGCACTTCTTG
This sequence comes from Pseudomonadota bacterium, assembly GCA_021847305.1. Classification (GTDB taxonomy): domain Bacteria; phylum Pseudomonadota; class Gammaproteobacteria; order Burkholderiales; family JAJZQI01; genus JAJZQI01. Next base: position 18,167 of record JAJZTZ010000010.1, on the reverse strand, counting down.
GACCCATTCCTGGCCGCGCGCCTCCCCGCTCGCGGCTTTTTTGCAGCCGCCCTTTTCTGGTGACTTTGAGTTGTACCTTTTAAAAAATTGCTCCGCCGAGCGCTCTACGCCATCGAGCATCCGCCCACTGAACATCAAGTGCACATGTGGGTTGCCTTGGTTGTCGTGTAAGCCCAGGCTGTACGGGTGACTTTCACCGCAGATTTGACTGGCAAATTCTCTGACGGCCTCAATTTGCTGGTCGAAACTCAGCTGGAGAGGCAAGGCAAATTCAACTTCATGGTAAACAGTTGCATTTGCACGCTCGAATTCATCTGCGGCCGTCCAGAACTGGCGGGGATTGTCAGCCGCCCACGCAGGCATATTTCTACTTTCAGAAAATGCCAGCGCCCCCTCGTGACGCTTGGCAAAATCACCCAGCCGCATGATGTAATCATGCTTTCGCGCTGCCAGCAGACCCTGTGATCTGCTGCCACGCCTAATGCTGAGGTGATAAAAACCATCGGCCACGATTCGCCCCTGTTTTTAGCCGGCTGCAGGCCCGCACTGTTTTTCAGCAGGAAAAACAGGTAAGTGCGCCTGTTCTGAAGAACAGGAAAGGAGATTTGCTGTCGCCTCTGATTTTTGGCGGTCAGATTTGAGGTATTTCTTACACGCGGAAATCCACTCTTCAGTCTCTAAAATTTGATCTTGAAGTAACCCCTCCACGACGATTCCCCAGAGGATTAATTTGTGGGTACGGGCTTTCCGGTCCAGGGCTTTCTGGCGGGATTGAATCTGGCGCATGCGGCGCTCAATTCTTTCGCGTTTTTCCCTGAGCTTTTGAAGTTCACCGGCGCTCATTCTTGCCTCACTGAAAAAAATTGATTACACGGTCGACAGACTTTGTGGCCGCACCCTTCATGGCCGCGCCGTTATCGGTTGTAACCGTGGTAGACGGGGACGTTCCCGGCTGCCCGCCGTATTGAGCCGACACGCCAGCTCCAGGGATCTGCCCAAGCGTGCCATTAACAGACTGCATCGCGTCGTTCACGGCCTTGTTGTACTGCGCCTGTGCAGCCTGACAGGCCCTGTTGAGGACTTGATTGGCCACCCCCTGCAGCACACCATCCCAGATACTGGGAATGCTCAAATTTACGTTTTGAATGGTGGAGACGCAGGACGCTGTTGCATCATCGAATGTCTTGGTAGGGTCTATCTGGGGTTGATATATCTGAACGTATCTGTGCTGTGCGGCTGTGGCTGCATCCTTTATCGACTGGCAGTCAACCAGTGCAGAGCTGCGATCAAACGCCAGTGCTGGGCTGGTTGAGACAGCCAGGACCAGGAGGGTTACAAAAATGAATGGGATTTTTTTCATGTGGTCGCCTCACCTGATCTCTTGCCATTCCTGACCTTTTCAATGAGCTGCTGGCCTTTAGCCAGGGCCTCTGGGTCATGATCCATGCCACGAGCAAGCGCGGCCGCGTGAGCGGCCTCTGCGGCCCTCTGCTGGTCTTGTTTCTTTTGGGTGAGTTGTTGCTTTTGAATTTGCTGCTGAACAAGCCCCGGAACAGGCTCCTTGCCTGCAGCTACGAGGGCTTGAACTGCAGCCAAGATTTCATGCTCGCCGCTGCTCTGCTCGACCAGGCCGGCCTGTTCCTGGTCCTCAGGTGTCCAGGTCACTATCCCAGATCTTCTTAGCCTTCTCTTTTTCCTCTCAGGTGCAGCAGCACTTTGGCTTTGGTTGACTGTGGCGAGTGCTGCTTCTTCTTGCAGAACCTTAAATACTTGGAGACCCTTAGTGTTGGATTCCCCGATAGTCGGGTTAACCGAAAATCGGAAAACCCGCTTTTCGGTGGTTTGGCTTTGTTCTTCCTGGCCCTGCTGTATGGAAAGAGGAAATTCTTTTGCCCACGATTCTGGGGAAACAATCACCCACCGCCTCCCATTCAGCAGCCCCGACTCTCCCCTGATACCCTCTATTCTCAGCGCCCCAACGGTCTGAAGTTCCTTCAGGCGTGACCGTACCGCGTCCCTCCCCTCTGGAGACATTGTGCAGAGGTGCTCAATGCATACTGCCCAACCAGTTGGCAAGTCCCACAGAAAGACAAACAGCCCTCGTGCTCCCCAGCTCAGGCGAACGTCTCGAATAACAGCCCGATGAAGCGGGACAGAGAAAACAGGCCGACCCTCGTGGTGAATGATCCCTGACATTTTATTTGCCCATCTTTACCTTGGCTGGCCTGCCGCTGTTTTTCCCCTGCTTTCTCGCCTGCCGCCGTTGATCAATCCATTCCTTGATTTCTGACAACAACCAAAATTTTTTCATTTACCACCTCCATGCCGATCACGATCAACAATCTCAGAAATTCTAGGTCTGCCACGGCCCCTTCCCTTCTGTTCTGGCTCGCTGCAGCGAGGCTTAGATGCAGCAATCTCTTTCTCCTTTAGCCATTCCAGAACTGTGGATTTCAGCCAAATGGTCTTCGTTCCGATCTTGACAAAGGGAGGAAGCGTCCAAGGCCGGCGAGACACATCTGCCCTGACGGTCGCGACAGAAAGGTGCAGTAAGGCTGCTAAACCCACTGCATCAATTGTCAAAATGTCGTCCTGCTGATATTGCATTTCCTCAATCTCCAAAACGCAGCTAAGTGCACAAACGCGCTGCTGATGACTGAATAATGCACCCGCCAAAAACTTCAAAAGTGGCGTCAAGCGTATTATTGAGGAATAGATTGTTTTGACTTTTTATCCGTTACGCAGTAACGTTATGTAAGTCAATAAGAATGATTCATGAGGTTAAGATGGGAAAAACAGGCGCAGAGAGACAAGCCAAATACAGAGCAGCTCGCGCAAATGCAGGTGGGGATAAACGAATAAACACGTGGATCACTGCAGAAGCAGCAGAAGCGCTCGACCGGCTTTCCAAACATCACAAGGTAAGCAAAAGAGCCATGATCGAGCTACTTGCAACTGCTGCTGACCAGCAAATCTCCAAGAAACTGCCCGGAACTCAGGAAACTGGCAATGGATAACAACATCATCACAACATATGAAGAGTATTTGCTAACCTGGACAAAAAACTGGGCACTAAAAATTGCGTCCAGGGCCGGAATTGAACCAGGAAAAGGAGGGCGAGGAAAAAATCAAGACCCTGACCGCCGACTGGCAGAAAGCCTCGGCGCAGACTACGGCGCTTGGCAACGGTATAAGGCCGGCAAACAGACTCCCAATTCCTCGACATTCAAAGTAATGCACGATGCAGCCATCAGGATGGGCCTCCTCGGACGCGGCGAGGGAGCCGAAGCTGAACTAGAGAGACTGGGGCCGATAACGCCCAGATTTTGGGCGCCCGGCACCTGGAATGAGCTCATCGAAAGAGAAACCAGATCAATACAGCTTGAAAGAAATCCTGAGCTGTTGGAAGACATGGTGGCAAATCTTAAAAGTCAAATACGCCAGCAATCTCGGGATGTAGATAAACCCTGAACAGGGTAAAGCACTATTTAACTATGTTTGGCACAATGGTGGCACAGTGAACTGTGCCAAGCGCTGTTAAATCATGCTAATTGCTGTTAAGCAAAATGAGCATAACTCATTGATTTGGCGGAGAGGGCGGGATTCGAACCCGCGTTAGGGTATTACCCTAAACACGCTTTCCAGGCGTGCGACTTAAACCACTCATCCACCTCTCCAGGTGTGTTGCGGAGCCGTTTGGACGGCGCTGCAAAAAGAAGCGGAAGGATATACCAGAAAGCGGATTCTGGCAAGCCGCTCACACCCGGATTTGCCTTATTCGCGGAACATATTCTCCAGACAGCCAGACACGATTTCGACTGCATTAACCGTAGCGGAACTTTGCTCGTGCGCCCATTGCTGCAATGCAGGTGCGACATACGCCGGAGTGCTATCCGGTGCCGGGTCGGTCATCAGTTTTGCGGCCAACGGTTCGGCGTTGCGCACACAAATCCAGCCGCCCTCTTCCTCATCTCTGGAGCACATATCGATTACCGTAACCATGATGTTCTCTCCTTTATAAACCTGCTGGCTGTTACTCATATTATCGGCATACCTGGCCAAACTTTAACCAAGCAAGCTTTATGCCCCGGTGACCAGCTGCAGATCAACCGACTCTTATCGCTTATATGGATCCGGACGGATCAAATTCAACCTCCCAATTTGTTTATAGCGCATATTCGCTGAATTACCGCGGGTTTTGGCAGGCTCACCTGAAGGTGTTCATAGGCGACAACATGAAGATGCGGGTGACAAAGATCCAGCAGTTCACCGGGGCGCAGCAGAAATGCCGGATTGGCAGGCCGGCCAAATTGTTCATTGCCGGCGGCAAACGTTTCATAGATAAGCACACCATTGGGTTGCAGCGACTCGCGCAAATGCTCCATAAGAGGGCGGTGCAGATAATTAGTAACAACAACCGCAGCAAAGCGCCGCTCTGGAAACGGCCAGACACCCTGCTCCAGATCAAATACCAGGGTTTCGATTTGCGGCTCACCGGCCAACAGCTGTAATGCCTGGGCATCCCGGTCAACAGCCAGTACGCCGTGACCGAGTCGCTGTAAAAAACGGCTGTGGCGCCCCCGGCCGCTGGCAAGATCAAGTACAGTTCCGCCCGGAGCAATACGGTCCGCCCATCGCATCACCCATTCCGATGGCGTTTCGCCGAGGGGCTGGAGCATCATGGCGCACCGCCCATCGCATGCAGCATTTCGAGAATCATCTCGATTCCTGCGTGCAAGGTCTGGTCGAGTACAGGAACAAAATAAGGCAGGGCCGCATACATCATCAGCATCCCTACCATGAGGGTGATCGGAAACCCGATGGCAAACAAATTCAGTGTCGGTGCCGCACGGGTCATGATGCCAATTGCGACGTTACTTACCAGCAGCACGCCGACCACCGGCAAGGACAGAACTATGCCGATCAGAAAAATCTGGCCGCCGGACTGGGCAATCATGCTCCAGGCCACTGCCTTGAGTGGTGTCGCCTGCACAGGCAGCAAATGAAAGCTTTCCGCCAGAGTCGCCAACGTGAGCAGGTGTCCATCGAAAGTAAAATAGAACAGCACTGCCAGGATACCGAAAAACTGCCCCACTACCGGCGCCTGAGCCGCATTCATGGGATCAAAAAAGGTGGCAAAGCCCAGCCCCATCTGCAGCCCGATCAGGCTGCCGGCAAGCTCGATTCCGGCAAAGACAATGCGCATTGAAAACCCGATTGCCACGCCGATCAGTATTTGCTGCGCCAGCACCCACAAACCGATGGCGCTGGCAGGTGGAATCAGTGGTGGCGGGTCAAGCAGAGGGGTGATGGCCAGGCTGACAAACACTGCCAGCGCCACCTTTACCCGATTGGGAATCACACGGTTGCCAAAAACCGGGTCAGCCATGAACATGGCCAGAATCCGGACAAAAGGCCAGAAATAGAGGGCGATCAGCTGGTCCCACTGAGCTGTCGTAAAAGTCAGCATGGTACGGCGTCTAGCCCACCAGTTGAGGAATGCTCGTAATCAGTCGCCGGGTGAAGTCCACCAATTGCTCGATCATCCAGGGCCCGAATACAACCATCGAGATAAAGGCCACCACCAGCTTGGGAATGAACGACAAGGTCATTTCATTGATCTGCGTGGCGGCCTGAAAAATACTTACCAGCAAACCCGCTGCCAATGCGGAAAGCAGCATCGGGGCGGATACCAGCATCATCACTTCCAGGGCCTGCCGGCCGATGGTCATCACAGTTTCGGGGGTCATGTGTAGAAGCTCTGTACAAGCGAACCAATCAACAGATTCCAGCCATCGACAAGCACGAAGAGCATCAGCTTGAACGGCAGCGAAATCATTACCGGCGACAGCATCATCATACCCATCGACATCAGTACCGAAGCAACCACCATATCGATAATGATAAACGGGATGAAAATCACAAAACCAATCTGGAAGGCGGTTTTCAGCTCACTGATCACATAAGCCGGCACCAGCACCCGCAGAGTAATGTCCTCCGGCCCTTTCGGCTGAGGGCTGTTGGACAGCTTGATAAACAGGGCCAGATCTTCCTGCCGGGTTTGCCGCAGCATGAACTGCTTGAACGGTTTCACCCCGGTTTCCAGCGCCTGAGGCAAATCCATTTTGTTTTCCACAAAAGGCTGATAGGCATCGACATAAGCTTTGTCGAGTACCGGTGCCATGACGAAAAAGGTGAGAAACAGGGACAAGCCGATGATCACCTGATTCGGCGGTGACTGGGCAGTGCCGAGCGCCATGCGCAACAGCGACAGAACGATGACGATGCGGGTAAACGCTGTCATCATCAGCAAAATAGCCGGCAAAAAACCCAGCAGACTGAGGAAAATCAGCGTCTGCAAACTGAGGGAATAACTCTGCCCGCCACCTGGCAGAGGCGTGCTGGTAAAGCCAGGCAGACCGGCTTCGGCAAAGGCCAGGCCGGGCAAGGCAAATAACAACAGCAGCACCAGAGCGCGCAATGCGTGCCTCACGTCTGTGTTCCTTTCGGTGATTTGCTCAATGCCTTCTGCAGCCAGTCCGAGAATGCAGAAGCATCGGTTTTCTTGTTATTAACATCCCAGTCCGCCGGACGCGGCATGCTGTGCAGGGTACTGATGCCGGCTGCGCTAACGCCCAGGATCAGCCAGGTGTCACCCGCTTCGACGACAACAATGCGCTCCCGCGTTCCCACATGCAAACCGCCAACCACCTTGAGCCCGCCGGCGGTGTGGCTGCCCCCCTGCCCCGGCAAAAATCGGCGTGACAGCCAGGCAAACAGGACGATCGCGCCCAGTACCAGAAACAGGGCAAACGCCACCTGCAAGATACTGATCGACGGGGACTGACCAACAACCTGCCCGGCCTGAGCATGGACAGCGGGAGAGAACAACAGAAAGGTTCCGGCTCCGGTGCAATACCGGATTTTCATTTTTGCAAGCGCCGCAAACGTTCGGAAGGGGTAATGATATCGGTCAGACGAATACCGAATTTGTCATTCACAACAACCACTTCGCCCTGCGCAATCAGACAGCCGTTGACCAGCACGCTCATCGGTTCGCCGGCCAGACCATCAAGCTCGACAACCGAGCCTTGGGCCAGCTGCAACAAGTTACGAATGGCAATTTTGGTTCGTCCAAGTTCAACGGTGAGGTTGACCGGAATATCCAGCACCATTTCCAGATTGCCCGGTGCGGCAGCAATTTGTTCCTGACTTAATGGCTGAAACAATTGACTGGCGGCAGGCTTGACCTCAGGCTGTGCAGCCGCATCAGAAGCGGCCTGCTCTGCAAGTGCGGCACCCCAGTCATCCGCCGCCGAGTCACCGGCAGCGGCCGGCTGCTGCTCGGCCAAAGCCGCAGCCCAGTCATCGGCACTGATTTTATCGTCTTCTTCAGCCATTCTTGGCACCCAACACGTTGCAGCTAGCCGCCTCACCCGCGAGAATCTTGTCTACCTTCAGCGCATACTGCCCGTTCAGAACACCATATTTGCATTCAAGCACAGGCACGCCATCCACCTCGGCAATAATCGCTTCCGGCACATCCAAGGATACCACATCACCCACTTTAAGGTTGAGGATTTGCCGCAGGGTCACCGGTGCATGGGCCAGGTTGGCCACGAGATTCACTTCAGCCTGCTGCACTTGCGATTGCATCAGTTTGAGCCAACGGTCATCCACTTCGGCGCGGTCAGCCTGCATGCTGCTGTACAGCGTGTCGCGAATCGGCTCAATCATGGAGTAAGGCAGACAAATATGAAAATCGCCGCCGCCGGCTCCCAGTTCAATAGTAAAGGTTGCCGTTACCACCAGCTGCGTAGGTGTAGCAATGTTGGCAAACTGGGTATTCATTTCCGAGCGCACGTACTCGAATTTGATGGGATAAATCGTTTCCCAGGCTTTCTCATACTGTTCGAATGCGACGTTAAGCAGGCCCATGATGATGCGCTGCTCGGTCGGCGAAAAATCCCGCCCTTCCACGCGCATGTGATAGCGACCATCACCCCCGAACAAATTATCAATCACCAGAAAAACGAAATTGGGATCGAATACGAACAATCCGGTGCCGCGCAACGGATTGACATGAATCAGATTCAGGTTGGTCGGGACGACCAGATTGCGCACGAATTCACTGTATTTCTGCACCTTGACCGGACTGACAGAAATTTCAGCGTTGCGGCGCATGTAATTGAACAAGCCAATGCGGAACAACCGGGCGAACCGCTCATTGATCAACTCCAGCGTAGGCATGCGCCCACGGACGATCCGCTCCTGTCGGCCGATGTCGTACGAGCGCACACCTGCAGCGGAGTCGTCCGAGGAAGATTCTGCCTCTTCCCCGGTTACGCCGCGCAGTAACGCATCGACTTCTTCTTGTGACAGGATATCGTCAGCCACGGTTCACCTGATTTACTGAATAATGAAGGTGCTAAACAAAACCCTGCTCACACCCTCTTCTGCCGTCTTTACTTCCAGCAATGAATTGACCTGCAACTGAATCTGATCGGCCAGCTTCTGCTTACCCTGGACCGTCGACAGGTCTGCCTGAGTTTTGCTCGACAACAGCTCGATAATGGCATTGCGGATTTCCGGCATGCGCTGCTTGATCTGTTCGCTCACACCTGCGTCCGCCACTTTGAGCGCAATTTCGGTCTGCAGATAGTTGCCACCGCCGCTGAGATTGACGGTAAATACCTCCAGCTTTTCATACACAGGAGGCTTTTCGTCATGCTTGGCTTCTTCGGCATGCGCATCCTTGCCGCCCGGGTTATCTGCAGAATTGCGGGCATGCAGGATAAACGCAGCGACCACCCCCAGAGCAATGACCAGCACAAGAATCAGTGAAATTATGATTATCTTTTTCAGCCCACCCTTTTTCTTGCCCTCTGTCGCATCATCTGCGACAGCCTCCGCGGCTTTTTTGGCCATACCCCCCCCCTTACAATTCGGACCAGCTTAATCTTTGAATTGTTTATAACTCAAAAAAAACTATAAAACAAGCATTTTGAGTAAAGTGTTTATGTGGTTTACTCATATTCAGAGTTAATGAGTGAAAAAATAAAGACTTTCCTTTCCAGGAGACAATCACAATTTCAACCCGCCGGAACGGCGAAAAAATTGAAAAACGCCCAACAAAGGGCGTTTTTCAATTTCGGGCCAGCTTTACCTACCCACCGGACCAGCCTGACCGGCAATAGCCGGCCTCACGCCAGCCGCCGCATTACACAAAAGTATCCACCATACCATTGCTCCAACTGCGACGCATGCTTGTCGGCGCAACCGAAGCAGTCTGATCAGCGTCATCCGCAGACTCGCCGCGACTATAACCGGAAGCGAACTGTCCACCGGAAAAGGCGGACGGATCGCGCCGCGGGTCCTGAGAGCTGACATTCACATTCGCCAGGTTAATGCCGCTATCGGCCAGCATTTCCCTTAGTTTCGGCAAAGCATTCTCAATTGCCTCGCGCACAGGCGCGTGAGCAGACAGGAAAACCGCACTGGCTTCACCTTTGTGAATATTCAACTGCACTTCCAGTGGCCCAAGATTGGGGGGATTCAGTTGCAACTGCGCCACCTGGTGCTGTTGCCCCGCCATCCAGATAACCCGCTGGCCCAGTGCGGCATCCCAGCCCTGCGCCTGTACATGCTGTGGAATCTGCGCAACAGGAAGATTAACCTGAGCAGGCGACTGCAACGCCGCCGAATTACCACTCACCCCAACCGCACCGGCATGCATCGAAACACCCTGGGCAGCCGCCTGATCAGCCGGATTAGCCGGCAAAATCGCCTGCGCGCCGTCATGCAATACGGCAAATTTTGCCGCAACCGCCCCTTGCCCGTCAGCCAGTTTACCGTCAGCCGCGATAGCGCCCGCAGCCACTGAAAGCGCATCTTTATCCAGAGCCTTAACACCCGCCCCACTGCCGGACAAGGTTGTGCTTGAAGCAAGCGACAGCGCCGCGATGGATTTGCCGTCCGACGAGGCCATTGCCGAGCCTGCTTGCCCGGAATTCGGCACAATCTGCTGCTGCAACAACGGCACCGCCTGAAGTGCCGCCGCCCCGGCAAGCGCCGCAGCATCGGCTGCAGGATCAAGCACTTGACCCTCGCTATCTGACATTTTTCGCCCCTGCCCGGCATTTTTATCACCCGCAGCAAGAGCCAGCTGCCCCAGTCCGGCCAGCTTGAGATCAGCCACCCCCTGCGACAAAGCATCCTTGAATGACATGGCCTGTCCGTCCGCTCCAGCCGCGGACTGCCCGGCCGAAACCGTGGAAACCACCTGAATGCTACCGGCACCGGCAGCAGGGGTGGCTACAACAGCGGGAATTTTGCCTGCCATAGATAACCTCCTAGCGAATCATTGCAAGGATTACAGCAAGACTCATGCCAGACCCCACGGGTGACGTCGCTGCTCTAATGATCTTTCTGCTGATGCTGATAAAAGAACTTGCGCGCCCACTCATCAAGCTCCTTCTGTTCCAGCCGGTTTTCCCGCGCATTACGCTCCTGCTGGAAGCGGGTTTGCAGCACGGTATAGGCTTGCAGCTGACGGTCTGCCGCCTGCCACACCCCATACTGATCCTGCCAGCGCAACTTGCAACGCTCGACCTCGCTCTCCTGCAACTGTACAGCCGAAGCAAGTTTCGCCAGAAAGGTCTGGTAATCACGCAGCAAGGATACGGAAAATCCTCCCTGCGCCGAATGATGCAGCCGCGTCCGATATTCTTCCTCATAGCCCTGCAACTGCCGCAGTTTGCCCTCGGCCTGCTGCCACTGCGCCTTGAGCTCCATCAGGGTACGCGCCTCCTCTTCCAGCTTGCTGCTGGCCAGGTCATACAACACCTGTAAGGGAAACTGCTGCGCCATCTGAGATTCTCTTGCTGATATGCGATGTAATCCGAGAATAGTTGCCCGCCCTCAGGCGTGCAAGTCCCGGGCCGCCATTATTGCAACACGATGGAAAGCATGTTGCGGCTTTCTGCGTATGTCGAGCGTTCCATCATGTTCTGGGTCAGAAATGCTTCCAGTTGCGGATAACGGCTCACCGCCTCATCCAGTATCGGGTCATTACCACGCTGATAGGCACCCACGGCGATCAGGTCGCGGCTGCGCTGATAACGCGAGTAAAGCTGCTTGAAGCGCCGGATCTGCCCAAGTTGATCCGGTGTAACCAGATCAGTCATCACCCGACTGATGGAGGCCTCGATGTCGATTGCCGGATAATGGCCCTGATCCGCCAGGAAACGCGACAGCACGATGTGGCCATCAAGAATGGCGCGCGCACTGTCGGCAATCGGGTCCTGCAGGTCATCGCCCTCGGTCAAAACCGTGTAGAAAGCGGTGATGGAGCCCCCCGCCTCGCGCCCGTTACCGGCCCGCTCAACCAGTTGCGGCAGCTTGGCAAATACGGAAGGCGGATAGCCCTTGGTTGCAGGGGGCTCGCCGATCGCCAGGGCGATTTCCCGTTGCGCCATTGCGTAACGGGTCAGCGAATCCATGATCAGCAACACATTCAGGCCGCGATCGCGAAAGTACTCGGCTATGGCCGTCGCATAGGATGCGCCATGCAGGCGCAGCAGCGGCGGCGTATCAGCCGGGGCGGCAACCACCACCGCTCGGGTCAATCCCTCTTCGCCGAGAATATTCTCGATAAAATCCTTTACCTCGCGGCCACGCTCGCCGATCAGCCCGACCACCACCACATCAGCCGTGGTATAACGAGCCATCATGCCGAGCAAAACGCTTTTGCCCACGCCGCTACCGGCGAACAACCCCATGCGCTGTCCGCGCCCGACTGTCAGCAGCGCATTGATCGCTTTGACACCCACATCCAGCACATCACGCACGGGCACCCGTTCCAGCGGATTGAAAGGACGGCTCTGCAACGGTGTCTTATCGGGCAAAGGCGGCAACGGCTTGCCATCGAGCGGCCGTCCGGCACCATCAATTACCCGCCCCAGTAAGGCATCGCCAACCGGGATCTGCTTGGCCTTGTCACTCATGCGTTTGCGCGAGACGATTCCCCCACCCACAACGGGCGGAAACAGGGCCGGTGCCTCGGCAGCAACCACCCGCGCCCCCGGAGTCAGGCCATAGACATCGGTCGACGGCATCAAAAACAGTTTATCGCCGGAGAAGCCCACCACCTCAGCCTCGACTGCGTGACCATCCGGCAAGTACACCAGGCAGCCACTGCCCACCGCCAGACGCAGACCGACGGCCTCCATCACCAGTCCGGCAACGCGCGTCAGTCTGCCACAGCTGGCCTGTCGTGGAGCAACGGATACGGCTTCGGAACAGTTATGCAGGAATGTGGTGATATCACCGAGAAAGGCTGACATACATCATTCCAGCCAGTCACCGTCGCGCCCAAGCGCTGTGAGGGCCTGCTTCCAGGCTGTCTGGAGAGTGGCATCGATATCGCCCTGGGTACTTTCGATACGGCAGCCGCCCGCTCCCACTTCAGCGTCCTCAAGAATCACGTAACTGGCATGAGGCAACTCTTCCGCCAAGGTTGCCCGTACCAGATCGGCGTCGGCCGGATTGAGCAGAATTTTGAACGGCTGGGTTGCGTGGCCCATTGTTTCAAGCGCTTCGCGCACGACATTCAACACCAGTTCGGGATGCACTTTGATCGCCTGACGCACCATGTGGGCGGCCAGGTCCAGTGACAATGTCAGCACGTCTTGCGCCAGACGCTGCTGCAGTTGTGCCAACTCGGCTGAAACGGATTGCAACAAGTCATGCAAACGCTGACTTTCTTCTGCACCGGCCTGATGCCCTTCAGCGTAGCCGGCCTGGTAGCCCTCATCCCTTGCCTGCTGGTGAATGGCCTCCACTTCCTCGGCGGTGGGCAAGGCAACAGGCGGCGACTCGGTTTCCGGCTCAAGGGCGCCCTGCTCCTGAGGCGCGTCCCCTTCAGTAAAGGAACCCAATTCCCACCGTTGGTAAGCGGTGAGTTGCTCTTTGGGAATAACCCTATTCGACAAGGCTTTCCTCTCCACCCTTGCCGCCTAGGACAATCTGCCCCTCTTCAGCCAGGCGCCGTACGATCTTGAGGATTTCTTTCTGTTCTGCCTCGACTTCAGACAAACGCACCGGGCCTTTGGCTTCCAGGTCATCGCGCAACATTTCAGCGGCGCGCTGGGACATGTTCTTGAAGATTTTTTCCCGCAATTCGGACTGAGTGCCTTTCATGGCAACGATCAGCGAATCGGACTGGACTTCACGCAGCAACAGCTGGATAGCGCGGTCATCCAGATCAAGCAGGTTGTCGAAGACGAACATCTCATCCTGAATCTTCTGCGCCAGATCGGGATCAAAATCGCGCACTCCGGCGATCACAGCCGCCTCATCCTGCGAACCGAAAAAGTTGAGAATCTCGGCCGCAGCGCGCACACCACCCATGGCGGATTTCTTGATCTTGTCGCCGCCGGCCAGCACCTTGGTGAGCACATCATTGAGCTCGCGCAAGGCCGCCGGCTGAATGCCCTCCAGCGTGGAAATACGCAGAATCACGTCGGTACGCAAGCGCTCGGGGAAATATTTGATGATGTCGCTGGCCTGATCGCGATCGAGATGCACGAGGATCGTGGCAATGATCTGCGGGTGCTCGTTACGGATAAGTTCTGCAACCGAGGCTGCGTCCATCCACTTGAGACTTTCGATCCCGCTGGTGTCGCCGCCGTGCAGAATCCGCTCGATCAGGTTGGCCGCCTTGTCGTTGCCCAGCGCCTTGGTCAATACCGAGCGGATATACTCGTCAGACGAACTGCCGAGCGAGGTTTTTTCCGCGGCCTTGTGACGGAACTCCGACAACACGCCGGAAATTTCCTCACGCGAAACATTACTGAGCGCCGCCATCGCCATACCCAGCTTCTGCGCTTCCTTGGGCGACAGGTACTTGAATACCTCGGCTGCCTCGTCTTCCCCCAGCGACAGCAACAGGATAGCGCTTTTAGTCAGGCCGTCCGGCATTATTCCTGCCCCACCCATTCTTTGACCACATTGGCCACAATGACAGGATCTTCCTTCGCCAGTTCCTTGGCAATACGCAGATTGTCGTCATAGCTCACGTGGCGCGGCAAACCGCCTTCAGCGCCGCCACCGCCCAGATGAACCATATCCTCCGCTTGCTCTTCTTCCGGCTCAGGACGGGGCGGAGGCGTCATCAGGGTACGCAGCATGGGACGCAACACGCCAAATACGACATACAGGATCACCCCGGCAATCAGCAGGTTCTTGACCAGATCCTTGGCAAACGAGACATTGTCCGGATCCTTCCAGATCGGCACATCCGGCGCGGCCTCCGGCGGTGCAAAGGAAGCATTGACCACCTTGACCGAATCCCCGCGTGACGGATCAAACCCCATGGCCTCGCGCACCAGATTGCTCACCTGATCCAGCTCAGCCGGGGACAGGGGCTTGGAGGTGGTTTTGCCATCTTTATCGGGAATCTGCCTGAAGTTGACCACAACCGCCACAGACAGACGCTTGACAGCGCCGACCGGCAACTTGGTGTGACGGATGGTTTTATCAACTTCATAGTTGATCGTGGTTTCCTTGTGGATATTGCTAGCCGGCGCGGTGCTGCCGGCTGCCGGCTGCTGCCCGCCCGCAGGAGCCGTGATGGGCGCCGTGGCCGCACCCGGCGGCTGGTTCGACAGAGCGCCGGGCACACCCGACGGATTAGTGCCGCTACCGCTGATGGTCTCAATGGTTTGCTGACTGCGTACCGCGCTGTCGGCAGGAGTCGGATTCGGCTTGTAAATCTCGGAAGTCTGCTCTGACTGGGCATAATCCAGATCAGCAGACACCTGGGCCTTGACGTTACCGGGCCCGACAATGGGCTCAAGAATACCGGTGATGCGCTTGATATAGCTCTGCTCTACCGCATGACGGTATTCCAGCTGCGTCGGATTCAGCCCGTCCTGGGTGTACGAATCGGTATTGCGACTGAGCATGGCACCGGTCTGGTCCAGCACCGTAACGTTGGAGGCAGGCAAATCGGGTACGGCCGCCGCCACCAAGTGAATGATGCCGTTAACCTGCCCCGGATCGAGCACCCGGCCCGCGCGCAGCGACAGCACGATGGACGCGCTCGGTTTTTCCTGTTCGCGCACAAACACGCTGGGGCGGGGGATCGCCAGATGCACACGCGCACCATCAACCGCCGAAAGCGATTCGATCGTGCGGGCCAGTTCGCCCTCCAGCGCGCGCTGGTAATTGACCTGTTCGAGGAACTGACTGACACCGAGTTTCTGATTCTGCAGCGACTCAAAACCTACATTGCCCCCCTTGGGCAACCCCTGAGCAGCCATTTTAAAGCGCAGGTCGTACACCTGCGAGGAAGGCACCAAAATGACGGCACCGCCGCCTTCAATCTTGTAGGGAATATTCTGCTGCTGCAGCGACGTGATGATATCGCCGCCATCTTTTTCCGACAGATTGCTGTAAAGCACCCGGTAATCTGGTGTCTTGGCCCACATCCAGAGCGCAGCAATAATGGCGATCGAGGCGGCCGCGCCGAGCATGAGCGCAACCTTCTGGCCGTTCCCCATCCGGGAAAGGTTGGCTCTCAATCGATTGAGAATATCCTGTGGTGCAAGCGCCATCAGAACCTCACCAAGCCAGCGACCTGAAGAATAGCGCTAACGCTCCTGATACCTGGCCTCACGCCGGGCGCACCTTCGTGTCCGAAAAAAAAATGACCACTCCAACCCCATCCTGAATCTGACACGTCTTTCAGGCTTTCCTAAATCGTTGTAATTATAATTTCAGCGCGGGACAGCGAGCACCTGCCTTACACAGGCATATTCATCACTTCCTGATAAGCCGTCACCAGACGATTGCGCACCTGTACCATGGTCTGGAAACTCAGGTTCGCTTTTTGCAATGACATCATGACTTCGTGCAGCGGCACATCGGGATTGCCCAGTTCGTATTGTTTGGCCATCGAATCCGCCTGCTGCTGCTGCGCATTCACCTGGTCGAGAGACCCCTTCAGGATTGCAGCAAAATCAGGCGCATCCGCTCCGGTCGCCGCAGCGGCAGAAGACGGCTTTTCGCCAGCCGCCATCGCGGCCGCGGTTCGCATTTGCGCCAGTAACTGATCAATACCCTGTGTATCCATACGCCTCTCCCGCTGCACAGCGTGCCTTTGCGACGCGCCTTTTTGTGCGCCGACCACAACCGTATTCCGGTCAATTATAGCCGACTTGTTTCTGCAACACCAAGCTGTTGAAGGGGCTGTTGCGAGGGGGCTGATTTTCTCGGCGGTCGCACTGCAAAGACCTCAGTTCCCCTCTTCCTGCAACCAGCCCTCGGATTTGTATTGCTGTAATTTGTGCCGCAAGGTGCGTTCACTCATCCCCAACCTTTCGGCCGCCACCTTGCGCACACCATTGGCCGCCTTGAGCGCATCGAGAATATGCTGCCGCTCCAGCGATTTCATATCCGTAGCCGGCTCTGGCGCCAGCGCCGCGACCTTTGGCGCCTCCACCTGCCCGCTTGAAGGCAAGAATAGATGCGCCACCTCAATGGTATTCGCCGGAGCAAGAATAACCGCCCGCTGAATCACATTTTCCAGCTCACGTACATTTCCCGGCCAGCTATGCTGCAGCAGCGCCTGTTCGGCCGTGGCGGCCAGTTCCATTGTCCCACGCTGCATTTTCTGAGCGTAGCGGCGCAAAAACTGAACGGCAAGCGGCAGAATATCGGCCCGACGCAACCGCAGTGGCGGCAGTTCGAGAGGGAAAACATTGAGCCGATAGTAAAGGTCCTCGCGGAAGCGACCCGCTGCCACTTCATCAGCCATGTTCCGGTTGGATGTAGCAACGACCCTGATGTCCAGAGTAATAGTAGCGCGCCCCCCTACCCGCTCAACCTCACGCTCCTGCAAAACCCGCAGCAGTTTGGTCTGCAGCAGCAACGGCATTTCCGAAATCTCGTCCAGCAACAGGGTCCCATGCTGCGCTTGCTCGAATTTGCCGGCCTGCGCCTGAGCGGCACCGGTAAAGGCGCCCTTTTCATGGCCGAATAATGTGGCTTCCAGCAACGCTTCAGGAATAGCGGCACAGTTGATTGCCACAAAAGGCTTGTCCGCGCGTGTACTGTGACGGTGAATATAGCGGGCCAGCACTTCCTTGCCTGTTCCGCTTTCTCCGGTAATCAGCACGGTTGCATCGGATAGGGCAACGCGCTTTGCCAGCCCGAGCACTTCGGCCATTCTGGCATCTTCAGTCAGCGCCTCACCTGCCACATCATTACCGGCGGTCAGCATGAAACGGGCAACTTCGGACAGCAGCCGCTGCGGCTCAAACGGCTTTGCCAGGTAATGACACGCCCCTGCCTGCATGGCTTTTACCGCATGATCAATGTCGCCGAACGCCGTCATCATCAGCACCGGAATATGCGGCGTCAGTTCGCGTACCCGATGTAGCAGGGTCAAACCGTCCATGGGCTGCATCTGCACATCACTGACGATGATGCCGACGGACTGCTGCTGCAACAGCCCTAGCGCCTCGCCCCCATCGGCCGCTGCAATGACCGAATACCCCGCCAACTGCAGCGTGTCACACAGCGCCTCGCGCAGTGGCGCATCATCTTCTACCACCAATACCGGCAATGAACTCACTCTTTACACCTCAAGACTTCCGCCAAGCGGCAGACAGATTTCAATCTGCGCGCCGCCATCTTCTGCATTGCTGGCAGAAACTCGACCACCATGGGCCGTGACCACATTACGCACAATCGCCAATCCCAGACCGGTCCCCTCGCTGCGGGTGGTCACAAACGGCTCGAACAGGCGGTTCATGACGCTCTCGGACAAACCAGCGCCATTGTCCTTCACTCGCCAGCAAATTCTGTCCGCATCGGTTTGCACCAGCAATTCGATCCGGCCCGGTTTGCCGCAAAACTGCATGGCATTTTCCAGCACATTCACCAGCGCGCCAAGCAGGGCTTTGCGGTCGACCTGCAGCACCAGCCGGTCGGACGGCGCACCGATATGGTAATCAATCTGCCGATCTACCATCAGCGGCTGCACGATCTGATTCAGGTCCGCCATCAGTTCAGCAAGCTCAACCGACTCGCGCAACAAGCCCGACCGCCCCCGCACGAAGCCAAGCATATCCTGCACCATGCGTTCCAGGTGATGCAGGCGC